>JACQWK010000686.1 GCA_016209525.1 Verrucomicrobiota bacterium
GAGCGTGCAGAAGCCATCGTTGGGGAGGGGCTGAAGGAGGTCAGTTGGACCGAGAAGGACTTGGGCCGGGAGGCCATAGGGCATCCGCACAAGGCGGCCTTGGCAGGGAGACTTCGACGCGAATCGCCAATGACGCGACACTGGATTGCGCGGCGTCTTCACATGGGCAGCGCCAGTTATGTCTCGCACTAGCTGGGCAAAGCGGGCCGAGCCGAGGAGTGGCAGCACGCTTGCGAGGTTTGTCGTTATAGACCATGATTGTCAATTGTTAGAACCGACCCCTTTACGCGCAATCCGCGGTTCCCTGGCAGCGGTTCGGCCTCTCCGCGTCCCGCAATCCGGCAACCAATAGCACGGCCAACGCCGCCTATTTCAAAGGATGGTTCCAGAGCAGGTGAGGCTTCCCAAGCCCCCCACAAGTCAGTTTACGCGGTCGTCGAAGTCAGCGCGGCTGGTTCGGTGGCCGGAGCCACGGTCGTCGCCGCGGGTTTCTTCGACGAGCATTGGCAATGGAAGCAGTGATCTGAGCGCGGCTGTGTGCGCAGCACCAGCCGCGGCGGCCCGCCAACTCCGACAAGTTGCGGCTGGGTCTTCGACCCCAGCCGCGCTGCGGAAATTCGCGCGGCTTGCGACGATTTCGGGCTAAGCCGTTCAGCGCTGTGCGCTCAAACGCTCATCGGAACGGCCCGGTGTGCGGCAAAACGCACACTTTGCAAAACATTTCAGTCCAGCTATTTTCCACCCACTCCGAACCCGGCCGACCGTGATCCAGATGGACTAGCTCTTGGCTTTCCGCCGCCGGGTTCGTAATCTGTCAGGGTTTTCATGGTACGATGCGACAATTTGCGACCATAGCGGCCAACGCCTTCATGGAGTTGGTGCGCCAGCCGGTGTTCCTGCTGCTCATGACGTGTTCCAGCGCTTTCGGCGTGTTCTTGGCCTGCGTTCCGTATTTTGGTTTCGGCGATGATCCGAAACTGGTGAAAGACAGCGTGCTGGCGGTGATGCTGCTTTCCGGCTTGTTTGGAGCGGTGCTCAGCGCCTCTGCATCGCTCAGCCGTGAAATCCGAACCGGAACCGCGCTGGCCGTGCTGGCCAAACCGGTGGGGCGCACGCGATTCCTCCTGGCCAAGTACGTGGGAGTGATCGGCACGCTCACACTCCTGACTTTTGTCAATCTGGTGAGCGCGCTGCTGGCCAGCCGGATGGCGTTTGACGCTTACGGAGGAACGGATCGATTGGCGCTGCTGATCTTTTCGCTGGCTTTGATTCTCGCCTACGCGCTTGGGGGCCTCACGAATTACTTTCTCCGGCGGCCTTTTGTGGCCGACGCGGTCTCCTTCGTGGTCGTCTTTGTTTCGTTCGCGTTCATTCTGATCAATTTTTTGGACAAGGAAGGAAAATGGCAGACGTTTGCCAAGGGGGTTGATTGGAGGCTGATCCAGGCGTCGATCCTGATTTTGTTCGCGCTCTGGATTTTGGCGGCCTTGGCGCTGGCTTGTTCCACGCGCTGGGACATGATTCCGACACTGGCCATCTGTTCGGCGATCTTCCTGATGGGCTTGATGTCCGATTATCTTTTTGGCCGGCGCGCGGAACCGGCCTGGGTGACGTTTAACCTCAAACAGGAGGTCAAGAACTCATGGTGGAGTGAACGCCAGCTCGATTTGCTCAGGAAAACCGTGGAAAAGCACGACGCGAACACAAACGGAAAGTTGGACCCGGACGAACGAAAGAAGCTGTCACCGGACGAGGTGCGGGAATTGAAAAGCGCCGGGCTAGGGGGCCGAGCGTGGGCCTCTGTCCTTTACACGGTCGTGCCAAACTGGCAATTTTTCTGGCTCGCCGACGCGCTGGAAGACAAGAAGACCATTCCTTGGCGTTATGTGGGCCAAGCTTTCGGATATGTCGTGGCCTACTTGGGCGCGTCGCTGGCCCTGGCGTTGGCGCTGTTTGAAGACCGTGAATTGAGTTGAAGCAAGCCATGGAACGAAACCTGCAAAAGATCGGCCTTGTCAACTTGTGCGTGCTGGTCGTCGTCGGGGGCGCGGCCGCTTTCTTGGCTTTTTACGCCAAGGCGTTCGCCGGCCAGACCGGCCTGGCCTTCCTTGGGCTCGGTTTCCTGGTGGCTGCGGTCAGCTACTTTCAGATGCGCCTTGAAGAAAGCGAACGGCTGGAGAAGCTGGAATTCGAGGAACTCAACAAATCGAAAGGAAGCGCCAGCCTGTTCAATGTCACAGACGCCGAACTCTTCCCGGCGCAGCGCGTGCGCGAACAGTTCGAGCGCTTCTTCGTCCCCGGCTTCGCGATTGTGCTTTTCCTCATCCAAGGGAGCCTCGCGTATTGGCTTTGGCGGTGGCTGGCCAAGGCCACCCCAGCCCCGCTTCAGAAACCGGCCGTGGCCATGGCGTTGTTCGGGATGTTCGCGCTCATTTTGTTCCTCATCGGAAAATACTCGGCCAACCGGGCGCGCATGGAAGGATCAAGGCTGCTGCGGCCCGGCGCCAGCTATCTGCTCCTCTCTTCGTATGTCTGCTTCGTAGTGACCGGCTCGCTGGCGGCGGTGCAATTGGAACATCCCAAGGTGGATCTGTACGTGGCCCGCGTCCTCGCGGCGATCGTGGCGCTTTCCGCCATCGAAACTATCGTCAACTTGATCCTGGAGATTTATCGGCCGCGCTTGAAGGGGCAAATGGCGCGGTTGATTTATGACAGCCGGCTGGTGGGGCTGCTGGCCCAGCCCGAAGGTCTGGTGACGACGGCGGCGCATGCGCTTGATTATCAGTTTGGCTTCAAGGTTTCGGAAACGTGGTTCTATCGCTTTCTCGAACGCGCGATCGCGTGGATCATCCTATTGCAGGTCGGGCTGCTCTGGACCTCCACGGCGATCGTCTTCATCAGCCCTGGCGAGCAGGGGCTGTTGGAACGATTTGGCCGGCCGGTCACGGGCGGCTCGTTGCTCGAACCGGGACTGCATTTGAAACTTCCCTGGCCGATCGACTCGGTTTATCGGTCGCGCACTCGCGAAATCCAATCGTTCAACGTCGGCTTCGAGCTGGACGAGGAAAAGGGCCACGAAACAACCGTGCTTTGGACGGTCCCGCACTACAAAACCGAGTTCAATCTGCTCGTGGCTTCCCGAAGCCCGATTTCCTTATCCACGACGAATGACGCGGCCGGCGAGAGGCTTGCCCCGGTCGATTTGCTCACCGTCAGCGTCCCCGTCCAATATCAGATCAGGGACCTCCGGGCCTGGGCTTACCATCATGCCGATGCCAGCAATTTGCTGGAGAAGTTGGCGACGCACGAGATCGTGCGATATTTCGTCGGCGTGGACCTCACGAACGTCATGTCCAGTGGACGCGCCAAAGCCGCCGAGGACTTGAAGCAGCGAATCCAGTCGCTGGCCAATGCTCGCGAGCTCGGGGTGGACATTCTTCTCGTTGGCTTGCAGGACATCCACCCGCCCGTGAAAGTGGCGAAGAAATTCGAGGAGGTCAATGCGGCGCGGCAAGAGAACGAGGCCGCCCTGCATGCCGCGCGGGGGTATGCCGCGAAGACCCTCGCCATGGCCGGTGCCGAAGCCGCCCAGAAGGTGAACCAGGCTCAAGCCTACTTCCATCGCACCGTCGCGGACGCCCAAGCTCGGGCCGCGCGGTTTACGAACCAAATGGCGGCGTTTCGCGCCGCGCCCGACGTGTTTGTCCAAAAGGCCTATCTGAGCGCTCTGGAGCGGAGTGCCACCAATTC
The DNA here is from genome assembly GCA_016209525.1 of Verrucomicrobiota bacterium. GTDB lineage: Bacteria > Verrucomicrobiota > Verrucomicrobiia > Limisphaerales > SIBE01 > VHCZ01. The sequence goes on from JACQWK010000686.1 coordinate 3,751, forward strand.
CCGGAAGTACATCCTGACGACCACCAATACTGAGAGCGTCATCCAGTTCAATTGGGAGGAGAAACTCCGCCCGGACTTGCTGGACGTGCCGCTGCCGACCAGCCGAAAATGAAACTGCTATGAAACGCAATACTGTCACCCTCGTCATTGGCGCGTTGCTGGTGCTGATCTTCTTCGTCCTGCTGTTCACGTTCCAAGTGAGGCGGACTGAAGTGGCCGTCGTCACGACGTTCGACAAACCGACCCGATATATCCGGGTGCCTGGCCTCCAATTCAAATGGCCGCGCCCGATTCAGAAGGTCTATAAACTCGACAACCGGATTCACAACTTCGATGGCCGGTTCGAGCAGGTCTTGACCAAGGGCGGGGATCCTCTGCTCGTGATGCTTTATGTGGGATGGTCCATCAAAGATCCTCAGACGTTTTTCAGCAGCTTCCGCGGTGGCACCACGGCCGAGGCGGAACCCCACCTCGGCGGTCTGATCGAAAGCGCAAAAAATGAAGTGGTCGGCAACCATCCCTTCTCGCACTTCGTATCGACCGACGAGCGGGAATTGAAGTTCAGCGAAATCGAAGACGAAATCCTGAAAAAAGCCCGCCCAACGGCGGAGGCCAAATACGGGATTGAACTCCGGTTCGTCGGCATCAAGAAGCTTGGCCTGCCCGAAAGCGTCACGGAAAAGGTCTTTGCTCGGATGCAGGCGGAGCGGGATCAGGTGGCGTCCACGCTGAAGGCCAAAGGCGACGCGGAAGCGGAGACCATCAAGTCCACGGCAAACACCGAGCGCGCCAAGATTCTCGCGGAAGCCGAAGCCAAGGCCACGACCCTGAAGGGCGAAGCGGATGCCGAAGCTGCGAAATGGTTCTCGGTGTTCAATCAGAACCCTGAGCTGGCCATCTTCTTGTCGCAGCTCAGAGCGCTGGAGGAAACGCTTAAAGAAAAGACCACGCTGGTCCTGGATCCGCGGACCCCGCCTTACAACCTGCTGATCCAGCCGCAAAAGCCCGCGGTTCAACCGGCGGGTCCCACTCTGGGCGCTCGCCCCAAATAGCCGCCTATGCCCGATTCGAACGACCATCCAGCGCAGACGCCGTCCACGACAAAAGGTTCGGCCCCGCCGCCACCGCCGGAACAGATCGAGGACGCGAGCAACCAGGCGCTCGCGGAGGCGCTGCGGAGCAGTTTCGTCATCGTCAAGATTATCATGGTCATTCTGGTGCTTGTGTTCTTCGGCTCCGGATTTTTCACCGTTTCGTCCCAAGAACGCGCCATCGTGCTCCGATTCGGCCGCCCCGTCGGAGTCGGCGAACAGCAATTGCTCGGTCCGGGCCCCCACTGGTCATTTCCCTACCCGATCGATGAGGTGGTCAAAATCCCGTTCACCGAAATCCAGCGCGTCACGTCCACGACAGGTTGGTATGCCACGACCCCTGAGGCCGAAGCCACGAACAGCGAGCCGCCGCCGGGTCCGACTCTCAGCCCGGCTGCCGATGGCTACACGCTCACGAGCGACACGAACATCATTCATGTCCGAGTCACGCTGTCCTACCGGATCAACCGGCCGCTGAGCTATGTGCTGGATTTCGCCAACGCCTCGAATCTGGTGCTCAACGCGTTGAACAACGCGATCTTTCAGGCCTCCGCGCAATTCAGCGTCGATGACGCGCTGCGGCTGAATCAGCTCGGACTCAAGGAAAAAATCACGGCCCGCGTCCAACGTCTCGTCGATCAGCAAGGCCTCGGAATTACGATCGAGCAACTCGACTTGAGGACCCGCCCGCCGCGCTACGTGGAAGAAGCATTCATCAATGTGCTGAAGGCGGAACAAGAACGCGGCCAGACCAACCAACTCGCCCAAGCGTACGCAAACAGCGTGCTGAGCAAGGCGCAGGGTGAAGCCAACGCGGTCCTCAACCAAGGAGAAACGGATCGAACACGCCTGCTGCAGGCCATTGCCGCTGAGGCGAGGTACTTCACCAACCAGTTGCCCCATTATCGCAGCAACCCGGACCTCTTCATGGCGCGGCTACAAACCGAAACCTTGCATCGGGTGCTCACAAACAGCGCCGTCGATAAGAATTTCCTCCCCGACCCCGCCAGTGGCAAACCCTATGAACTCAGGATACAGTTAAGTCGTGAGCCGCAAAAGCCGCAGGCGCAGCAGACGCCGTAGTTTGTTTTTATGCAAGTCACGTCCCTATTAAGCCGTCAAGAACACGCGCCTGAGCATCCGCACGAGCACGAACATGAGCACGATGCCAGTTGTGCGACGTGCGATCACGAACACGCGCCGGTCCGCCTCCGGCAGACGCTCATCGGGCTGATCTTCATCATCAATGCCTACGTCGTGGAATGGCTCTTCGATAAAGGCGCGACCACGGAATCCATGGTCGCCAACTTCAGCGCCATGATCGGCGCGATCATTTTGGGGTATCCGATCGTCTGGACCTCTTTCAAAGATATCCGGCGCGGCATTCTGAGTATCAATGAGCTGGTGGGCATCGCCGTGCTTGCCGCCTTCGCTTCGGGCGATTACGAAATCGCCGGCCTAGTGGCCTTTTTCATGTTGATGGGCGAAATCATCGAGACTCGCACCGCGGCCGGGGCGCGAGCTTCCATCGAGTCACTCATCAAATTGACCCCAACCAAAGCGCGCCGGCTGTTGCCCGGCGGCAAAGAGGAAGAAGTGGCAGCGAAGGAGTTGTCGGTAGGCGACGTCATTCGGATTCGTCCGGGCGACAATGTGGCCGCCGACGGCGTGATCGTGAGCGGCCAAGGTTCGTTCAATCAGGCGACGATCACCGGCGAATCGTTGCCGGTGGACAAAAAGCCCGGCGACGACGTGTTTGCGGGGACGCAAAATCTCACGGGCGTGCTGGAAGTCCGTGTCACCCGAGCGGACCAAGACACGACTTTGGGCCGGGTGCGTGAACTGATTTTGGCCGCCGAAAAAACCAAGCTCCCGATCATGCGGATTGTCGATCAGTACATGGGTTACTACACGCCGTTTGTGCTCGTGATTGGCGCGCTGGTTTGGGCCTTCACGCAAAACCTCAACAACGTGATCTCGGTGCTCATCATTGCTTGCCCTTGCGCGTTCATTTTGGCGACGCCGACGGCGATGGTCGCCGCTCTCTCCGCCGCGGCGCGGCTTGGGGTTTTGATCAAGAACGTGGGCGACATCGAAGCCGCCGCCCGAATCAATGCGTTCATCATCGACAAGACCGGAACGCTCACGACCGGCAAATTGACCGTGAGCCGCCTTGCTCCTCTAGGTGAAACCAAGCCCGCCGAATTGTTGCGCATGGCTGCGTCCGCCGAGAAATTCAGCAACCATCCGACCGCCAAAGCGCTGGGAGCGCTCGCCGAACAAGTCGGTGTGCCGCTGACGGATCCCCAGGATTTCGCCGAGACCGCCGGCCGCGGCATCAAAGCCCGCGTGGAAGGCGCGCAAATCGTTGTCGGACGCGCGCAATGGCTCCGGGACAATGGCATTGAAGACAATTTCTCGAAGTCGGTCGATCTCGATGAGACCGAGGGCTTCAGTTTGATTTTCGCCGCGCGCAACGGCCGCTGCATTGGCTGGGTTGGGTTGCGCGACGAAACACGCGCCGAAGCGCGCGAGTCGCTGGCTTCGCTCCAAGAGAGCGGCGTTCGCCGGGTGGCGATGGTGACAGGAGATCGCCAGCCCGTGGCGGCCCGGGTGGCGAAAGAGATCGGTTGCGAGGAGGTCGTGGCCGAATGCCTGCCGCAAAACAAAGTGGAATTCGTCCGCCAGATCAAAGGGCGGGGCTACCGGGTCGCGGTCGTTGGTGACGGGGTCAACGACGCGCCGGCCCTGGCGGCGGGAGACATCGGCATTGCCATGGGCGCGGCGGGGAGCGAGGTGGCTATCCATAGCGCCACGATTGCGCTCATGAACAACGACCTGCGCCGGCTGCCATTCCTGGTGCGCCTTTCGCGCAACACCCGCCTGGTGATCAACCAGAATTTTCTGGTGGGGGTCGTGTTCATTATCGGCGGCATGGCCACCGCGGCGTTCACACCGAACTTTAATCCGATCATCGCCGCGATCCTCCACAACGTCGGCTCCCTGATCGTCGTGTTCAACAGCGCTCGTTTGGTTCGCTTCGGCGAAGAATTGGAACCGTACCAAGTCACAGCATCGGAGGCAAAACCACCTGGAACCGGGGAACGTCCCAGCGCCTCGGCCACGCTCCAGCCGAAACTCGCATGAACACGTGTGCCCACTTAGCAGTCTCTGGGCTAGCCCAGGGCGTTCGGGAGCTGGACGTCGCGTTCCCCCTCATCCTGACCCTCTCCCTCAAGGAGAGGGAACTGGGCGGCCCGCGCACCGAGCCAGAGGCGGCGCTCGACATGTCGAACCTTGGAGAGCGATTCTCCCTTTCCCCTAGGGAGAGGGCCGGGGCGAGGGGGAAGGAGACGTAGTTTATCCAGCGGCCTCGTCTGCCAAGACCGAGGTTGGCAAACCTTCTTGCTATGATCGCAACGGAAGAACTCATGGTCAAAACGCCATCGCTGCCGCCTCCCCCAGCCCCGCAGCAAGACATCGTCGTCGCGGTCCGCGGCCTCACGAAGATCTTCAAGGATTTTTGGGGGCGCCCGAAAGCTAGGGCCGTTGATCAGGTCGATTTCGAAGTTCGCCGCGGTGAAGTTTTCGGGCTCTTGGGGCCGAACGGCTCCGGCAAGTCCACGACGGTGAAGCTCCTGCTCGGATTGCTTTATCCGACCAAGGGGCACATCGAGGTGTTCCATCATTCGCCTCGCCACGTCGCCACCAAATCGCGCATTGGCTACCTTCCCGAAGAATCCTACCTCTACCGGTATCTCGACTCCGACGAGACCTTGGACTTTTTCGGGAACCTCTTTTCTCTTCCTGGAAACGAACGCCGCCAGAGAGCCGAGCAACTGCTGGAGATGGTGGGTTTGGACAAAGCGCGCCGCCGTCTGGTGGGCGAATTTTCCAAAGGAATGCAACGCCGCATTGGCCTGGCTCAAGCGCTGATCAACGATCCGGACTTGGTGATCCTGGATGAACCGACCGCGGGCCTGGATCCGATTGGCTGCCGGGAAGTCAAGGACCTGATCCTCGCTTTGGCTCGGCGCGGAAAGACCGTGATTCTCAGCAGCCATTTGCTGGCCGATGTCGAAGATGTCTGCGACCGCGTGGTCATCTATTACGGCGGGAAGATCCAGGCGATGGGGACGCTCAAGGAACTCCTGGCGCAACCCGACACGATGCGCATCACGACGCCGCTGCTGCCGCGGGCCACCCTCGAGCGCGTCTTGGAAACCATTCGAAAGGACGTGGCGCGGGAAGGGGTCCGGATCGATACGCCGACGCAGAATCTCGAGAACTATTTCCTCGGCGTGGTGCAGAAGGCCAAGCAGAGCGAAGCCGAAACGTCCGGAGCAACTTCAGGGCATCGCGTGGCCGCATATTTGCGCGGGGACGCCGACACTCCGGCCGTGCAGACCGAGAAAATCCTGGAGCGCCTGACGTTGCCGTCCGCGCTTGCGAGCCTCGTGCCCGCTGCGGAACCAAAACCTCAGGAAACCGTCGATCAAGAGAAATTGGCAGCACTAACCAAAGCCCAAGATTCAGAGCGACCGGCTTCATCCTCTCCAGACAAAGCGACTCCCGCCGCTGATTTGGAAAAGGTGAATGAGAAACTCGCCTCACTCTTGGGGAAAACGAAATAGCGGACGCCTTGTCGCATTATTTGCAGCGCGGCGAAGCCGCAACCGAATTGCTCAACATCGAACCTTGAACATCAAACTTCCAACTTCGAACAAGAAATGGGTCCGATCAACGTTCAGGGATCGGTGTTGGATGTTCGATGTTCATTCCGCAGGAAAGACTCCTTCGAAACTTGCGAGCAAGTTGGAACAGAGTAGTCGAGCCGTCTCGGCCGAGCCGCCTCCAGAGTCGATTGCTTCGCCGGGCGTCCTGGGCCGGAGCCTCGAAAGAGCATACGTCGCGTTTGCCCTCACGGCGGCCCCCTCCCGCCGGGAGTGGGAGAATCGTCGGCGGCCGGTCTTGCCGCCGAGCGCGGCGGTCATCCATGCACAGCGTGCCGTGTTCCCTCTCCCGGTCCGCTGTTTAACGCAGGTTGCCTCCCTGGTAGCGCAGACTTGTAGGCTATCAGTATCGCCTGAAATCGTCGCAAGCCGCGACGTTTTTTCCGGCGCGCAGCCTTCCAGGCCGCAGCGGCCGCACACGGAAGGCGAGGGTCGGGGGGAAGGGGAACGCGGCGGTAGAACACCGCGTGGCTTCGTCCGTCGCGATCGCTCTTCAATCCGAAACGCACAGCGCCTCCGCTGAAGTTGTCGTTATGCAGCAAATCCGCGCTCTCACTTGGCTCACAATCAAGGCCGCCTTGCGGCTCCGCTTGGTGGTGATTCTCGCGGTGGTCCTGCTCGGAGCGGTCGTCCTGCTGCCCTTGGTGATCAAAGATGACGAAACCGCCCGCGGTTTCACGCAGATCATTTTGACCTACACGCTGGCGACGATCACGGCCTTGCTCGGGCTGGCCACGCTTTGGATGGCTTGTGGGACGCTGGCCCGGGACATGGAGGAGGCTCAAATTCAAGTCGTGGCGGTCAAACCGGTGGCGCGATGGCAGATCTGGCTGGGCAAATGGCTGGGCATTCTCACGCTGGACGCGCTGCTGCTGGCGGGGGCCTCCGGCGCGGTCTTTCTCCTCATGCAGTGGCGCGCGCAGAGACTTCCTTCCCAACAGCAGGCGATCCTGCGCAACGAAGTCATGGTGGCGCGAGCGGCGGTCCGAGAGCCGCTGCCGGATTTCACCGCCACGGTCGAGGAGGAACTGAACAAGCGCGTGAAAGAAAGCCAGGTCCCGCTCACCGACCGGGAGTACATGCGCAAACAGATTCTGGAGCAACTCAAGGCGCGGGACCAAGTCATCCTGCCCGATTTTCGGCGGCAGTGGGTCCTCGACTTTGGCCTGATGCAGCGTTTGGTGCGCGACCAACCGCTCTTCTTGCGCGTGAAGTTCAATGTCGCCCAAACGAGCCCTTCCAAGACTTACCTGGGAATGTGGGCGGTGGGCGAATTGGACTCGGCCCGATTGTACCAAACGAACATGAGCCTGGCGGCGGACACCTTCCATGAAATCATAGTGCCGCCGAACTTGCTCAACGAAAAGGGCCAGTTGACCGTCAATTTTATCAACCGCAACGAAACCGCGCTGCTCTTTCCGTTGGAGGACGGGATGGAAGTGCTCTACCGCGAAGGCGGATTTGGCCTCAATTTTCTCCGAGGGGTGCTGATTATCTTCTTTTGGCTGGCCTTTCTCAGCGCGCTGGGACTGGCAGCCTCCACCTTTCTTTCGTTCCCGGTGGCGGCGTTTCTTTCGCTGGGCGTCTTGATCGTAGGCCTGTGCAGCGGAACCATCTCATTGATTCTGGAACAAGGGACAATCTTCGAGGTCAATCACGAGACCGGCGTGGCGGATCAGCAGACGGTGATCGACCGAGTCGCATTGCCGTTCTTCAAGCTTCTGCTGAATGTGATCAACATGGTCAAGGGATTCTCACCCATCGACTCGCTGAGCACGGGACGGAGCATTTCCTGGGGACAACTGGGCCTGGCTTTCGCCCAAATCTGCGTGATCATGGGAGGCGCCTTGTGCGCCCTCGGCATGACCATCTTCACGCGCCGTGAATTGGCGACTGCGCAAGCTCAACAGTAGTTATTTATGAGTTCAGAAGCCAGCGGACATCCCTCACCCGGCCTTCGGCCACACTCTCCCGATTCGATGGGGTGAGGGGCATGTTTCATGGCGAGTTACTTATGAGCTGTTAAGTGATGAGGTCTTTTCGTGACAGGTTCTATAAGCCGCTCCTGCTGCTGTTCGCCGCCGCGTCGCTGTTCTCCGTGGCACCGGTGCAGAACCGGCTGAACCTGCGCCGCGAAACGCTGGGTTTGACGCGGATCGACCCGCTCGAAAACGCTCCCCCGATGCTGGCCTTCACCACGGTGGCCCTCGGCGGCTTTCGAGGACTGATCGCCAACATGCTCTGGATTCGCGTCGCGGATTTGCAGGAGGCGGACAAGTTTTTCGAGATGGTTCAATTGTCGGATTGGATCACCAAGTTGCAGCCGCACTTTTCCACAGTCTGGGTGCACCTGGCCTGGAACATGTCCTACAACATCTCGGTGAAATTCAACGATCCGAAGGACCGCTGGCTCTGGGTCAAGCGCGGGATTGAGTTGTTGCGGGACGAAGGGCTCCGCTACAATCCGAGAGAGCCTCTCATCTACCGTGAACTCGCCTGGCATTTCCAGCACAAGATGGGCGCAAACCTGGATGACGCCCACAACTACTACAAGGCGGTCTGGGTAGAGGAAATGACCAAAGTCTTGGGGACGAGCCGCCCGAACTACGACGAACTGCTGAATCCAAAGACGGAGGAGCAAGAGACCCGAGTGCAGATCCTGCGCGAGAAGTACAAAATGGAGCCGCGCTGGATGAAAGAGGTGGATGACCGCTACGGTCCCCTGGAATGGCGTCTGCCGGAAACTCACGCGATCTACTGGGCCGTCGTCGGCATCGAAAACACCAAGAACGATACGCTCAAAGAACAGGATCTGATCAATCTTCGCCGGGTCATCTTCCAATCCATGCAACTGGCCTTCGTCCGCGGGCGAGTCGTGCCCATGGTCCGGGGGGCGGAAGAATTTACGACGGCGCCAAATCTTGAAATCGTCGAACGCACCAATCGCACTTACGAGGAGATGATAGAGTATGAGCCGGACATGCGGCAGAATATCGAGACCGCCCACCGGAATTTCTTGAAGACCGCGGTCTATTTTCTCTACGAGCACAGCCGGCTCACCCAGGCGGAGGAGTGGTTGAAATACCTGAAGAAGAAGTATCCAACCGCCGTGCCTCCGGACCAAAACCTGGACAGCTTTGCCCTCGCGCGCTTTCAGGAAGACATCGGCGAGACGAGCCACGACAAGGTTAAATCCGCCATTCTCGGATTGTTTCAGTATTCGCTTCTGTACCTCGCCATGGATGAAGATGAAAGGGCTGTGGGTTATGAGCGCTTGGCCAAAAAGATCTGGGAGCGATACGAGAAGGAGGTCGGCCCGGTTTCCAAGGCGCGTGTCGGACTTCCCCCGTTGGCCGACCTGAAGCGCGAGGTTTTGACCCATATGCTCGATCCGGAAAGCGGCTTCGATCCTCGGATCGCCAATCAGCTCCGCACCAAGTTTAATCTCCCGGCGCCTTCTCCGGCAAGTCCTTCGACGAACTCGCCTCCGTCAACCCTCACTCCGACCAACCCGTCGTCCGCCGGCCTAAGCAAAAAGGATTGAGGGTCTGCGCAAGGCAGAATCCGGCGTTCTGGCGCACGAACCCGGCGCGGCAAAGCCGCTACCGAAGTTCGGCCCACGAAACACACGATCGAAGTCCAATGCACTCGTCTTTCTCATTTCGTGCATTTCGTGTTTTTCGTGGGCTAGCCTTTTTCGGCCCTCAACAACTTCTTGCCGGCCTGCGAGCAAGTTGGGCAATTGCAGTACAGGGCACTTCGCGATTCGGGGCCCGACAACTCCGAAGCCCGAAATCCAAAATCCGAAGGCTGCAAAGTTCGAAACGGCGCCAGGCTGCATGGTCTTGAGAATCGGATTTCGGCGTGGTCAACGATGTCCGCCTCGTCACCTCGGCGGCTACGGCCGTTGGTGCGGTCTTTGAATGAGCCCTACGCGAGTGCTAGGGCGGCATTGCGCTGAGTTCCCGGTTGGTTTAGTTTTCGACCCATGACTAATTTGGCGGTGGCCTGCCGCGCGCTCATTCTACTCCCGGCGATCCTTTGGTGGAGCGGGTGCACCCCCATGACAACGCTGCCTGAAGACGAAGAAAAGGAATCGCACTTCATGGCCGGCAAGAGCCGGGTGAACAGCATGGATTACAAAGGGGCGATCGAATCGTTTGAGAAAGCGCTGGAAGCCAATCCGCCTTCCGCATCGGCTCATTTCGAGCTCGGTCTTCTTTACGAGCAACGCGAGAACGACCACGCCACCGCGATCTATCACTACCAGAAACACCTCAAACTGCGGCCCAAGTCCCACATGGCGGAGACAGTGCGGCTTCGCATCGAGTCGTGCAAGGTGGAGCTCGCCAAAACAGTGGCGCTTTCGCTGGTGAACCAGCAGATCCACGCTCAGTTGAACAAGCTGACGATGGAAAACACGGCGTTGCGCCAACAAATCGAACAGTTGAAGGCTCAGCCTGCCCAACCAGCACCGCCGCCCACCAATCGGCCGCCGGTGGTGGGCGTCATTTCACCAAACAACGTTGGGCTCCCGCCCACAACCCCTCCGGCGTCGCGACCCCAGCCGCTCATGGCCGCGTCAACGCCCTCGGCGCGACCGTCCGTCGCCGGCACGTACCAGACCTACGTGGTCAGGCCGGGCGACAACTTGAAACGGATCGCGGAGCGGCACGGCGTGGCCCTCAGCGCCGTTCTGGCCGCCAACCCGGGTGTGGAACCCAGACGCCTGCGCGTGGGACAGGCGATCCGGATCCCCGTTCCAAACCGATAACCCGAATGTTCAACCGGCTCGCCTTTGGTTTGATCGCGCTCTTCTGGGCCACCATGAATGTGCTCCTCTGGCGTTTGGAATTCAGGGGACAGAGCGAGCTCGGGAGCGATGTCCCGATCGGAGTCGTTTGGCGCAAAATCTTGACGGCGCCGGACGATTCGGCGCTCGGAATCTCCCACCGGGGCCGGAAAGTCGGTTACTGCCGGTGGCGCGCCAATGTCGGAGAGGAGCTGAGCACCGGCAAAGTCTCTGAGGAAGATAACCAGCCCGAGGGGATGATTCAGCGCCTTTCGGGTTACACGATCGACCTGGAGGGAAACCTGTTGCTGGTGGAATCGGGCGCGCGGTTGCGTTTCCAGCTCCATGCCGGCTTTAGCGCGACGCGCCATTGGCGGGATCTTGCCGCCAAGGTTTCGATCCGTCCCAGGACGCTCGAGCTGCAGAGCTCGGCGGCATCGGAACATCTCCAGCTCACCTACACCGATGGCGGCGAAAAATGGGAGAGACAACTTCGGCTTTCGGATTTCCGGGAACCGGCGCGCTTGCTGCGGGAGTTCGGCCTGCCGTTTCCGGAAAACCTGGCCGGGAACTGGAACACGGTCCTCGGCCTGCAGGAATCCTCCCTGGCGCTGCAATGGGAGGCCCGCAACGATTGGCTGCAAATCGGCAATTCCAAAGTGCGGGTTTATCGGGTTCAGGCGAAAGTCCTGGACCGGTTCCAAGCGGTGATCATCGTCAGCCGCGTGGGAGAGATTCTGCGCGTGGATTTGTCCAACGGAATCCAGCTCATGAATGATGCTCTGATTAATCTGTAATTGGATTGAAGAGCTCATTGCCTATCCGGCATGGATTATCCCTCTCCCCTCATCGGATGAGGAGAGAGGGCAGCCGAAGGCCGGGTGAGGAGTGTCGATTTGTTAGTGACCTCCTTCGGAAACTAGTCTTGCGCCATGATCGAATTGATCGACCTCGTGAAACGGTTTGCGGACCTGGCGGCCGTCAACCGAGTCAACCTGACGGTCCGGCGCGGGGAATTTCTCGCGCTGCTGGGACCGAATGCGGCCGGCAAGACGACCACGATCAAAATCATCGCCGGCCTGATGAAACCCACGTCCGGGACGGCCCGCGTGGCGGGCTTTGACGTGCAGGAAGAACCGCTGGAAGCCCGCAAACGGCTGGCCTACGTTCCTGACTTTCCGTTCCTTTACGACAAACTGACCCCGTGGGAGTTTTTCCGGTTCACCGGCCAGCTCTTCCAAATGCAGGAAGCGCGCATCAAAAGCGCCGCGGAGGAGTTGATCGCGAGGTTCAACCTGGAGCCATTTCTCGCGAAGCCCATCGAAGGACTCTCGCACGGCACTCGCCAGCGCGTGGCGATCGTCTCGGCCTTGCTGCACGACCCGGAAGTTTTTGTGATTGACGAACCGATGGTGGGGCTTGATCCGCATCACGTGCGCGTGGTGAAGGACATTCTGAAGGAGCGCTCCCAGCAGGGCATGACCGTCTTTGTTTCCACTCACCAGCTCAGCGTGGCGGAGGAGATGGCGGACCGGATCGCGATCATGCATCAGGGCCGCTTGATTGCGCTGGGAACGCGGGACGAACTGCGTCAACGGAGCGGCGCCTCCGGCGCGCTGGAGAAAGTGTTCCTCGCGCTCACCTCGCAAGAAGCCGGTCAGCACGCGGAGACCGCCGCCGAGTCTTGTTCCAATGCGAGGTCAGGATGAGAAGAAGTGGTTCAAAATGCTGTTGGAGGTCCCCTCACCCGTCCGGACACCCTCTCCCCATCCGATGGGGAGAGGGAAGGGGTGAGGGGTCCATCTTCAGCTTCATGGACACCCTTCAAGCCCAAGGGGCATGCCTAAGGACCATGAATCGTAGCCGCCGACGTAAGGAGGCGGATCGCGGTTTTAGGCAAAGTGCCCGCCTCCTTACGTCGGCGGCTACAAACCGAGGGTTCATGGGAAGAGGTCCGATTCTATCTGATGACGACTGATACTTGAGATGATGCCTCTGCTTCTGCTCCTCCAAGTGAACACGCTCCAGGCGTGGCGCCGCCTGCAATCGGTTCGCGAGCAGTCCCTGTTGCTTTGGTCGGTGATCGGAATTTTCATCGTGGGCTATCTCGCGCTGTCGTTCTGGTTGTTTCACCGCGGGCTGCGGTTCATGGGGCGTTTCCCCGGCTTGGGCGGCTTGCTCACGGAAAGGCTGCTCTTCTTGCTCTTCGCCTTCCTGTTCGCGCTCTTGCTCCTGAGCAACCTGGTCATCAGCTACACAAACCTGTTTCGAAATCGCGAGACGACATTTCTGCTCGCCCTTCCCGTGCCGGCGCAGACGATCTTTCGCTGGAAACTCATTGAATCCACTTTGCTGGCCTCGTGGGCCTTTCTGTTCTTGATCGCGCCATTGCTCGCGGCCTACGGCTTGACCCGGGGTGTGGCCTGGCATTTTTATCTGCTCACCGTCGTCCTAGTACATCGTTTCATTAAAACATTTACAGAACGCGGAGCTTCGATTAGGGTTGGGGAGCATGGCCGGAAAATCGAAACTGCCCGCACTGGTCCTGAC
>JACQWK010000687.1 GCA_016209525.1 Verrucomicrobiota bacterium
CGCTTCGCGTAATCCAGGAAATCGGCCAGACTTTTTCCGCCATGTTGGGCCCCTTCGATACTCGCGTGGAAACATGCTTGTGCCATAGGTGGGAGGACGATTAAACGACGGCTGAAAAGAATGCAATCTGATTTTCGGCAAATCCCGTGATTGCCCCGCCGACCCCACCGACCGCCGACCACACATTTTCATTGTTCAATCGCTGCTGGCCTTGTATGGTCTGAACGCGTTTCCACACGACACAGTCCTATCGAATCCGCCACGCATGCGAACTACCGACATCGTTGCCCCGGGCCTGATCACGATCGCAATTCTTGTCGCCGCGACGATCGTCCGGGCAGAGATAAAACCGGCCATTACTCCCACCGATTACGGTCAGTGGGAAACCCTCGGAACTCTTGGGAGCCGAAGCGGGCTTTCTCCCAACGGGCAATGGCTGGCCTACCACATCAACCGGGCCAATCAGAGCAACGAGCTGCGGATCGTTCGACTCGAAAATACAAACACCACAGTCATTGCGTTCGGCGAGCAGCCCGTGTTCTCCACGGATTCTCACTGGGCCGCTTACCGCATCGGCGTGTCCGAAGAGGAACGGGAAAAGCTGCGGAAAGACAAGAAGCCAATCCGAACCAGGCTCGGGTTGCTCAATCTCGAAACGGGTGAAAAAACTGCGGTTGACAGCGTCGAGTCGTTCACGTTCAGCCCGAGTGGATCGTCCATTGCCATCCGGCGATTTGCTCCCGAGCAAACGCCGAGACCCGACCCGGCCCCTCCGGCGCAAACTGCGGCGAGGGAAACTCCGCGAAGCGCCACCGTGATCGTGCGTCATCTGGCGAGCGGTCGCGACACGACCTTCGGTAACGTGTCAGAATTTGTTTGGCAGGATCTGCCCGAACGCGGCCGGTTGCTGGCGATGGCCATTGCCACAGAAGACAAGATTGGCAATGGGATTCAGCTTTTCGATCCGGACACGGCCACGCTGCGCGTGCTTGACTCTTCGTCAGCCGTTTATTCCGGGCTGACGTGGCGCAAAGATTCAGCCGATCTCGTGGCCTTGCGGTCGAAGGAAGACGACCGTTACGAAGAGCCCACTCAGGTCGCGCTGGCCTGGACTCACGTTGGCCAAGGATTGGAGGCCAAGCGCACCTACGACCCGACATCTGACTCGCGCTATCCGTCGGGTATGCGAATTGTTTCATTCCGAAAACCGTCCTGGTCGCACGACGGCGCCATTGTATTTTTCGGCATCAGCAAATGGGAACCGAAGGAAACTCCACGCAAGAAAACAACCGTCACGAAACCCGAAACGAGCAGCAGCACTCCGGCTCCTGATTCGGGTCCACCCTCATCCGGTCCAGACCCAAAAGCTGACAAAGCTTCGCCCCAATCCCAGATTCAGGACGACCCTGCGGACGTGGACGTCTGGCACACGGGCGACGTCGATGTCATGCCAAAACAGAAACTCAGCGCTGGAAGGGACCGCCAGCGAAGCCTTCTTGCGGCTTGGCACCTCGGCGACGGACGATTCGTTCAACTCGGAAAAGACTTCACAGAACAAGTCACGCCCTTGAAACACCAGAAGCTCTCGTTCGCGCTGAACTGGTCGCCCTATGCGATGGATCGCAGCATTGGACGCCCGGCGGCCGACCTCTCATTGGTGGATATCACCAACGGCGAACGAACGGCGATTAAGAACCAATTGGAGGATCGATACGTGCGAGCCAGTCCGGGCGGACGCTATTTATTGTATCTCGCGGACAACCATTGGTGGACGATCGACACGACCACACGGACGGTGACCAATCTCACACACCAATTGCCCACGTCGTTCATCGATTGGGAGTCCGACCGAACGATTAAGCAGAAGCCACCGTACGGTGTCCCCGGTTGGACGACCAACGACCATGCCGTAATTCTCTATGACAAGTTCGACTTGTGGGAAGTGGCGGCCAACGGCTCACGCGCGGTGCGACTCACCGAAGGCGCGTCAGAAGAAATTCGGTATCGCTACGTGCCGTTGGATCCCGACCAGGAGTGGATTGACCGTGAGAAACCCGTTTACTTAAGCCTCTTCGGAATCTGGACCAAGCGATCGGGATACGCCCGGTTAATGCCCTCGGCGAGCCCTGTCGAGCGGCTCGTTTGCCTGGACAAAGCAGTCGATAGCATGAGCAAAGCGAAGAAAGCCGACATTTACGCCTACGTCGTTCAGGGATTTGATGATTCACCAGACTTGTTCATCGCCGGACCTGACCTCAAAGAGCCGAAGCAGGTGACAGCCACGAACCCCTTTCAGTGTCAGTTCGCATGGGGGCATTCAGAATTAATGGAATACAAAAGCGATCCTGGCGAGCGGCTCCAGGGTTCATTGTTTTATCCGGCGAACTATGAGCCGGGTCGGAAATATCCCATGGTTGTTTACGTCTATGAACGGCTGTCGGATTGGATTCACTCCTACCACGGTCCTTCGGAGCGCGATCCCTACAACAGCACCGTGTTCACGAGTCTCGGTTTCTTCGTGCTGCAGCCTGACATCGCGTTCCGTCCCCGTGAACCAGGACTGTCCGTGGTGGAATGCGTTGGTCCTGCCGTGAAAAAGGTTTGCGAGATGGGGCTGGTGGATCCGAAGAATGTCGGCGTCGTCGGACATTCCTGGGGCGGGTTTGACGCAAGCTTTCTCGCCGCGCAGACGGAGCTCTTTGCCGCGGCCGTCGCCGGTGCGCCCATTACCGACCTCGTGAGTAACTATGGCAATCATCATTGGAACTCTGGAATCGCGGAGACCGACCACATCGAAACAGGCCAACAACGGATGGAAGTGCCCCTTTGGGAAGACCTGTCCGCGTACATTCGCAACTCCGCGCTGTTCCATATTCACAAGATGAAAACGCCGCTTCTCGTTGAAGTGGGGGACAACGATGGAACGGTCTTTTGGCATCAAGGCGTCGAACTTTACAACGTCGCGCGGCGAGCAGAAAAGAACGTGGTGCTGCTGGTCTATCCCGGCGAGGATCATGGCCTCCGGAAAAAGCCGAACCAGATCGATTATCATCGCCGAATCGTCGAGTGGTTTGGTCACTACCTGAAGGGTGAACCGGCCAAACCGTGGATTACGTCCGGCGTTCCTTATCTGGACCGCCAGCAGGAGTTGAAACGGCTCAAAGCCAAAACGGAAAAGAACTGATCTGCGCCTACCAACCATCCACCGTTTCCGCCGCCGGTGGGGCAAGAAAGGTTCAGGCTATGTTGGAGCGCCGCCGCTGGCGGCTGAAAGCAGGAGGAGAAGGAAAGCCGCGAAAGAACACAAAAGAACGAGAACAGGGGTCAGTCAATAGTATTGACAACTCAGCGAAACAAGGGTCAGTCAATAGTATCGTGAAGTGGAGAAGCGGCTCGTCTTTTCGTGGGGGCTGATTCACATTGCCGCGCGGAGTGATTCCCTGTCGGCGCACGAGGTTTTTTGAATTTGGGCCGCTGGTCTTTGGACGACGGGATGGTTATCCAACCGGATCGATTCCTTAAACCGACAGACCAAATAAAGCTACGACGCGGTCGGCAACTTGACCTTCACCGATTATCCGACCAGTCCGGATGTGACGCTCGGATATGACGCGGTTGAACCGAACTTGGTTGATGCCTTCAGCGCGAGCACGGTGGGCCGCATGGCGCGCAAACTGCGAGTGGAGTTACGATGACGAAAACCGATTGAGCCGGGTGACGGTGACCAACGCTTGGAAGACGGAGTTCGTTTACGACGGGTTGGGGCGAAGGCGAGTGCGGGCGGAGTATCTGTGGTTCAATGTCGCACCAGCCGGTTTGAAGGGTTTTCGGATCTGCTGACCACACTCCCTGTCGTAAGGTCAATAAGAAAGAAAAGAGAAATGTTTGTCTGCGCTTAGTCGGGGAATCGCCTGCGGGCTTCATCCCAGATGCGGCTGAGCTCTGCGCTCCGTTCCGCCTGGGAAAGCCCATGGCCAAACACCCGGCGGCGTGATTCGCGCCGGACGTAGGCGAGCCGTTTCTTTCCGCTGTGTGCCATGAGAGCGACGCCAGCCTTCACTGCATCAAAATCTCAGAACCGCTGAGATTATCTGAAGATTTCGACCAGTCCTCCGAAAGGGTCAGTCCTCCGAGAGGGTCACATCTTACAATTCAACAATTCCCTCAATCGTTTCTTCCCGGCCTGGGTTATGAAAGCTATCGGTCCGCTTAATTCAACAGCAGTGGGGCCGGGGCGAGGGGAAAGGGAAGCGTGGCGTTGAATTGCCGTTGACCGGCCAAATCACGCACGGTCCTTGCACCCCAGATAAAAAATCGCCAGCGACCGATACGTGCTGCCTTGCGGCGAAAGAATGCTTTGGATCAGTTCGATTTCTCGGACTTCCCATTTCCCAAGTTCGAGGACTTGCTGAGTCCGGATGATCTGGGCTGCTTGGCGGGCATTGCGTGGGCTGCCTTTAACGCGGCCCACGGTCAGATGAGGATGGAAATCGCGCTTCTCGGAGCGGTTGGCAAATACTGCGGTCCGTTGTTCCACGCTATTCTGAAGGCCGGTCAGTGTCGCCAGGTCACCGCCGACGCCGATCCAAATCACGCTTGGCTTTTGCCAGGAAGGAAAACAGCCGAGGCCACCCAGCGAAAGCGGGAACGGTCGGGTGGTCGCGCAGGCCACGCGCAAGGCATCCGTCAGGCCTGGCAACTGCTCGGAGTTCACGTTCCCATAAAACTTGAGGGTGAGATGCCATTGCGCCGCCGAGACCCAACGAACCGCTTTCGTGCCGGCGCGAGCCTGAAGCTGGCGCTGGGATTCTGCAATCGCCGCTTTCAGTTCGGCAGGCACGGGAACCGCGAC
>JACQWK010000070.1 GCA_016209525.1 Verrucomicrobiota bacterium
CCATCCCGACGCCGCTGACACCCGCGCGATGTTGCGTGCAATTCACGATCAGTTCATTCCCAACAAAATTATACTGCTCGCCGATGGCGGCGCCGGACAGACAATCCTCGGCAAACATCTCGAATTCATCCGGACCGTCAAACCCAACAAAGGCAAAGCGACGGCGCACGTGTGCGAGAACTATGTCTGCCAGCTCCCCACCACGGACATTCCCGCGATGAAGTCCCAACTCACCAAGACCCAAAACGAACAGCCACCCAGGAAAGGATGAACTTGAGCCGACGCTTTCGACGCCTGGAGAATGAGAATATCAAAAAGGCATGAACCGGTTTGCACACAGATTCCGGAAAAATGGGACGGCCATCACGCTGTTCACTGGAACAGCGATTGGGATGGGGTTTCGCATCCTTCACGCGGCTGAGGCGACGAGGTTGCCAGAGCAACCGGCCGCAGAATCGGGAGAAGCCGGCGTCACCGCCGCGGGATTCAAGGCCTTTCGCCAAAGCAAGTCCCGCCGACCAATGTCAGCGATAGCAGGGCCGCTCACGACTACTGGGCGTAATGGCGTGGTCCCTTGGGTACCGGGGTGGCGCCGCACGCCAGCCCTCCCGTGGAGTGGAGCAACGACAAAAACATCCGCTGGAAGATCGCGCTGTCGGGCAAAGGCCATTCGACGCCTGTCATCCGGGGAGATCGCAAGGTCACGACAAAGAATCCTCTCGCCAAACTAGAGATTCTCGCACCAGTCCAGAAGCTCGGATGGAAAACGACCTCCAAGAAGCCCAGCAAGCTTTTGGACACGCTTCTCTATGGCCAAAATCCGAAGTTCAAAAATTGGAACGGCAAGTTCAGCCCGGCTTGGCCGCTGGTTCGGTTGCCACGGGCAGCTTTACGGCGGTTTTATTCTCACCCACTTCGAGCAGCGGGCAGACCACAACGGCATCCAGCTTTCCTGGCGCTCTCTGCCCACGATACGAATGGAGCGTTACGCCGCTGGGATTGGCCGCAAACTAACAGGGAGCATGAGTCTTCGAACACTTTCTGTGAAACGAGGGAAAGGCGGTTTGCTGACAATTGCTGACAGACAATTTGCATTTCCATTCGCAATTCTTCAATTCGAATACAGCACGAGAAATGCAATAATATCCAATAAAGACGACATTTTTATGCACTTTTTGTGAAAGTTCACGAAATAACGCATCCGGTTCATGGTCCCGATGCGCCTCCAGAATTGGGGTCGAGGCTGCCCATGAACCTCGGAGCGCCGGTCCCCGACCCGGCGCGAAGCCCAGTGAACAAAGAATCGCGCCGGATCGGAGACCGGCGCTCCGGTTGCGCGATTGAAGGTCGGAACAACCCCAATGCAGTCGCGGCTGCTTGTCGTGTGCGGTTATTCATACAACCGCGGTGCGGATTCTTTTCGCGACGAATCTCCAGGATCGGTCGTGCTGTCACGTCCGTTGCCCCACGGCACGGTAGGTCGCAACCATCGGCACTGCGGCGCAGCTCCATTAAGGCGTTAGCACCGCAAATTTTTTCGCTCCTACGTCGCGAAAAAATGCGGTTTTGCTTCGCAAAACTCGAGCTGAATAGCGACTAACAGGTTGGTCTTAATAGTTGAATAGCGGTAGCGGGACAAACGCGGAGGGAACCATGAGCAAGCCCGGCCAACTCACCGCGATGATCAGCAGCACGGCTGCTGACCTGCCGGAACATCGGCGCGAAGTGGAGAAGGCATGCCTGCGTGAAGGCATCTTCCCCATCGGTATGGAGAATCTTGCCGCCCGCGCCGCCGCCGCCATGCCGCCATCGCCGCCGCCACGAAGGCTTACACGCTGACCTGGTAAGACGGGCCGCCCTACGCGTATCACTACGGACTCACCAACGCCCGCAAGCATCTCTTCCAGCAGCCCGCCAGGGCGACAGACAATAGCCAAGCGTTTCAACGCTGGGTTTCCGGCCGGGAATGGAACGAGTCCCGTCAGGGACGATAGAACAGGTGTAATCGCCGGACGGATTCTTTCGCCCCTTCGGGGCTTGGACGGGTTTGGCTGCCGTTGATCCCAGCGATAAATCGCTGGGCTATTTTCGGTCGTCCCTTTGGGACTTCAGCAAGCCGACTTGCTGGGCAGGCTTGGCGTGTTCCGACCGGCGCCCTCGCCGGTCGGGGTGAGGCGCTCGACAATCACTGAACCCAAATCCAGCAGTTCAAACCACGAAATCCACGAAAATCAGGGAACTTGAGCCCGGAACCTGCTCACTCGGCGGGCGACCAAGTCTAGGCCAATTTCCTCCCTTTTCGTGTCGTTCGTGTGTTTCGTGGGTTCAACTGCTCGCTTGAGGCTGAATCATGGAACATGCGAGCTCTTTCCTGTGTTCCGCGAGGGCGCGGAACACGGCACGCGAGGCGCGTGCGCTCCCCGTCGCCGTCGCCGCCGAAGGAACCGCTTCCGCGGATGACGCTGGCTTTTACTATTGCACTTCAAGCCAGCCGCTCTAAGCTGGTCCTGCTCGAACTTTGGGTGTGGAAGCCGAGCATGAAAATCACCTCTTCCCAAGCGAGGTCGTTGAAGCGTCAGGGATTGACGATCCTGATCCTGCTCTTGGCGTTCGGCGCGTACTATGCCGTCATTGTCCCGCGGCAAACGGCTTACTTCACCAACCGCAGCTTCCGATTGCTCGCGGAAATGAGCGATTACATCCGCAGCGAGGTGGAGCAGTTGTTCACGGTGCTGGACAATGCCGTCCGCCATGCCCCGAAAGATTTGTCCGGCAAGGCCGGAACGCCGCCGGCTTCGGTCGATACCGCTTCGCAGATCCGAGCCGTGCTGGCCCTTGCCCCGAATCTCACGGTTCAAGAAGTCTCCACCCGAGCGGCCGCAGACCGAGCGGAGCTGAACCTGAAAATCCATCCGGCGGGACGGGCTTCCTGGCTGGAACTGAGCTACACCACGACGAACTACGGCGGTTTGCGCGTCAATGCGCGAAGCGATCTCGAGCGCTTGTTCGAGCCCATCATGGAGCGCCGCCTCTTCGATGACGTGCTGTTGCTGGAGACGAATGGACAGGTGGTGTTTCAACTGTCGCCGTCGGCCTTGCGCGTGGCGACGCTGGAGGTGCCGTCCGGCCGCTCGTTTGAGACCAACCTCGTCGGTCAAGCGGGCGCCGATTACAAGCTGTTCGCTCAGCCGGTCTCCATCGCGTTCACGTCAAGCCACGGCGGCGCGCAACTGTCGCCCACCCAATGGACGCTCTGCGGCGTCATGAAAGCGGACCGGTTCCGCGTTCAGACCCTGGCGGTGGATTACACGCTGGCGGTGGAGTTCGTGTTTCTGGCCCTTCTGCTGATTTTCACCTGGCCCTTTCTCAACGCTTGGTCGCTGGGTTTGCGAAGCGGCCTGCGAAAGGCGGAAGTGGCTTTGCTGGCGGTGGGTATCGTGTTCATGAACGCGCTGCTGACGCTGCAGGTGCTGGACCTCTACGCCTACGCACGCTTGGAGGACCGGCTTGATGAACAGTTGGAGGGTTTTGCCCGCGAGATCAAGGCGCACTTCAAGTCGGAACTGCAGGCGGTGTCCAGGCAACTGGATTTGATGACCGAGCGCTACGAAAGGCTCGGACAGGCCGGCAAACAGGCCGGCATCCGCACGAACGAAACCGACATCCTGACTGACCCTGCGCTGGTGGCCCTTAACGATTCCGCTCCCGATCCACATCCGTTTTTCCGGATGGTGTTCTGGACCCGGCGCGACGGTTCGCAAGTGGCCAAGTGGACCGTCAAGAGCAACAACACGCCGTTCATCAACGTGGCGCGGCGCGGTTACTTCCGCACTCTCGCGGACGGCCGGCCCTGGGTCATGCGGACGGACCATCGGTCCGTGCCCTTCTGTCTGGAACCGATTTACACGGTGACCACCGGCGAGAATCTGGCCGTTTTCGCCACGGCTCCGGCCAACGATGCAGAGAAGTTGGCCATGATTGAATTGCCTTTGCTGTCACTCGTGAAACCTGTCGTGCCGGCGGGCTTCGGCTACTGCGTAATCGACGCGGAGGGCAAAGCGTTGTTCCACGCCGATGAAACGCGAAATTTGCGGGAGAACTTCTTCGAGGAGTGCAACCATGATCATCGGCTGCGCGCGGCAGTCCTTGGCCGCTCGAGCGACCGCTTCGACGCCCAGTACCTCCGCCGGGCTCACAGTATCTTTGTCACCCCGCTCGAAGATCTGCCCTGGTCGCTGGCGGTGTTTCGCGAAGAACAAGTGCTCCAGACTTCCCGCATCCAAATCGCGACCGTTGTCTGTCAATTGTTCCTTTTTTATGCGCTAGGACTGGTCTTGGCGCTGGGGGCGGTGTTTGTCGTGATGCGGCTGAAAGGGTCTGATCGCCAGACGGCCTGGCTTTGGCCGGACGACCGGCACGGGACGACTTACCGCGCGCTCGCCGGCGTCAACTTCGTTTTGGCGCTCGCTTTTGCGTCGCTGGTTTTTCTCATGCCGCGAGGTTGGGGATTGCTGGTCTTGGCTCTGCTCCTTCCAGTCTCAGGTTTCCTCATGACGGCCTGGGCATTGAACACTGGCTGGGAAGGCGGGCCAGGGAAGCTGCGGGCCCTTTTGGAGCGTCTCCTGCCGACGTGGCGGTGGGGCTATGTGATGGCGGCGGGCTGGCTGTTGGTCATGGTGGCCATCCTGCCTGTTCTGGTTTTTTTCAAAGTCGCCTTCACGAACGAGACGGGGTTGTTGGTCAAACAGGCTCAACTGGGATTAGCCAAGGACCTCCAAGCCCGCCGGGAACGGATTTGGACCGAGCTCAACAGTCCAAAAGACGGCGACCGCCCGGGATCCGATTCCTGGGATGTGTCGAAGTTTTTCGAGCGAAGGCTCACGAATACCTGGGACGTCTATTCCACTCCCTTTTTCAACACCACTTTTGAGATTTCGACGCAATGCGTGTGCCACGCGACGACCCGCCCTTCGCGCGACGCTTTCAACGCATTTCTGGCCGCTCTTCGGCCTCACTTCACTGAGTTTGACGTCCAGACCCGCGGGTTGATGCCCGACGCGTCATCCGACGCCGCCTGGACCTGGACGCGCTCGCGCTCCGGGCTGGCCTTGTGCAAGCCCGGACTTTACGGCCCCGGCAACGACACGATGGTGAGCCTCCACGTGCGTTCCAAACCGCCTGGCCTCCCCGACTTCGAATTCCTGAGTTTTCTGTGGGTGCCTCCATTCCTCCTTTTGTTGGCGGTGCCCTTTGGGGTCATCTACGTCGTTGGCCGCAAGGTGTTGCTGCTGGAGGCGGAGCCGTTCTCAGAAAGCGGCAACGCGCCGCGTCGAGCCGGTTGCCACCTGGTGCTGGGGCCGCCGCGCATTGGGAAAAGCCGATTCCTCAACGATGAACATTTCGACGCGCTCAAACCCGGAATGTTTCGCCGCATCGATCTGCGGCACGCCGAAGATCGCAAATGGCTGGAACCGCCGGAACTGGAAAAGCTCTTGCAGGAAACCGACAAGGCCGTGGCCGTGGATCATTTCGAATACGGCCAAGATGATCCCAAACTCACGCGCGTCAAACTTCGCTTTCTCCAGGAACTTCTCCATGACGAATACCGCGCCGTCGTCGTCGTCTCAAACGTCCATCCGCTACACCTCCGCATGGAACCTTCTGAGGGCGGCGGCGACTCGAAGGCGTCCGTGATCCCGCCGCAGGAGCAGTGGACACAAGTGCTGGCCGCATTCAAGAAGATCCATTTGGGCGAAGCGGAGCTGGCGTCTTTGGGGACGCCGGTGGCGGGGGAGACGGCGACCTTCGTTCGCTCGCACTATCTGCCGCTCTGGAACACTTGTTCTCCCGCCGAACAAGGTCTCCTCTACCAAGTGGCGCAAGGACAGTTGATCCATTCGGCTCAGCCTGAATTGCGCGCGCTCTTGAGCCGGCGCGTCCTGAAGCGCGACCCCCGATTGCGGTTGGCCTGCGAGGGCCTGCGCCGCTTCATTTTGGCGCACCACACCCCGGACCCGATCGCACTGGCCCCCGCTGCCGAACAGGGCGGCGTCTGGAACGCACTGAAAGGGCCGGCGGCTACGGTCCTGATCCTTTCGGCCGGATTCTTCTTCTGGACCCAGCCGGAGGTCTGGAACAAGTCGGTGGGACTGGCGACTGCCTTTGTGACCGGCCTTGGCGCACTGGTGAAAGTCTTCGATTTGCTCCAGAAATCATCGGCCAAGAAGACACCCACCGAGGCGTGAACCTCCGGGTGCTTCGAATACTGCAGCGACAGTTTGACTTGCCGTTGCCGGCCCATGAACGCCGCTGGCCTTTGCGAGCTGGCGTCTGGGATGCGTGCGCTTGAGAACAGCCTAGGATTCAACCCCGGTTTGGAAGCTGCGAGAAAAGCGCCAGTGAACCAGGCGCAGTCCAAATGCTAGCGCGGAGTCCTGTCCGGCGGCCAGATCGTCGCGCCAGCGTTTGGAGTGCGTGCGATTTATCGCCGCTTTTTCACGCTGAATTGGGACGAGGGCCGTCACGATTCGAGCCATATCGCCTCAGGTCGAACGACTATGGATTGCTTGCACTCTCTACAGGAGAGGATGTTCAAAGGACGGGTGAGGGATGATCCATTTCTGAAGCGGCCATTCAACCGCCCGATTTCAAGTTCAATCCCGATAGCTGATGACGATCCGGTTCTCGACGATGCGGATGGAAGTGAACGTGCGCCGAGCATCCGAATTGATCCGGAAAAATCGCGACGCATCGCGCGGGAACGGGATCGTGATGGTGCGGGTTTGAGCGTCCACAACGGCGCCTGCCTCCAACGCGAACGGTCCGGTCACAGCGAGCGCGGATTCGAGTCTCAGCGCCGGGCCGGGCGTGACGGTCCGATACGCTTTGATCGCTTTCGGTTGGGCCGGATCGTTGATGAGGATGCGTTCGCCCGTCGCCACATCGACGGTGAACCATTCCGCGTAACCCGCGCCTCCTCGCTCATACCATACCATTCGGAACGGGTAGAGGCCGGCTTGAGGAACCACGAAGTCAAACGTCTCGTTTGCCGGGCCGCCATTGTGGAAACCCACAGGCGTCGCGGAAGCGTCAGCCAAATTGCGGCTCGACGAGATCTTGTAGCCGTCGTCGGTAACGACTCCGAAGCGCTGAATTCCGGCCGGCAAATCCAGATACGCCGTGATCTCGACGGCAAAGTCGTCCAGTCCATTGCCCGCGGGATCGAGATAAGGCACCACGGCGTCGTTCTCGAAGTTGCCACGCGGGCCTTCGATCTTGTTGAAGTTGATGACATCGGCGGTGAAGTTGGTCGAGATCGCGGCTGGGATGGTTGAATTGGCGACGAGTTGGTTCTCGGCGCGCTGAAGGCTGTTCTCCAACGCCGAGCCTTGTGGCGCTTGCACGAGCCGCAAGTTGAAGCCGCGCTCCAATCCAGGACCGGACACGCGATGGGCCGGGTCCAGCGCCTTGTAGGTCAAAGTGAAACTCCATTCGTTCGTTTGCGCCACATCGAGATTGTCGCTGAAAGTCAGCCGCGCCGTGACGGTCGAATTGGGAGCAGGCAGCGGCGAAAGCACGTAGCTCACCGTCGCGCCGTTCGCGTCGCTTTGAACGGCCGGCGTGACCGCGTTTCCGTTGACGCGCAGGACGATGCTGCTGGTTTTGACAGTTGTGTCGCGGTTTTGGATCGTGGCTTGCAGTGAAGGGGTCACCGACTCCAGGGTCGTGCCCTGCGCGGGCGAGACGCCGGTGACGGTGGCCCGCTGGAGTCCGGGATCAGGAACCGGCAGAAGCACCAGATAATTCTGGAAAATCCCGCCATCCGATGGACTCGATGACACCTGGCGCAGGCGCAGCGTTTCCACTCCCGAAAGGCGGACGATGATTTTGTTTTTGCCGAGGCCATCGGTGAGCGGGAACATCCGGAAGAGGTAGCCTGTCCTTTGAGCCAGGAAGGAACCCAGCACGCGCGTCGTTGGGTTGGGTTGCGCCGGATTGCTCGTCACTTTTTCCAGGACGGCCTCGACCTGCGTGCCGTTGACGAGGGACTCGCGCAAATACACTTCATACGTGCCGGCCGGAAAAGTCCGGGTGTAATTCATCCATTCGCCGGCCACGATGTCGCCCACGTCGTAATCGAACACCGAGGCGGCCGCCCCGCCCGCCTTCGTGAACTTGTCGCGGGGAAAGTCGAGCGACTGCCGCATGCGCACGTAATCATCGGGGCGATACGGCACGTTTTGGAGGCTGGTGCGCGTGTCGGAATAGTCCGTGCCTTGCACGCCCACTTGGTTGGCATAAGCCTTGGCCTGCGGGCCGGTTCCTTCCGCGATGACGATTGGATTGTCGATGAATTGCCCGCCGCCGAAGTTGAAGTCTTCGACTTCGATCAGGAAATTGTTCGGCGAGAACGTGTCGAAGTAGAGGGTCGAAGAGACCGCCACGTTATCTGAGTCCGTCACTTTGAACTCGGCCGCGTAATTGACGTTTTCCGCCAAACCGCCGAACGAGACGGTTCGGCTGTTGCCGGTTCCGGCGAGTGTCAGACCGTTGGCCGCGGTGACGGGGACGCCATTCAGCGTGACGGAAATCTTGCTGTTATCAAGAGCCTTGTCGTCGGTCGCTTTGAACGAGACTTGCGTGGGCGCGGGCAAAAAATTCGAGAATTCAGCGGGGCGCACGTCCGAGATGACCGGCGGTGTGTTGGCCGCCGCGGGTGGGGCGGCGACTTCGGCGTTGTCATAGACGACTTCGTACACATCTTGCGGCGCATTGCGGTCGAAGTCCTGATAGGCATAGAGCACGAGGTTCCCGCTGCCTAGGTACGGAGCGGCCGGACTGTCCGTGCCATCCGACAAGATGTCCGCCGCCGGTGTATCCACGAAAGTCTGTTCGAAAATCACGGCATTGTTGTTGTCCTTGTCCAGCACGCGCGCATTCAGAATCACGCTGCCTCCTCTCGCGGTCATCGAGAGCGCGAGTGTGACATTTTCATTCTTGATCGGCGTTGGGGGGTCCTCGTTGTAGAAGTATTTCCCGATGCCCTTGGTGATTAGGATGTCGGTGGTGGACTTGGCGAAACCGTAACCCGCGAGCGTGCTGGCCGACGAGGCTGTCGGAATGAATGCCAGCACCGCGAAGGCGTCTTTGCCGTTGCCGCTGACCAGATCGACGCGGAAATCCAATCGTTCGCCTTCCAAGAGGTCGAATGTGCGCGACGTCTTCGTGCTGGCCGAAAAGATGGCTTGGCCTGCGGGCGGTTGGACGAACTTGAACTGCCCGCCGGTCTCGGACGGCAAGCCGAATCCCTTTACAAACGTGAAGTCATTCCAGTCGGTCTTTGTGTTGTCGTTGAAATTGTCGAGCACGGAATGATCCAGCACAAAGGCCTCGGCGTTGTCGTAGATGACTTCGTAGAAGTCTTCGGGCGCGTTCCGGTCGAAATCTTGGTAGCAATACAAGACGAAGTTTCCGCTGCCGAAGTAAGGCGCCGGCGGATCATCGGTGCCATTGCGCAGGACCTCCGCGGCCGGCGTGTCGGTCACCGTGTGTTCGAAAATTACGGCGTTGTTGCTTTTGTCCACCACCTTGGCGTTGACGATGACACTGGTTCCTTTGCCGGTGAGTGAAAGCACCAAGGTCACGTTCTCGTTTTTGAGGGAGGTGGCTGGGTTCTCGTTGTAAAAGTATTTTCCAATGCCTTTGGTGATCAGGATGTCGGTCGTCGATTTGGCCAGGCCATAGCCGCCGAGCGTGCTGGCCGAAGACGCCGTCGGGATGAACGCCAGGACGGCAAAAGAGTCTTTGCCTTTTCCGCTGACCATATCGACGCGGAACTCAATCGTGCGCCCATCCTGGAGGGTAAACGTTTCGGATGTTTTCGTGCTGGCCGAAAAAATGGCCTGGCCCGCGGGGGGTTGGACGAACTTGAACTGCCCGCCGGTCTCGGAGGGCAAGCCAAACCCCGTCAGGAAACTGAAATCCTTCCAATCGGTCTTGGTGTTGTCGTCGAAGTTATCGAGGACCCGCGCGCCGATCAGCGAGCAGGACGCCGACAGAAGAACGGACCACAAACCGGCGCGCGCGAAGCGTGAGTGACAGAATCTTGAGTTCATAGCCTATTCTTACCTGGAACGCCGCTTCGTTTCCATCGTATTCAGTCGGCGACGGCAAATTCCGGCAAGAATTTGTTCGATTTGTCCGGCCAGTTTTTGCAAGCTGACGAGCAAGAGAAGTGCGCGGGCAAAGCGACGCGCGTAAAATGCCTTTCCCGGATAATACTTTTGACGCGGTGCTGTCCAGTTGGGCGCTGCACAACATTTATGATCGCCCCGGGCGCGAAACCGCCGTCAAAGAAATCATTCGCGTGCTCAAGCCCGGCGGGCGCGTCGTGATCATCGACATTCGCCATACGCAGGAATATGAGGAGGTCATGAGGCAGGCACAAATGGACAGTCTGCGACTGAGCCGACCGAACTTCCTCTTCATCATCCCGAGTCGTACGCTCATCGCCACCAAGCCGGGGGTTTGACAAAGCGCATTGAATCACAGTTGAAGAGGAGACCAAACGTAATGCTGACGCGCCTTTTCACAACAATTCCGACCAGGCTCCGACCAATCGGAGCGCGGGCGGCTCGCCCGCACTTTCGGACAAAGGCGCGAAACTCGCGGGCGAGCCGCCCGCGCTCCAGTCCGATCGCCGGTTCCTGGTCCCAATGCGCGCGGGATCCGCTTGGAGTGTGCCCGTGAACCTCAGAGCGCCGGTCTCCGACCCGGCGCGATTTTCGGCGCATGGCGGTTCGCGCCGGGTCGGAGACCGGCGCTCCGGTTACGGCTCCCATCCGGGTGGATTCCGAGCCTGAGGTCCGACCAAAGTGCGATTCATGCGATGCAATGTGAATGTCTCGGTTTCCCATGCGAACGTAATCGCCGGCACACCGTTCCGATAAAACACCGCAACATTGGCGTTGGTATCGATTGTCACTTTGTTCGACCGCCATCTCGAGGAGTCTTGGTGGTCATAATAAAACCAACCCCAGGCCGATCCCGGCTTTCGGTAAACAAAGTCGGTGGTGAACCATCCCTCCAAACCCCAATTGCATTTTTGGCGGACGCACATCTCGACACCCGCAGGGGTCACGACACATTGCACGACCCTCGGTCGGCCTGCCAGCGGAACCAGAATCACGAGCAGCACAACCGTAATCACGATGATCGTCGCAAAAAATGGGAAGTCGCGAACATGCATTGCGAGCGTTGGCTGACAGTGATTGACGAAAGACTTACATTTTACTAGGGCACACCCGTTCTCGATTCAGATTTCTCTATTGTCGGACATCCCTGGAGAGACTCTCCGCGAACTGGTCCGACCGTAGGTGTCTCATCCGCGGGCGTCAAGGCGCTTGGACCGGTCGTCCTAAGGGGAGGTTCGTCCTTATTTGGCAAGACAGCGACACTTGAATCTGGACCTAATAATTTGCGGGAGAGGCCAGTCAAGGCGCGCCAGCGTTTGGAGTGCGTGCGATTTATCGCCGCTTTATCCGGGAGTCCGAGGTCGAGTAATCCGGCTGCGGGTTTCGGTTGACCGTACGAAAGCGGCGATAAATCGACCGCACTCCAAGCGCTTCGCGCCTTTTGATGCCCTGTGAAGCGCGGACGTCGGAGGTTGGGTTCTGGAGGTATCGCTGGCGTGTCGGTCGGCGACGCTGTTCGTTTCGCCTTCTTCCACGGTGGGATGAATCTCACGGCTGCCATCATTGCATCGCGCTGCGATGAGAGCGGATCGACTTGACTTGCTGGCAGTCCCGCCGCTTAGGTGTTAGCGATGAACTCCACCCAATGCCTCCTCTTCCGTTGCCCGTCTCGTTTGAATTCAAGCGTCGCGATTTTCCTCTTGTGGTCTGCGCTCGGGACGGGTTTTGCCGCCGCGTTGCCGGGCGCGCGACCGGAGATCCACGCGGCCGATTATCCGAGCCTGCAAGCCGCCTTCGACGCACTGCCTCAACAGGGAGGTGTGGTTCGTTTGCCGCCCGGCACTTTTGAAATCGACCGGCCTCTGGTCGTCAGCCGCTCGGACGTGCTGATTCAAGGGGCGGGCACCGCCACGCATATCAAAAACATCAATCGCTCCGGCATGCCGGCGTTGCTGGTTCAGCATCCCGACGGACGAAAAGTCAGAGAATGGAATGGGCATCGAGCTCAAGGACGCACACGGCTGCGCCATTAGCGCGAATACCTTCACCATCAACAAAACGAGCAGCCTAACCATCGGTCCTGAAAGCGGGCGCATCACGGTCACAGGCAATAACTTCTCCAACAGCTACGTCGGGAAAGAAAAAGTGATTCGCGGCTCCAGCGATCTGGAGGCCGCGGGTTTGAAGCTGACTGGCACGCGCGACATCACGGTCTCAGGAAACCTATTCTCCGGCCTGCGGCCAAAGGCGCTGGACACGGCTGCCGCTTCTGTGCGACGAGTGCTCTTCTCGGATAATCTCTTGGTCGATACGCCCAGCGATCACGCGCAGCTCAAGGATTCCCTGGTGACAGACAACTTGCCGGAAGACTCTACGGCTAAGCCGAAACCGTAGGCGCAGGCTTTCCGGTGTCGGGGGCACACGCTGGTGCCGTTTGGGCCGTTCGACCGTTCCTTCCACCTCACCCCGGCCCTCTCCCTCCGGGAGAGGGAGAACGGTCCACAGCGCAAGGCAAAGTCGGCGGCCTCTGATTGGGCCGACGCTGAGCCGGCGCGCCCCTCTCCCTGGGGAGATGGCCAGGGTGGGGGGAACGAGGCCGACCGAACTCCAGCGAAGTCGAAATGGTGCCAGTGAGATTCAGCTTCCTGGGCCAAGGGGAACTGCCTACGCGATGCCCTGCAGCTTTCTGAGCTGAGGAAAACGCGTGGGTCAAGTCGTGTGTCGGAGTGTCGGGGTTTCGGTGTAACGGAGTGTTGTAACCCCACTACTCCGACACACCGACACGCCGACACGCCGACACACGGATACTCCGGCACTCCACCACACCGTCTCAGCTCTTCCCACCGGCTGATCACTACTCGCTCCGAAATTGGCGAAATGCTTCGAGAAGCTTCAGCGGGAATTCGGCTCTTCCCGAAAGCCGGCCATCGACATCGACGCGGAAACGGAGGTCGCCGCTTTCCGTGTTGAGGCGGTCGAACTTCTCGCGCACGCTGGCCGGAATGGCCGGGTTGATCGTGGCCATCTGCTTGATTAATGCCAGGACGTTGGCTCGACCAAGAAAGACGGTGTTCGCCGTCGCGCCCAGGCCGGCGGCCGGTGGTGGCTTCTGAGCCGATTCAAGGGATGCGGCCATCTTGTCGGGATTGGCGAGATAGAGTCTGTTCTCTTTGATTGCGTATTCGACCTCGATCTTTCCCCCGCCCCACAACCGCTCGAGTGTTTCCCGCTGGCCGGGCATTTTGAACATGGGCGCATCGAGATTCATCGTCATGCTGAATCGGTCCACGGAAATGTCGCCAACTTTGCGAAAACCTTCTTTGAACTCGGACGAGGAATAGGCCTTGTTCGGCCCGGTCAAGGAAGGCATCGCGTCTGTAAAGAACTGCTTGAAGGTCGCATAGGCTTCCTTGACCCCGGCTTTGGGAAACTCATAGATCCCGGAGAACGCGAACGTTTTCCCGAATTCTCCTGAGCCGACGAACCGCATGGGCGCAAGCGTGTCCATCATTCGGTCGATTTGACCGGCCAGTTTTTCGTCCACTTCCTGGTTCTGCATTTGGAAACTCAGTCGAAACAACTTTTTGATCAGGGGCATGAAGGCCGGCTTTTCTCCGAGGGCGCCGGCCATCGAGAACATGGCCTTCGCGTCGAGATGATTCGCGAGGTTGGCGAGCCCGCCGCCGTCAGCTTTGAGCCAGCGCGCCAGTTCGGAATCAGGGAGCGGCTGGACGGTTTTGGAGATGGCGAATGTTTGATCGGCCAAGTCGGCTTGGACCTCGAGCCGTTGCAGGCCTTTCACGACGGTTTCGATGCCGTCGAGGTACAATCCCATCAACTGCGCCATGGCCTCGGGATTGAACGGCACGCCTTCGGGACGTTTTTGCCGGGCGAGCCCCTGCGTCACGGCCATGCGGCCAATGCCTAATCCTTGAAGCGCTTGTTGCCGGGTCGCTTCGTCCAGTTGCACGGCCAGCGCGATCAAATTCTTGCCTGCATCGAGTGCGGAGGCCCACGCTGTGACCTTTTGTTTGTCTTCAGCCGAAAGATCGCCGCCTTGACCCAACCGAAACACAACCACCCCGAATTCGCCGGACTGGAACAGTTCATTCGGATTATCGCGGCCTCCGAGCAGGCTGGACTCTTGGAGCCCCTTTTTGAAAGCTTCGAAGTCTGTGACCGGCACGTAAAGAGCCATGAGCGGCGGAGCGCCGAGCGCGGGGACGGCCAGCGCGAACTGCCAGGGCCTTTTGCGGTCCACCCCGGCGAGATCAGGGCTTCCGATGGCGCGCGCGAGCTGGCTTCCTGGATCCCAATCCGAGCTCAAGCCGAGCGCGGAGCCGACTTGTTTGGCGTTTGCGTTGAGGGCGTCGAAGCTCCGGATTTTCACTTGGACCAACGGCTGAGGTTTGTCTTGGGCGACGGCCGCGCAACAGCAGAGTGCTCCGAGGCAAAGTGAACTGAGAATGCGTGTGTTCATGATTTTGGTGGATTTGAATCGAAGAGTGAGTGATCGAGCTTTCGCTTCGCGGCGAGATGCAGCGGGCTACGCCCCATGTCGCGCGGGGGAACAATGGGGAATCACACCTCGAACGGCAATGACAAAGTCAGGCGTTCCTCAGCAGGAGTATTTCCTCTCGGCCTCTCGGACAAAGCGGCGATAAATCGCGCGCACTCCAAACGCTGGCGCGCCGTGGCGAGCCTCTCCGGCAAATTTTCAGGTGCGAGTTGAAGTGTCGCTGACGTGTTATTGATCCTTTCCGGAATCGGCGGACATTCTTGAGGGCGCGCATCTTGCCGCCCGGACCGGAGCGTGAAATCGCACGGCGGCCTCAATTTCATGCCCAAGCACCGCCGGGCAAGATGCCCGGCTCCACGGCAGGCGGGACGCCCGCCGCTACGAACAACCATCTGCGGCTTTTTCTGCTTCAAATGGCGAATTCAGGACCAAGGATGCACTGTTTACCGGCGCACACGCACCGGGAACGGCGGGCGTTTGGGCGATGCGGGCGGCTTTGCCTCCAGTTGCTTCAAGACCACTTCGATGGCCTTTTCAAGTTGCGGGTCTCTTCCGGCGATCACTTCGGCCGGCGCTTGCTCGACTTCGATGTCCGGAGGCACGCCGACATTCTCGACAATGAATCCGTCCTCGGTCCAAATCGCCAGATTGGGCGCGGTGATGAATCCCCCGTCCATGAGCACTGGGAACCCGAGGATGCCGACCAACCCGCCCCAGGTGCACTTCCCGATGAGGAGACCCAGTTCGAGCTTTTTGAACATCCAAGGAAGGAGATCTCCGCCCGAGCCCGCATCCTGGTCGATTAACATGACTTTCGGGCCTTGGATCGAAGCCGAGGGCGTTTTCAGGTCGGCGCCGTAACGCATGGCCCAATGGCTGATGTAAGGACGACGCAGAATGTCGATGTAGTAATCAGCCACTTGTCCACCCCCGTTGTAACGTTCGTCCACGATGATCGCCTCGCGGTCCGCTTGCGGGAAGAAATAGCGCTTGAAGTATTCGTGGCCCAGAGTGGTCGTATTCGGCACATACACGTAAGCGACGCGTCCGCCGGTGGCAGCGGATACCCGGCGCAGATTTCCTTCCACCCAATCGCGATTGCGCAGGGCGGTTTCATCAGCGATCGGCACGACCTTGACGATCCTTGAACCGGCACCGTCGGCGTTCGGGCCCACTGTGATTTCCACAATTCGTCCGGAAGCAGCTTCGAACCGGCTGTAAAGATTCTCCGGAAAACGCAGATCTTTTCCTTGGACGGCCACCAGATATTCACCGGCCTTGACATCGACCCCCGGTTCGGTCAGCGGCGAGCGCAACTCGGGGTTCCAATTGAGTCCGCCATAGACCTTCTTGAACCGATATCGGCCGTTCTCCACCGAGTAGTCCGCGCCGAGAAGCCCGCCGGGGACGAATTCCGGTTCGTAGAGCCGGTCGCCTCCGAAGACGGAGTGATGCCCAACGGCCAGCTCGCTGCACATCCATTGGAGCAGGCGATTAAGGTCGGATCGGACGGCGAGGTGCGGCAGAAACGGAGCATATTTCGCCTTCATCGCTTTCCAATCGGCGCCGTGCATGTGGGGGTCATAGAAATAATCGCGGTTGATCCGCCAGGCTTCCTCGAAGATCTGCGACCACTCGGCGCGAGGGTCGATCTTGACCTGGAGTTTGTCGATCGCAAGCTTGTGCTTGGCCGGATCCACTTTGTCGCCGAGGTCGGAGATCGACCAGCTCTCCTTGATCCGCAAGAGCACCTTTTTCCGGTCCGCGGAAATCGTGAAGGCATCGACGTTTTCGAGGATTGCTTCTTCCTTCTTCTTTTCGAGATCGAAGCGCTGGAGTGAGTTCGTGGCCCCGCCGAAGCGATTAATTCCTTGCGGATTCTTGAGGTAGAAGATTTGTCCGGCCTTGCCCGCCTGCAAGCTGGAGTAGCCCGCGGCGGGAACTGGCAGAGCCTGGATCCGCTGGGAGAGATCTTCGAACTCGATCGTCACCTTCGGTGGCGCGGCTTTGGCCTCCTTGTCGTCGGTTTTCTTTCTTTCGTCCTCTTTCGAAGCTGCGGCGTCCTCGCTCTTTTTCTCCTTCTCCTCGTCGCTTTCCTTCGCCAAGGGCGAAGGGACGCCTTTGGTCAGCACGACCAGATAGACGGAACTGGCCGAACGCATGTCGGCATTCGACATGGAAAACCAGTCTTGAGTCGGGCCGGCGTCGGTCGAGGCCAGGAAATAGAGGTACTTGCCGTCGGCATCAAAGACCGGCGCGTAGGAATTGGCGAGGCCGTCCGTCAACGCATGCGATTCGCGCTCTCCGACGGAGTAAAGGTAGATCGTGTTCATCTGCGTCATCGTGTTTCGTGTGTAAGCCAGCCACTTTGAATCGGGAGACCACGCATGATGCAGCGTCTTGAGCGCCGACCGACCGTAGAGGGCATCGGATGAAATCTTGGTTTCCTGTTCCGCAGCCAAGTCAAAGATGAAGATGGACCGGGAATGGTCGCTGTAACTCAACTTCTGGCTGTCGGGCGACCACTTCAGGTCCTCGTAGAAACCGGCGCCGGCGAGTTCCACGATTCGCACCGGCCCCTTGCCGTCCTGGGGCGCGATGTGGAGTTCGTATTCGCCCCGTTCATCCGAGAAAAAAGCGATCCACTTGCCGTCCGGCGACCACGCGGGCGAACGCTCGTGGACGGCCGGAGTCAGGGTGAGATTGCGGTCGTCGCCTTTCTCCGCCGGAACGGTGACGATCTCACCGCGGAACTCGAACACGGCGCGAGCACCCGAAGGCGATACGGAAGCGTTTCGAATGTATTTCGCGCCTTTGACGAAGCGAGGGCGGGTCTCGTTGAGATCGGCGGCGACACCGATTTTGAGCCGCGCCCGGGAGCGTGTGGCCGGATCAAACAGGTGAAGGTGGCCGGCTTGTTCGTAAACGATCCGCCCGCCGCCCGCCGACGCGCTGAGGATCGGGAAGTCGTCGTGGAAGGTCAGTTGGTTGATCGCGCGAGTCTCTGGGTTGAACGAGAAGAGATTGAACTCGCCGTTCCGGTCCGAGATGAAGTAAATGGCTCCCCCCATCCACATCGGGTCCGTGTCGTTCGAGCGGCCGGGCGGCTGGGGGATTTGCTCGACGGCGTAGGTTTTCGCATCGAAGAGCAGGAGCCGGGAGTTCGTTCCGCCCCGATAATGCTTCCATTGGCGAAACGCCTCGCGCGACGGCAGGTAAAGGATTTTCGCGCCGTCGGGTGAATAGGCCGCTTTAAACCCGTGAGGAATGGGCAGTCGCGTCACCGCGCCGCCTTCAATCGGCACCGTGAAGAACTGAACGTAACGCCGCGTGTGCACCTCGCGCGGGGACGTGAAGAGAACCGCAGAACCGTCCGGAGTGAACCCCACGACTTCATCCGGCCCCGGATGCCACGTTAAGCGCTTCGGAACTCCTCCCGCCACCGGGACGATATAAACGTCCGTGTTCCCCTCATAGACCCCAGTGAATGCCAGCCATTGGCCGTCGGGCGAGAAACGCGGAGACGATTCGACGCCGGGATGCGAGGTGAGCCGTCGGACATCGGAGCCGTCCAGGTTGGCGATCCAGAGGTCGTCCGCGTAGGCAAACGCGATATGGCTGGAGCTGACGGCGGGTTGCGAGAGCATCTTGGTATCCTGGATGTCCGCCGCGAAGCTGGCGGACAAAGTTAGAATGAGGGAAAAAGCAGGTATGATAGTCTTCATGGAGAGCGGCCATGGTTCTTCAGACACACTTTGGTACGATCAACCCACCCCCGTACCCCTCCGAAGGAGGGAAGCCACGCACGGCGCCGCCGATCAGCGTTCCTCCATGGGAGCGGCGGAGAGGTGGGTTTGGTCTTGGACATGAAATCTTGCGACTGTTTTGTCGAATCGACCGGCCACCGCCAGCCACGCCAGGCCGATGGGCATTTGCGGGAGAACGACACATCCGGAATCCAACCTGCGATGTCCGAACTTCATCGGGCATCGACAGGCGCGAAGCGTTTGGGGTGCGTGCAATTTATCGCCGCTTTCGCTCGGTCCACCGAAACCGGCAGCCAGCTGACCTGACCTTGGACCGCTCAGTTAGAGCGGCGATCAATCGCACGCACTCCAAACGCTGGCGCGCCGTGGCTAGCCTTTCCCGCAAATTATCAGGTCCAGGTTCGAGTTCCGCTTTAGTGCTGGCTGGTTGCTCGTGCCGCTCAGATAAGCAACCATGGCCTTCAGACTCAAGGCAAAAGCCCGCCAAAAGGCCGCCTACTCCGAACGTCGTCGGGTTCTCCTTGTTGGACGACCGAGCGTAAGGTTAAGATTCGTTCATTGTCAAAAAGCCACATGCCGAATCGAAACCACCCAGCAATTATGGAGGTAGAGATGGCCCGCCCGCGCCGTCCCCGCCGCGTCCATCGGCGGAACAGAGCGACGTGCCGGCGCAGAACACCGCTCTCCAATTCAGAAGCGTTCCGCGCCTGCACGGCGCGGGGACGCCGCGGCGCGGCGTCCCTACCTCAATTCTCGTGTGAAATTCGCAACCTAAGGCCGAATCTTCGCCTCCTAACCATCATGAAGACCATTCGTGTCTTTCGTGGTTCCGGCTCCTCGCTTGAGATTCGCCGCCGGCGCGCCTTCACGCTCATTGAGTTGCTGGTGGTGATCGCGATCATCGCCATTCTTGCCGGGATTCTGCTCCCGGCCTTGGCGCACGCGAAGAACAAAGCGACCGCCATTTTTTGCATCAACAATACCAAACAGCTCCAGATGACCTGGGTCCTTTACCACGGAGACCACGACGGTCGCATTGTGCCCAATCCTGGAGCCGTCGCTGTCAATCAGACAAATTTCTCCTGGTGCGTCGCCGGGGAAAGGCCGGGCGCTACCGGTTACGTGCCCGGCGGCGAGACCAACGTCAACCTGTTCATGCACGGACTGCTCGGGAAATACGCGCAAACCCCGCTCCTCTTCAAATGCCCAGCCGACAAATTCGTTTATCCCGGCACGAAAGGACCGTTAGCGCGGAGCTACGCCATGAACAACTGGATGAACGGCTACTACCGAGGGACCACGACGCCGAGGCTCTACGAGCGCGAATCCCAAATGATCAGTCCAACGGGATTGTTCGTTTTCATCCACGAAGATCCCAACACCATTGATGACGGAACGACCGCCGTTGATCTGAGCCCGAGCACAACCAACAGTTGGTCGAACAGCAACACGGCGGCGGCGCTCCACAGCGGTTCGACCAGCCTCGGTTTCGCCGACGGCCACGCCGAGCTTCACAAGTGGCGGGCCGTCGTAATCTCGACCGGCCCCATCCGCGGCGTGCCCAGGGTCAACACCTCCCTCAATCCCTCCGTCGATGCCAACTGGCTGAAAGCCCGCACGTCAGAGCCGAAGTGAGCCTGTTGCCCAGAGTTGTATCCGCGAATAACACAAATCATCGCGAAGAGTCAGAACTCCTGATCCCAGAGGCAAGATCTCGCTGAGGGGACCGTGGGATGGACTACACGGAGAAGGTTTGTAGTCCCGCCTTTAGGCGGACCGACGAAAGCCGGGACTACGAACGCCGGGCTGTCGTCTGTCTCACGGACTTCTCAATAAGGCCCCTGGAATTTGATTGTCTCGCCGTTCCCCTCACCCTGTCCCCACTGGTGTTGAACTAATGACGGGCTCACGTTTGTGCCGAAGACATCTTGCTCTTGCTCGTAATCTTGCTCTCTCCTGGAAGTTGCAGAGTAAGATTAAGAGCAGGAGCAAGAGCAAGGAACATCGGACTGTCCTTAATTCAACAGCAGTGGGGCCGGGGTGAGGGGGAAGCGCACGTTAGACATTACGAGCAGGGGCATCAGGACCACGAGGCCAGTAGTCCTGAACCTGCCGTCCGGTCATTTCGCAGACGAAGAAGAGGCAGGCTGGAAGCCTGCCCTACTGTTCCAGCCAGCTCTTACAAACTTGTAATGCTCCCGAAAGGTTCGAGTCAGCCTGGCGTGCGATGGTCTGCATCAAGATTAAGACAGAAACGCTGTCGCACAGTGGTCAGAAGATTGAAACAAGATGAAACAGTCCATGGCGAATCCTACGTGAACCACCCCTCACCCGTCCTGCGGACACCCTCTCCCCGCTGAGGGGAGAGGGACGGGGTGAGGGGTTTTCTGAAGGTTCATGCGGAGGCGAATCGGCATCGGACAAGCAATGAACTTAATCACAACAACGAAATAACCAGAACAATTATGAGAGAACACTTGAGAAAACTCCAACTCCGGTCCCCCCTGGCTTTGCTGGCGGGGGCCCTGATCTTGACCGGCTCTGGCCTGGCCTTAAGTCGAATCATCCAGGCGCAAGAGGATTCAAAAGCGACGCCGGTGCGTCTAGCCGTTGACGACAAACCCGTCAACCGGGACGGGAGATTCACCACCAGCTTTGCCCCGGTGGTCAAAAGAGTCGCGCCCAGCGTGGTCAACGTCTTTACTACGACCACGCTCAAGCAGAGCGATTATCCCCAACTCCCCTTCTTCAACGATCCATTCTTCCGGCGGTTCTTTGGCGAAGATTTCGACGTGCAACGGCCGCGCCGAGGCACGCGCGCTCCCAAGCAACGCGGGCTCGGTTCAGGAGTTATCGTGACCAAAGACGGCTATATCCTGACCAACAATCACGTCGTGGAGAAAGCGGACGAGGTCAAGGTCGCCCTGAATTCGGACGGGAGAGAATATCCGGCCAAAGTCGTGGGCACGGACCCGAAAACCGACGTGGCCGTTTTGAAGATCGACGCGAGCGATCTCCCGGCGATTGATCTGGCCAACAGCGATCAGATCGAAGTCGGCGATCTGGTCTTGGCCGTGGGAAATCCATTCGGCGTCGGCCAAACGGTGACGATGGGCATGATCAGCGCGACGGGTCGAGCGGGGATGGGCGTGGATCTCGACTACGAAGATTTCATTCAGACCGATGCTGCCATCAACGTCGGCAACTCGGGCGGCGCATTGATCGACGCCGAAGGCAGGCTCATCGGCATTAACACCTTTATCCTGAGCAGCAGCGGGGGCAACCAAGGCATCGGTTTTGCGATTCCGATCAACCTGGCCAAGAGCGTCATGGAAAGCTTGATTCAAAATGGCCGCGTCATCCGGGGTTATCTGGGGGTGTGGCTCCAGGACCTGAACCCTTCCCTGGCCAAGCAATTTGATCTGGAGGAGAAGTCCGGGGTGATCATCACCGATGTCATTCCCGGCAGCCCGGCCGAGAAGGCGGGTTTGAAAAACGGTGACGTAGTCACCGAACTCGATAGCAAACCCGCGCGCGACAGCCGGCACTTGAAACTTCAGGTGGGCCAAACC
Source organism: Verrucomicrobiota bacterium (assembly GCA_016209525.1). Lineage (GTDB taxonomy): Bacteria > Verrucomicrobiota > Verrucomicrobiia > Limisphaerales > SIBE01 > VHCZ01. Next base: position 22,052 of record JACQWK010000070.1, read on the forward strand.
GAGCCCGGTAAGAAAATCCGGGTCAAAGTGCTGCGCGATGGTAAACCCAGAACCATCGAATTGACGCTCAAGGAACTGACCGATAATGAGCGGCCGGTCCGAGCCGACCGGAGGACCGACCAACCCTCCGACGAAACGTTGGAGGGCGTCACGGTCGGCGACATCGATGCGGCCGCGCGGAGACAATGGGGCATTCCAGCCAACTTGAGAGGCGCGCTCGTGATGCAGGTCGATCCGGATTCAACCGCGGCCGAAGCGGGACTCCAAGCCGGCGACGTAATTCTGGAGATCAATCGTCAACCTGTCCGCGCGGCTGAGGATGCGGTCGCGCTGACAGAAAAGGCGAAGACCAGGACAAGCCTGCTCCGCGTCTGGAGCAAAGGAGGGACCCGTTACATCGTAGTAGACGAAAGCAAGGGTCGTTAACAGGGACGGCCTAAATCCCGCCCTCCCTCGTTGCAGCGCTGGGACAAGAGGGAGGGCGGTTTGGTGTACGTCGGCTCCGACAGTTGTGTTTTACGAGTCCGACCGTATCGTGATACACCGTTCCAGCTATGAGGGTCCTGGTTGTTGAAGACGACAAGAAGATCGCCTTGTTCGTGGCGAACGGCCTGAGGCAAAGCGGCTTTGCCGTCGATCACCGTCCGGACGGAGAAGAAGGTCTCTTCTTGGCCCGCAGCACGCCGTATGACGCCGCGGTCATCGACATCATGCTGCCGAAGCTGGATGGGTTGGCCCTTGTCCAAACCCTGCGCAGGGAGAACATCCGTATTCCGGTCATTATCCTCAGCGCCAAAGCATCGGTGGATGATCGGGTCAAAGGGCTGCAAGCGGGGGGCGACGATTATTTGACCAAGCCATTCGCCTTTTCGGAATTGCTGGCCAGGGTGCAGGCCCTGATTCGCCGGGCCACTCACGCGACGGAGCCCACGCGGTTGGCCGTGGGCGACTTGAGCCTGGATTTGCTCACTCGCGAGGTCACGCGCGCCGGCCAAAAAGTCGAGCTGCAAGCGCGCGAGTTTTCACTGCTGGAGTATCTGATGCGGCACTCGGGCCGGGTCGTGACCAAGACCATGATTCTCGAACACGTTTGGGACTACAGCTTTGACCCACAGACCAACGTCGTCGATGTTCTCGTCCACCGGTTGCGCGCCAAGGTGGACAAAGATTTTCCAACAAAGATGATTCAAACGCAGCGCGGCGTCGGCTATGTCCTCAAAGCTGCTTAGTCTGGGCCGGACCGTCACCTTCCGGCTCAATCTTTGGTACGCGCTCATCTTCATCCTGAGCGCTTCCGTGCTGTTTCTGGTTTTCTACGTCTTGCTCGTGGTCGGTTTGTGGCGAAAGGACCGCGAAGTCATTGAATCCCGGCTCAAAGAATACGCCGAAATTTACCAGTCCGGAGGGTTCGACGCTTTGAGCCGGTGGGTTCGAAGCACGCACGAACTTCAGAAGGCGTTCTTCGTTCAGGTGGTGAATCGCGCCGGGATGCAAACCCTGCTGATCCAGCCGCAAGACTGGGGTGGGTTTGACTCCAGAATCCTGCAACTGGGCGAGCGCCGCCTTCACGAAGGCTGGGTGCGTTTTCCGAAGGACAGCGAAGAGGAGTTCATGATCGGAACGATCACGCTGCCGGACAACTCGATCCTGCGGGTCGGACGGACCACCGACAACCGGAAAACTCTCCTGCTCCCGTTTCGAACGATCGCCATCGCGGCGATGTCGCTCATCGCCTTGGTCGGGATCTTTGGCGGCGCTTTGTTCGCTTATCGAGCCATGCGGCCGGTCCGCCAAATCGTGGCCACGGCCCGATCCATTATCGACACCGGCAACCTCGACGCCCGCGTGCCGGCGCGCCGGTCCGACGATGAATTGGAAGAACTCGCCCAGCTCTTCAACCGGATGCTTGACAAGAACCAGGCGCTCATCAAAGGCATGCGGGAATCGCTGGACAACGTCGCGCACGATCTGCGGACGCCCATGGCGCGCTTGCGTGGCATCGCCGAAATGGCCTTGCAAGGGAACGCGGATCTCGCAACGGCCCGTGATGCGCTGGTGGATTGCGTGGAAGAATCGGACCGCGTTCTGACCATGCTCAAGACGTTGATGGACGTGGCCGAAGCCGAGGCGGGCGTGATGAAGTTGAACCGTGAAACCGTGAGTATTTCGGATTTGATCAAGGATGTCATCGAGCTTTACGAGTATGTGGCGGAGGAAAAGAACATTGCTGTGACTAGCTTGCCGGCTGAGAATTGTCAGGCCTCGGTCGATGCCAGCCGGATGCGCCAGGTGTTCGCCAACCTGCTCGACAATGCGCTGAAATACACGCCGGAGGGCGGGAGAATCACCGTTGAAAACCGGAATGATCATTCTTCGATTCTGATTCAGTTTCGCGACACGGGCATCGGGATTCCCGCCGAAGAACAGGGGCGGATTTGGGAACGCTTGTTCCGAGGCGACAAAAGCCGTTCGCAGCGCGGCCTGGGACTTGGATTGAGCCTGGTCAAGGCCGTGGTGGAGGCGCACGGCGGGAGAGTGGAAGTGAAGAGTGAAGTGGGTCAAGGCTCGGAATTCACCGTTTACCTCCCTGCGACAGTGGCTCAATCTTCGCCGAATCAACTCGGTTTCCAATCTCGCGGACAAGGCTCTCCGCGCTCCGATCTCCCTTTCAAATGATTTCGGCGGCGCTCCGACCGCGCTGGGCCACGCGCGCCTTCAGTTTGCCGCCTTTTTTCTTTTCCGCGACATGCTCCTCCTCTGTAGCTCGCTCCGCTCCGGCGCGCTGGAGGTTCAGAGTAAGCAACCGCTCCAGAATTTGCTCGCCAGCCAGATCAGGCGGCCAACCGTAGGCGGCGGCAACGGCTTCATCGAGCTTTTTGTGCGCCAAGCTCAGCCAGGTCGGACGTTCGTTATAGAGTTTGGTCAGCGTGCGTTTTTTGAGTCGAGCGGCGCACTCAGCGTCGCTCGGCTCCCGGCGGGGGTAGCGCACGGTGCCGATGCCGGTTTTCGAATCCACGCTGGCAGGATCGATGTAACGCGACCAAGGACCGTTCACCGATGCGGGGAATTCGAGAACGCGTTCGCTCGTCCACTCCGGTGGATTGAGCCAGCGCTCGCGCAGTTCGTTCAAATCTTTCGCTGCCGTGGCAATGGCGGTCCGATGTTCTTCCGCAGTTTTGGGTGAATCGCCATACTGCCGGGGCGCTTCTTTGGCCGAGTAGAAATGCGCCGCCATCATTTCAGCGTAAGTGCGATCGGGTTCGGGCACCCGCGATGGCGGCGCCTTTGGTGTGATGGCCGGAATTTGCAGGCCATCCGGAAAGGGGAAGGGGAATGTCTCAAAGCATGTGGTGGGGGTATAACGTTCTCCGGATTCCCTTTCTCGGAGTTGCGTTGACTGAGCCGTAGCCCAGACAAGGTGCAACCGTGAGTGCAACACGCCGAAGAAATAATCGTCAGAACGTCCGAAGACGATCACGACATTTGCCGGGAGGCAAACCGAATCCAGCCAAACGAATATGCGATGCTTTGCCACCATGCAGGTGGCGAGGAACCTCGGTTTTCCTTCGAATGCCTGCCGCATCGCGGGCCGCGGCTCGGCGTAACTCCACCACTTCCTCGCGTATGCCTCGCGGCGGTTTTTCGCTCGAATCGGCATCACACTCTCCCGCAAATAAGCCAACGGCAACTCGTAGCCGGCGGCTGTTTCCAGGTTACAGTCCACTCCGAAGTCGATCGTCCAAACCCCGCGCTGGCGTCGGTTGATATCTTGACCATTGAAGTACGGACGCAGTACGTCACTGTTCGGTCGTCCAGTTGGATTCGGACTCGCCAGCCAGTCGGAGACTCTTTCAAAGGGTAGGTCAAAAGGTCCCCCGGGGGTGATCCCCATGAAGCTGACGTCCAGATTCGCGGCGAGTTCCAGTGCTGCGGCCAGATGGCTGCCTGACGAGAGACTGGGGCCGATCTCTGCCACTCTCTGTCCGTCCAGAAGTTTCTCCGGTTCATTGCCGCAATCGAAACCGACCATGCTGACATGGACCGTGGCGCCGTCCAATGTCCATTCCTGGTCGCTGACGGCGAAAAAGATGTCTCCGGTTTCCTTGATGCGGCTGAGTGTCGCTCGATTGGCTCCTCCGCGAATGCCCTGAGTTCCGAGGAGCCCCGCGCGTCGGCACTTCCCTTGTTCGATTTGCTCGCGCGTCTTTTCGAACCAGTAACAGCAGAGGTCCGCTTCAGGGCGCACGCGGCTCTTAAAATTCCCGAAAAGCGCCTCCACATAATGGTCGCCCAGTTCGCGTCGGAGGAGTTTGCCGCCCAGAAACGGCGGATTACTGACGATGACATCACATTCCGGCCAGGCTCGCTCGGTATAGACTTTGATGGCCTCGTCCTCGGCGTGTTCGCCTGCCTGCGCCTCCGTCAGACTCTTTGGCTTTTTGCGGAAGGTTTGGTTCAAGAGCGCATCCTTGTTCTCGAAACCGTCGAGCACCTGCAGCACGGGCGAGCGATCGAGTGGAAAGCCATTATCCCGCAGCCAGAGCAGATAGCCGATTTGCACGGAAACCTGAGCCAGCTCGAACGCATAAGGATTGATTTCAATGGCTTTCAACTGCTGCACGTTGACCTGCGGCTGCAAATCGAGTCCCAGATCGATAGCGAAAGTGATGACTTCCTTTTCCAGGTCGAGCAACAGTTGGAGCGCGACGTAAAGGAAGTTGCCGCTCCCGCAAGCCGGATCAAGCACGGTGAAGGTCGCAAGCTTCTTTTGAAAGGCCTCCAGCCGTTTGCGGACGGCTTTGAGATCGGGCGATTGAGGTTCGTGGTGAGCGCCGATCTTCCTTTCTTGGCCGTCGTGGACGTTCGCCCTTCCCAATTCGGCTTTGAGTTCCGACCACTCGCGCCGCAGTGGAGCCATAAGCACCGGTTCCACAATCGTGACGATGTCTTCTCGGCTGGTGTAATGGGCGCCCAGTTGCGCGCGCTGGCGCTCGTCAATGGCACGCTCGAACAGCGTGCCCAGGATGCTCGGTTCGATGCATTGCCAGTCCTTCTCGGCGGCCTCGGCTAGCTTGCTGATTTCCTCTTCGGTCAGTTCAAAAACCGTAGCGTCCTCGAAAAGGTGGCCGTTGAAATGGCGAATCTTGATGTGGCCAAAGGCGCCGCCTTTGGCCATGACGCGGAAAAGTTGGCCCAGAGCGACCGCGAAATGCTTCGGGTCGTCCAACCCCGCCCTGCAGATGTCACTGAAGATTTTCTTTGGCAGCAGCCCGGTGTCTTCGGCGAAGAAGCAGAAAATCATGCGGTTCAGAAACCGAGCGATGCGAAGATTCCTCTTTTGGGCCACCTGAACTTGTTCCCGCGTCTCAGCGTCGGACAGCTCTACGCATTCGCGGCCCTGCAGAGAACGGGCCACTTCGGCGATTTGCGCCGCAAGCGCTGCGGTGACCTCCTGAGTAGTGCGCTGGGGCTTGAGATAGCCGGGATCGGTGAAAACTCGGATCAGAAGTCGGAGCGTTTCCGGGTGCTCGATCTCGTCATTGGTGAATTCGAGGGTGTCAGGGGCTGTCCCGTTGAAATTCGTTCGGATGACGAACCGGTCGAAGTCACAGACCACGAGCAACGGGGGATTCAGCAGGGCTTCGCGGTAAAGTTTGAGTTGATCGTAGGCTTGTTCAAGATTCTTGTGTTTGCCTTTGTACTCCCAGCCGAAGCAGTCTTTCTTCCAAACGTCAGCCCAACCTTTCTTGCGGCGTCTCGCCGGACCGCCCAAATTCAGCAAGCCGGGGTCCTTGAGGACGCCTTTCTGAAAACAAAAGAAGTCATGCCCGCTCGGATCGGCCTCAACGGGGGTGGGATGGCCGATGAGCCGACAGAGGTCGTTGAAATGCTCCTGGTACGCGGAGGACTCTTTGCCCGTGTAACGGGACCACTTTTTCTTAAACTGTGCGGCGGTTAGGTTCGACATCCGGGTTTGCCCTCGGTTCTGAATCCTTATAGAGCGAGGGCTGGCCGCAGACAAGCCGGAGGATTCAAATGGCGCTCCGCGATTTTCAGTGCGCGCCCGACGGAAGCCGCAACACGTGACTTGGGCACTGAATTGTCTTGCCGTGAGTGGCATGCGCCCGGATATTTTGATCCCCGTGCAAGTCACGATTGATCGCTCACCGGAAGCGTTATCGGCAAAGGAAGCAAAGATGCCTATGACCAATTCCAATCGCCCCCTCTCTCGCAGAAACATGCTTCGCGGGCTCGCCACTTCAGCGGGCTTGGCCGCAGCCATGCAGTGGGAACACGACGCGGAAGCCGCTGCGAACGCCGAAGCCCCAGTCCCGGCCAGAGACAAATTGAAGGTCACCAAACTCGAGACGTTCCTCGTCAAACCTCGCTGGCTTTTTCTGAAGATTCACACCAATGTCGGGATTGTGGGTTTGGGCGAACCGATCACGGAAGGGCGCGCAAAGACCTGCGCCGAAGCGGTCGCGGAAGTCGCCCCTTATCTGGTGGGCAAGGATCCGCGCCGCGTGGTTCACCATTGGCAGGCGATTTATCGGCACGCCTTTTATCGCGGCGGGCCGATCCTGACCAGCGTGCTGAGCGGCATCGATCAGGCGCTCTGGGACATCAAAGGCAAAGCGCTGGGCGTCCCCATCTATGAACTCTTCGGCGGACCGACCCGCGACCGCGTCCGGGTCTATGCGCACTCGAGCCGGCCGGACGATCTGAAAAAGAAGGTCCAGCAAGGTTTCCGCGCGTTCAAAACGGGCCCGGCGACGCGACGGCCGGCGCGGATCATCGAGAACCCGGCTGCCATCGCGTATGCGGCCGAGCGCTTCGCGGCGTTGCGGGAAGCGGCCGGACCCGAAGTCGATATCGGGATCGACTTCCACGGCGCCGTGCCGCCACCCACGGCCAAGCTTCTGATCAAAGCGTTGGAGCCCTATCAACCCATGTTCATCGAGGAACCCGTCCAATGCCAGAACGTCGATGTCATGGCCGAGATCGCGCGCGGCACGCATCTGCCGATTGCCACCGGCGAACGGATTTTCACGAAATGGGGTTTCCGGGAAATTCTGGAAAAGAAAGCCGCGGTGATCCTTCAGCCGGACCTTTGTCATGCCGGCGGCATCACGGAGGTCCGCCTCATTGCCGGAATGGCGGAGGCCTACTATGCCTCAATTGCGCCGCACAATCCTCTCGGCCCGATCTCGCTTGCCGCCGGAATTCAACTGGCGGCGTCGATCCCAAACTTTTTGTGCCAGGAACAAGTCTCGCTCGGTGAAGGTTACCTGAATAAACCCTTCACCGTAGAAAACGGCTATATCCCGCTGCCGGACGGACCAGGCTTGGGCATCGAACTGGACGAGAATGCTCTGGCCGGAAAGATCGATCACGACTGGCGGAACCGCGAATCGTACGATGCCGATGACGGTTCTGTGGTGGATTGGTAAAACAAGTGAGCGACCGACTCCAGGTTGTTGAAGGCGACATCACGCGGCAGCAGGTGGATGCCATCGTCAATGCGGCCAACACTACACTGCTCGGCGGGGGCGGCGTGGACGGCGCAATTCACCGGGCCGCAGGGCCGGAATTGCTCGAGGAATGCCGGAAGCTGAATGGATGTCCCACCGGCCAGGCCAAAATCACTCGGGGCTACCACCTGCCGGCCAAGTCGGTGATCCACACAGTCGGTCCGGTGTGGCGAGACGGCCGGCATGGCGAGGACGAATTGCTGGCGAGTTGTTACCGGAGCTGCTTTGCCTTGGTCGCGAAACATGGGATTCGGACAGTTGCTTTCCCTTCGATCAGCACCGGTGCCTATGGCTTTCCGATGGAGCGAGCCGCGCGCATCGCGGTCACGGAGGCAAAGGACTTTCTCGGGCGGGATCGTTCTGTGGAGAAAGTTATCTTGGTCTGCTTCGGGAAAAGCGCCTACGAGACCCATTTAGCCGCCGTGAAGGAGATCTGCGGATGAGCGCGCGCCTCGAAAGCAGGGCGGGCATCTTGCCTGCCTCCAATTGTTGGACTGCGTGTGGCTCTCAGTTCATTGCTCTCATCTCGATCGCTCATTGGAACAAGGAGATCGTCTTTGCATGAACCGACCCACCCCAGCCCCTCGTACGAGGGGAACATTAATCGGCTGCACAGCGTGTGGCTCCCCTCCTGGGAGGGGTGCGGGGGTGAGTTCATGCTCTCAATGCGTGCGGACACCGCTTGGAGGCTACCGATGAAATTCACAACCACAGTTTTGCTCGTCACTTGGCTTGGCTTCACCTGGTCAGCGATGGCGGCCGATGATCCGTTGATTGTCGAGATTTGGCCGGGCGCAGTTCCAGAGGAGAAAGGCGATATCGGTCCGGAAACGGTCCGCATGTCTCCGGCACTCGACCGGAAACAGGTCGAGGTCACCGAGCCGACGAGACTGGTCACGAACGTCACCAAGCCGACGCTCACGATCTATCGGCCGGCGAAGGAAAAGGACAGCGGCACATCGATTCTAATTTGCCCCGGAGGCGGCTACTGGAATCTTTATTGGCAATTGGAAGGCGAGGAAGTTGCGGCCTGGCTGAACTCGATCGGCGTCACAGGCATCATCCTCAAGTACCGAGTGCCGCGGCGCCCCGACGAACCCAAGGGCGAGCCGGCGCGGCGTCCGCTCCAGGATGCCCAACGAGCCGTCAGCCTGGTGCGAAGCAGAGCGGCGGAATGGGGCATCCATCCACAGCGAATCGGCATTGTGGGTTTCTCCGCGGGCGGACATCTGGCCATCGCGACCGCGACGAACTTCGACCGCCGGGCCTACGAGCCGATCGATGACATCGACAAGATCAGTTGCCGCCCCGATTTCGCCATTCCGGTTTATTCGGGCTACCTCAAGGCAAAGGACAAGGATGAATTGGCCCCGGGTCTACGCATCCCGGAAGGGACCCCGCCGGTCTTCCTCGTTCATGGCGGAGACGATATCGTCAGTCCCCCGGAGCACAGCGTCTTGATGTACCTCGCCTTAAAGCGAGCCGGCGTCCCGGCCGAGTTGCACGTCTATGCCACAGCCACGCACGACTTTGGTGTCCGCGCGAGTGACCATCCCTACGCTGCTTGGACCGCCTCCTGCGCGAACTGGCTTCGGCATCAAGGATTCCTCAAACGTGAACCTTGAACAGTAGCACATCCCCATCCTGGACAACGTAATCTCTGCCCTCGATGCGGTAATGGCCATGTTCGCGCGCGTGGCTCACCGATCCGGCCTTCACCAAGTCTTCCAAACGGACGGTCTCCGCCTTGATGAAACCGCGCTCGAAATCCGTGTGGATCGTCCCCGCCGCTTTCACCGCGGTCTCGCCGGCGCGGATCGTCCACGCCCGCGCTTCGCTCTCGTTGAACGTGAAGAAGGTGCGGAGGCCGAGCAAATGATAACTGCTGCGGATCAGCGCGGAGACGCCGGACTCCGAGACGCTCAGCGCGCGGAGGTATTCCGCAGCCTCTTCGGGCGCGAGCTCGCTTAAGTCGCTTTCCAGTTGCGCGCTGATCACTGCGGTTTCGCAGGCGTGATGGCTGCGGGCGTATTCCTGAACCTTTGAGACAAACGGATTGGAGCCGGCGTCGGCAAGATCGGCCTCTTTCACGTTCGCGACGAAAATTGTTGGCTTGTCCGTGAGCAGAAAGAAATGACGTGAGATGTCTTTTTCTTCCTTCCAAAGCGAGAGAGTGACGGCACGTTTTCCGCCGTTCAAATGCGGTTCGATCTTGTCCAGCAGTTGGTTTTCGAGGAGCGCGTGTTTGTCCCCCTGCTTGACCTCCTTGGCGATGCGTTCGCGCTTCTTGCGCACGGCCTCGAGATCCGCCAGCACTAGTTCCGCGGTGACGATCTCGATGTCGCGGAGCGGATCGACGCTGCCGGTCACGTGATGGATGTCGGGATCTTCGAAGCAACGCACGACGTGAACGATGGCGTCCACCTCTCGAATGTGGCTGAGAAACTTGTTGCCGAGGCCTTGACCTTCGGAGGCGCCTTTGACGAGGCCGGCGATATCGACGAATTCAATGGTCGCGGGAATGATCCGATCGACTTTGGCAACCTGGGCCAATTCCTTCAGACGGTCGTCGGGCACGGTGACGACGCCCAAATTGGGCTCGATGGTGCAGAAGGGGTAATTTTCCGCCGGGGCCTTGCGCGCGCGAATCAGCGCGTTGAACAAAGTCGATTTCCCCACATTCGGGAGGCCGACGATGCCGGCTTTTAACATAAGCGATGAATTCGAGGTTGCTCCAAATCACCGGCAAACGCAAAGTGGAAAAACAAGAAGGCCGGCGTGGACACTCGGTCAAGCCGGAAGTAGCGCAAATTTTGAATCTGCTGTATCGCGGAATTGCATTCCGCATCCGCCGGACAAGCCCCAACGTCCCGGAACTTGCCGAACCGCCGCCGATTGCAAATCGGCGATACGGCAGAGTGCAACTCTGCGCTACGCCAGAATCGCCGCCAAACAGATACCAATTCTGCGAAACGGGAGGTTGAAAATCTGCGCTACGACTTCGGCGCTCCATGCTCGGCCGAAACTGACGCCGAGATGCCGCGGGTCAACGCGCGACGTCGGCGGGCTCGGTCTCCGCCACGGCCTGTGCGGGTTCCCGATAATCGGGATCGGACCAGACCATTTTCCCGCCGACCAGCGTCGCCATCGCCTTGCCTTTCAATCTCCAGCCGTAGAACGGGCTGTTGAACGATTTGCTCGAAGATTGCTTGCGCTCAAATACCCACTCCTTTTCGGGATCAAAGATTGTCACATCGGCGACCGCGCCGACGCTCAACGTGCCTTTAGCCAGGCGAAGCAGCCGCGCGGGAGCGACGGTGAATTTGGAGATCAGTTCGGACAGCCCGAGCCGGCCCGTGTGATATAACTGCATCAGGCACAGCGCCAGCTCTGTTTCCAGCCCCGTGATGCCGAAGGGCGCGTAGTCGAACTCGACTTCCTTTTCAAAATCGCAGTGCGGCGCGTGATCGCTGCAAAGAATTTCCAGCGTGCCATCGGCGAGACCCCCCAGGATAGCCTCCCGATCCTCCGCGGACCTCAGGGGCGGATTCATTTTCAAATTCGTGTCATAGGACGGCCAATAAGGCCGCTCGCCTTGCTGCCCAAACCTCTCAAAAAAGCTTTTCCCGTCGGCATCCCAGAATACATCGCTCCCCGCGACGGCGGCGTCGGTCAGCGTGAAATGGTGCGGACAGGCCTCTCCGGAAATGGAAATGCCGCGCCGTTTGGCTTCGCGGAGCAGGCGCACGCTCCCGGCCGAGCTTACATGCTGGCAGTGAACGTGAGAGCCTGTTAACTCCGCCAGAAGAATATTCCGAGCGACAATGGTTTGCTCGCCGACGGCAGGCCATCCCCTCAAACCGAGGATGGAACTCCAGTACCCCTCATGCATGACCCCATCGCTCACGAGAGAGTAATCCTGGCAATGGTCCAGCACCGGCAAATCCAGCATCCGCACGTACTCCAGAGCCCGCCGCATTAATTCGTTGTTCTGGACGCAATGACCGTCGTCGGTGATGGCGACCACTCCGGCTTGCTTCAGAGAACCAATCGGCGCCAGCTCCTCGCCGGCGAGGTTACGCGTGATGGCTCCGGTGACAAAAACATTCACCAACCCTTCCCGGTCGGCTTTTTCCCGGATCAAAGCAACGGTGGCGGGATTTTCGGCTGGTGGCGACGTGTTCGGCATGCAAACCACCGAGGTAAAGCCGCCCTGGGCGGCGGCGGCTGTTCCGCTGGCGATGGTTTCCTTTCCGGATTGCCCTGGTTCGCGCAGATGCACGTGCGAGTCGATCAGGCCCGGACACACGATCATTCCGGTCAGATCCCGACGTTCGAGTTCCCGTTGTGTTTGCTCGGACGCGTTGCGGCCAACCCCCCTGATTTTGCCATCCTCAATCAACACCTCCGTGATCTCGTCCAAGCCGTTGCTCGGATCGATCACGCGACCGTTAGCGAGCAGCAGAGATTTCATTTGTGGAGACGGATATTACGTCGGCAGGTTGACAACGCAAGCGTTGTCGCTACTATGGCGTCGGTCGCGGGTGTAGCTCAATGGTAGAGCTCCAGCCTTCCAAGCTGGCCACGTGGGTTCGATTCCCATCACCCGCTCCACCCCCCCCCAAAAAAACCCTCTAAGATAAGGCTTTTTTGCTTGTTTCTCTCCGGGAATGATTCCAGGTATAACGGCGCGGTATAACGAGTCCAAGGCTGTTCAAGTCTGTTCGAGCTTGCTCGTGCATTCGTTTTCCACTCTGAACGTCGAACGCCGTCTGGAGGAGAACCCGCGATTGAAACCGCAGATCGTGAAATGTATGCAAGCCCGAATCGCCGCTGGGGGTGCGGCGGACTCACGGCGGTTGGGTGTCTGGCCCGTCGCGAATCAGAACAGGCTTCGATGCCGGCAAGTAATCCAGCCGGAAGCGTTGACTCGGATTCTGACTTGGAGGGCGGGGGATGTCGCGGGGTGGCTGGCGCTGTCGCCCAAATCACTCCGTAGCGTCCTTGGAGCACTCCAAGCGTTATACCCATTTGGCAAGCAATCACCAAAACAAAGCCTTGTTCGAGCCGCTAAGCTCATGTATTTGCTTTGCGATCCAACTTCAAAACACCACGCCCTGCTTCATGCCGAGTTTGGCAGCGATGAAAACATACGATCAATTGAATCGAATCTTCCGTGCCGAACTCCACAAACAGGGCTTCGCGTGCGCAGAGCGTTACCAGTGGGGTAAACCACCGCTCCTCGACGGGAAGCCAATCCATGATTGGGACCGAGGCTTGGCATTCGCCATCCAAGCGACGGAGGAAGCTGAGCGCGCTGATGATCCGTATAAGCAAAAGCGAACTCTTTTGCACGGTCTGGCATTCTGTACCGCTCTGTATTTCGCGTTCTCCGAATCACGCTTTAGCTTCTGGGTCGTGTGGCTGCTCCTCTGATATCTCATTCTCTGGTCCTCGCTCAGAGAGCCAAAGGCGAAAGCTTACGATATCGATTCCGCCGTGCGCCTTTTGCCCAGTTCTGCGCTAATCAATTACTGGGATGCGAATGAGATTTTCGGAAAATTCGGTTACCTTGTCAGCGAGTTGAACAACCCGAAACGATACACTCTCAAGGACCGCACAGATAAAAGGCCGTTCTCATTTCCCGTGGAACGTCTCGGCCACTCCAAAGAACGCGTACAACTGGCGTTAGCGGTCGTCGTTGCAGAACTCGTGGTTCGATTAGCGATTGATCCGTGCGAGCGGGATCGTAACTACTTATCCGCAGCCATATCGTGTTCTGGAGAGGTCGCGCATTTCACTGTGCAACCTGAGATTGGTTTTGAGCACGTTCCGATCGCGGGTGAAGCGACCTTTGTGTACGTGGCACGGCAGAGGATTTGCGAAGGCTGCTTGGCCGAAATCGTGTCTGAACCAGCCGCTCTTAGAAATGGCCCTAGCGGTTGGTCAGATGCTTTGATTAGATACTGGCGGGAAATTGATCGCCGGATTCCCGAACTTCTCAACGATCCGGCACTCAAAGCTGTTCGAGCAACTTAGAACCTTTCCGGCCAGTTCACACTTTGGAACTCAGGGGTGCACGCTTATCGTCCTGCACAGTGGAAATGACGATTTGCGAGTGCGCGCTTCGTATCGTGAGCGGTGCGTTTGTGATTTGTCCCGTTTTCCAGGCGACCGAACCTTAGCGCGCAAGGTTGACGCGCATTTGATCTGTGATGATTTACGGCAGTTTATGGGCGCGTTTCGGTAGAGTCGCCGACGCTCGGTCGGCACTCGGCACAACGCGAGCGGTGATTGCGCTGCCGCCGCTTGAGCGCGGCTCGTAATCGTTGCTAGCCGGGTGTTCTCCAGCATGGGAGCGCTCGAAGAACCGGATGAAGCGCTCGTCCGATGGCTCAGGGGCGCACTGGGGCTGGGTCGTGGTGTTGTTTGCCGTCGGTGGCATGTTCAACGGGAACCGTCAGCACAACCCCATTCCTGCGGAGTCGGCGGACGCAGCATGCCACGGGTGTTCCACCCCGAATTCCGGCGGAAAACAGCCGGAATTCTTTCCATTCCGGGTAAACCCCAGGGTCTTGGCCGGAACGGAAAGCGAAATTTGAGGTTCATGATCTCCAGGAGAGTAAGCCGCTGTCGTCCTCCGATAGATGGTTTTTGAACCGCCCATTCAAGTTCAGGGCGTTGTAACACGCCGGCTTTTTGCAGTGACTGATGGCCTCCAACTCTTCCGCAGCGTGCTTGCGAACGAGCGTCCGTTTTCCGTTGTTGAATAGTCTGTCGAGGTGTCCCTTCGTGATCATCGCCGCGTTCTCCGTGGATGGATCGTCAAACTCCTGCCAGTCGAATTCCGAACAGGGGAGGAACAATCCGTTTCGGCGATACCAGGCGGAACGCGATCCAAGCTGTCCGTCGTTGTTTTTGCAGCGGGTCCAAACCACGCGGTCGTCCTCTACGTCGTCGCTCGTCGGCGTCCTGCCCAAGACCTACAATCTCTTCACCAGCACCCTCCTCAAGGAACTGCTGAAAAAAATCTCCGAGATTCCCGCCACTGTGGACTACGACGCCTTCGGGCGCATCTACGAATACTTCCTCGGCGAGTTCGCCCGCACCGAAGGCCAAAAAGGCGGCGAGTTCTACACCCCATCCTGCATCGTCCGCCTTCTTACCGAAGTCATCGAGCCCAACCACGGGCGCATCCTCGACCCCGCATGTGGGTCTGGGGGGATGTTTGTGTCGAGCGCGCGGTTTGTGGCAGAGCATAAGGGGCGTCGCTCGGCGGTGAGCGAGGCCAGACCCACACCCTCAGCCGCGTCGGCTCGCTCACGGCGGATTGGGAGCGGTTCTTCGAGTGGAAACGCATCGAGCGCGAGGACGGGCCGCGAAAGGTTTCCTTGGAAACCGTTATTCGGGGCACTTGCGACCGGACGCGCCTGCTCGACCTGGTGGAGAATTTCACACTGTTCTCGGAGCACAAGGCAGGTTTGGTCAAAATCATTGGCCAAAACCATCAGGTGTTGGGGGTGAATGCGGCCATTCGGTCACTGCTCAGGATTCGGTCGGACGTGACCAAACCCGCCACCCTCACCCCAACCCCTCTCCCAGAGGTAGAGGGGCACTATCGCGGAGGGCTGCAATTCTCGGGGCTGGTGGATCGGGCGCGTGAGTTGCGGCAGAAACAAACTCCGGCGGAGGACATCGCGTGGGAGTTGTTGCGTGACCGGCGATTCGAGGGACTGAAGTTTCGTCGGCAGCACCAGATCGGGAATTACATCGCAGACTTCTGCTGTTCCTCGCTTTCACCGGCACGCCGCTCATCGCGGGCGAAGAACGGACGAAGGACGTGTTCGGCGATTACGTTTCCATCTACGACTTCCAGCAATCCGTCGAGGATGGAGCCACCGTGCCGCTCTTCTACGAGAACCGGACGCCGGAGTTGCAGCTCGTGAACCCGGACCTGAATGAGGACATCTACAATCTCATCGAGGCGGCGGAACTCGACCCGGAGCAGGAAGCAAAGCTCGAACGGGAGTTGAGCCGGCAATACCACATTCTCACCCGCGATGACCGGCTGGAGACGGTGGCCCAGGACATCGTGCGGCATTTCCTCGGGCGCGGCTTCGTTGGCAAAGCGATGGTGGTGTCCATCGACAAGGCCACCGCGCTCAAGATGCACGACAAGGTGCGGAAGCATTGGGCGGCGGAGCGGGAGCGGGTGGAGGGGGAGTTGGCGAGGTTCGCCTACCGGCTGAGTGAAGAACGAGAGCGGCCTGAGAACCGGGAGCTTGAGGCCGAGCTGGCCAAACGTCTGGACGTGCTCAAGACGACCAACATGGCGCTCATCGTCTCGCCGGGCCAAAACGAGATCGAGCAGATGAAGCGGCACGGCTTGGACATCGTGCCGCACCGGAAGCGGATGAATGAGTCCCAGCCGCCACTCGACGAAAAGTTCAAAGACCCTGACGACCCGCTGCGGCTGGTGTTTG
Organism: Verrucomicrobiota bacterium; assembly: GCA_016209525.1. GTDB lineage: Bacteria > Verrucomicrobiota > Verrucomicrobiia > Limisphaerales > SIBE01 > VHCZ01. Next base: position 38,067 of record JACQWK010000070.1, read on the forward strand.
TTTGCGCGATGTGGATGACTGGATTCGACGCGCCAAGCTGTTCCACGGTGTATTTGGACAAGCCGATGCGGAATCACACGCTGATGCAGACCATTGCACGGGCGAATCGCGTCTTCCCTGGCAAGCACAGCGGCATCATCGTGGACTACGCGAACGTGTTTGCGTCGCTTGAGAAAGCTCTTGCCATCTACGGCGCGGGCAGAGGGGGCGAGCGGCCGGTGAAGAACAAGAAGAAGCTCGTCGAAGATTTGCGCAAGGCAATCGAGGCAGCGACCGCGTTCTGCGCTACCCATTAGGTCATTCTCCCGGCCATCGAGCACCTGCCCACCGGAAGCCTGGAACGGTTGCAGAAAATGGACGACGCTGTCGATGCTCTGATTTCACCCGACCCATTGAGGCGAGAGTTCTTCGCTCACGAGCGCCTCGTGAGCACGCTCTACGGCGCAGTGAAGCCTGATCCGGCAGCGTTGGAGTTCGCAGGCCGCGCCGCCTGCATCGGTGCCATCGCAGATGCCATCCGCAGCAAGCTCAATCCCAACCCAGTGGATATTTCCGGAGTCATGAGCGACATCGCGAAACTGCTCGACGGTTCGATTACCGGCGTGGACATGCCCGCCAAGCCCGCGCCTGTGATGGATTTGTCGAAGATTGATTTCGATGCATTGCAGCGCCGGTTTGCGGACTCGAAGCACAAAAACACCGATCTCGAAATCCTCAAGGCAGCCATTCGCGCCCAGTTGGAGAAGCTAATTCGCCTGAACAAAACGCGCGCCGACTTCGCCGAGAAGTTCGAGGAGTTGATCGAATCCTACAACGCTGGCAGTCGGAACATTGAAGAACTGTTTGAGGAGTTGCTAAAACTGAGTCGGAATTTGTCCGAGGAACAGCAACGCCACGTCCGCGAAAACATGACCGAGGAAGAGTTGGTTATCTTCGACATCCTCACCCGCCCGGCGCCGGAATTGAGCCCGGATGAACGCGCCGAGGTCAAGAAAGTCACCCGCGAGCTTCTGACGCGCCTCAAGCAACTTCTCGTCCTCAACTGGCGGCAGAAGTCCTCAGCGCGTTCCCAGATTCGGCTCGCTATCGGAGACTTTCTCGACTCTGGCCTGCCACGTATTTATTCGCCCGATCTTTACCAACAAAAGTGCTCCGCGGTCTTCGAGCACATTTACGAAAGCTACCCGGAGCGGGGGGCTGGCGTTTACTCGGCGCTTGGTTGAAACGAATCGAACCTTACCCCAGGCACAACGCCGTGGCCACCTGCAACGCGTCGAAAGCTCGCTGGCCTTCGTCTCATGGCGGTTCATGGCCGAACGTGCTAAACGAAGAGTTCCGGGCTGACTTCATCACGCCTTCGCCAGCGCTTTCACGCAATAGCTATTGAGGCTTTCGCCAGAGGCCAGTGCTTTCAATGCCAGGCGGCGGTGCAACGCAGGTTCCACCCGCAGCACAAACTTGCCGCTGAATTGCTTTTTTCCCAATGGCCCCGGCAGCGGATGCCCGTCCGTCTCCAGAATCTCGATCACTTCCTCGACTGCTTGGCAAAGCTCGGCATACACCTTGGCTTCGTCTTGCCCATGCACGCCGCCGAACATCAGGCCGGGACACGTACCGACAAAACAACCGTCCTCCTCGCTCCACTCCACGATTTTCGGAAAGTGGGCGGCCTTGGCTTTGATTTCACTTCGATTCATTGGATATGGCTTCAAAAGCGCGGCGTACCTGCTTTTCCAGATAAGGCGGCACGTCATCGCCAGGTTTCCCGCTCACCGTCACCACGTTGCCGCTCGGATGAACGAAATTTCGATGACTGCCCTTTCCACCTCGATTCCGAAATCCTGCTCGCTCCAAGTCGGCAATCAGTTGGCGAACCTTGCGCGGCATCTCAGTATCAAACCGGTATCACAGGGGTTCAGGGCTGTCAACGCCGGCCAAGGGTGTTCACGAATCCCTCGGCTTCAGGCGCTCGTCACGTCCGGCAGCTTTTCCAGCGCGGCGCGCTTGGTCTCGGTGTCAATGTGAGTGTAGTTCCTGCTGACGGCTTCGCCTTCGTGGCCCACGATGTCCCGAGCCACCACTTCGCTGACGCCCTCGTTTTTTAGCAAGCTCGTGGCTGTGTGCCGCAATGCGTGGAAGGAAATCGGACTGAGTTGGCGTCGCGCGCTGCGTCCGGCCTTGCCTTGCTTCCTCTCGTGATCGCCCCGCGATTGCACCAGCCCGGTGGAGGCCATGACTTCGTAAAATTGATTCGAGAGCCAGCTTACCGTCTTGCCCAGAAATGAAGGGCACAAAGGCGCTCTCCGATCATTGCCGGCGGACGGGCTTTCCACGTGGGTTCGATTCCCATCACCCGCTCCAACCTTCAAAAGCCCTGTCAAACAAGGCCTTCTTGCCGATCGCGACTCCAAGAGAGAGGGCAAATTCCGGCTTGAACGGTGCGCGGTCATGCAAAAACGGAAAGCCGGTCGGTGAGCCTTCGCGGAGCGGCGAATTCCGGCGGAAGCGTCGAATAAGGTCGAGGGCTAAGGAATGAAGATGAATTCCTTCAAATTGAAAACAGCATGAGCCAGATCCTTCCAAACCTCCTGGCTTCCCGGAATCTCCTGCTTCCCTAAGCCCCGCAATTCAGCCAGACGTTCGGCGGTGTCGATGAACCGTTTTTTGTCGGAGAGCGTCGCCGCGCGGCCGAGCGAAGCCTCGAACATGGAGTCAATCCGCGCTTCCAGCGAATCGTCCTCCCGCGTGATGAGCCGGCGGGACCATCGTTCCGCCTGCTGCAAGACGAACGGATCGTTCAAGAGCGCCAGGGATTGCGCCGGGACGCTCGCGGTGTCGCGCCGGCCCTGGCAGACCTTTCCTCCGGGGATATTGAAAGCACTCAGAAATTTGGGTGTCTCCATCAGGTTGGCCTTGATATAGACGCTCCGGCGGCCCAGGCCGTCCAGCGGACCGACAAAGAGCCGGCGATCGGCATTTTCCCTCTCGCGATAAGGATGAACGCTCAAGCCATTCATCGACCGATCCAACCGCCCTGACACCGCGAGCATGCTGTCGCGGATGGCTTCGGCCTCCATGCGCCGGGCGGGATAATGCTGGAGCAATCGATTCTGCGGGTCGATTTCCCGCGCCTCCGGCGATGGTCTAGCCGAAGTCTGGAACGTTCTGGATAACACAATCGTCCGAATCAGGCGTTTGACGGACCAATCCTCGCGCACGAATTGGCCGGCTAGGTAATCCAGCAATTCCGGGTGCGACGGCTTGTCGCCGAGCTGTCCGAAGTCATCCACCGTCCTCACCAATCCTTCCCCGAACAAATGTTTCCAGATGCGGTTGACCATCACCCGGGCCGTCAGAGGATTCCTCGCGTTGGCGATGCGTTCGGCCAATGGCAGGCGACCGCTGCCCTCACCCGTGAACTGGGCAGGGACGCGCTGCTGCGCGTCCTGGCCAACCGACAGGTCAGTCCTGCCAGATTTGTGAGCAACCGACTTTTCGATAGCGAACTCCGCATGGCCCGTGAACCCACCCCCAGCCTCTCCCAGGAGGGGAGGTTCGTTTGCCGCGCCGGCAGCAGGTTCCTTTCCTGGGAGGGGTGAAGGGGTGGGTTCGCCGCGAGCTGTGAAATGCGTTTGGAGCACTTCCAGGTAGCCGCGAGGAACGGGATCCGCGGGTTTGGTGCAATCGCCGCGAGCCAGCATGGGTTGGTCGAAGCCAGGCCCGAAGTCCGCCATTCCGGGCACGACGCGAGGCAAGGTGAGCGAGCGTTCCGCTCTCCGATACTCGGCCGTCAACTTCTGGAGACGCGGAGATTGGTCTAGCCGATTGCGGAGCAATCCGTTTTTCACCAGGAAATCGAGCCACACCGCGTCGTCATCCGTCGCCGCCTCGTTTCGCCATCGATCGACGGCTTCGAGGATGCGTTGCCGGTAACGATTGGCGACCCCCACCTCGCTGGCCGGGTCCGGCGCCGACCACAGGCTCGCCAGATGAGCCAGCTCCTCTTTGGGCGGGGTGTCTGTGGAGTGAATCACGACGCGCGTAATGCCGAACCAGGATCGCGGATCCTCAGCGGCCTTCTCCCAAGGAAGCTTGTAATTGGCTTTGTCACCTCCGAGCGCGCTCAGTTGATCCGGGAATTTCGGGTTATCGAACATCGTCATCAGTTCGGCGTACACACGCACGCTCTCCGCGTCAGGCGGAGGAGAAAAGGTGATCCATTGGAACGCGGTGTTGGTGAGCGCCCGGTAGTTCTGGTAGTTGAGCTGGCAATTATTCGAGACCAAGCGCACGGCGCTGCTCCGGCGCCCCATGACTCGGAAACTAATCTTGGCCATTCCGTTTGTAAGCAGCGGCGAGCGCAGAGTCCCGTTAAACTTCTGGGAAACCAAATGCGTATAAACTCCGGCCGGCAAGACCATTTCGACAGCCGCGTCGCCGTCGCTGTGCAAGGTAAACTCGCTGCGCGGGCTAGGACCCAATCGAAGCCCTTGGCCGCCCGGCTCCCAGGGGCCAAAGCTGCCAGACCGAAAATCGGCGTACGTCACGAAGTTGCTTCGGTTAAACTCAGCGCTTGCTTTTTCCTCGCCTGCGAATTTGGCGGCTGCCTCTGTCCAGCGGCCGCGAAAGTTCTTTCCATCGCTCTGATTGGTCGAATGGAGCGCGCGCCAGAACGAGAAAGGTTCTTCGAGCGCGGCTGTTTTGTTTGTTAGAACCTTGATCCAGTGCTGCAATCGCGCCGGATCGAGGTCCGCAGCAGACGATTCCTTGGCCACGCTTTGGAAGGCCAGGCTGCTCTTGGCCTGTGCGGCCAGCAAATAGAGGTGAACGTCACCGGCGTCCTGCATCCAGATATCCCCGATCTCCTGTCCAATCTCGTGTTTCAGTTTGGTCAGTTCTTGAATCGCGGAGGCGTTGATTTCCGGCGCGTCGATCGTATGGCTGACTTGCCGGGAGCTTCGGAGAATCCCCAGCAGCGCGTAATAATCCTTCATCGATACGGCATCGATCTTGTGATCGTGGCAGCGGGCACAGGCCACGGTCGTGGCTTGAAACGCTTTCGTGAGCGTGTCGATCTGATTATCCGCCAGATCATACCCGATCTGCCGCAGTCCGATGCAATCGTCATGATTGACTTCTCCGAATCGGTAGAAAGCCGTCCCGATGACCGACTCATTGAATTGTTCCTCCCGATTCCATCGGGTTTGGGGAAGCAGATCGCCGGCGATGTGTTCCCGGACGAATTGATCGTAAGGAAGATCCTGGTTGAATGCGCGGATGAGATAATCCCGATACCGCCAGGCGTGGTGAACTTCGTAGTTCCATTCGTTGCCGTGGGTTTCGGAAAACCGGACGACGTCGAGCCAGTGTCTCGCCCAACGTTCCCCAAAGTGCGGCGAGGCCAGGAGCCGCTCCACCAACCCTTCATACGCGCCCGGCGATTGGTTCGCGACGAAGGCTTGCGTTTCGTCTCGAGTCGGTGGCAGACCGGTGAGCACAAGCGTCAGGCGGCGCACCAGCGTGGGTTTGTCTGCCGGCTCTGAAGGCTTCAAACCAGCCGCCTCCAGCCGAGCGTGCACAAAACGATCGACCGCATGTCGGGACCACAACGGATCGCGCACCTCGGGGACCCCGACGTTCTCGACCGGTCGCAAACTCCACCAGTTGCGCCGTAGCGCGAGCGTTTCCTCCCATGAAAGCGGCGCACTCTCGGCCGCTTCTCCGGTCAACGTGCAGGCTCCAAGCGGCAGAGCCACGGTCACCGTCAGGATCCAATTCATCGACATATTAATCAGTCCATTGCTTGCCCGACACTGGCTCCCCTCACCCTTGATCCCTCTCCCCTCATCCGATGAGGGGAGAGGGTAGGGAGAGAGGTGAATCATGTCGCGTTAGCTGTGACCTGTTTAATCAATTACTGCGGCAGTCAGCCTCTGCCGCATTGTCTGTTATTGAAAGTGGGTGCGAGAGCCGGTCCAACCAGATTTCAAGATTTAGGTGTGTTTCCCAAACGAATCGGCGCTGGCGTTGCACGAGAGAAAACCTAACCCAGTCTGCCTTGACCGACAATTCTCTTTATTGTCTTCCAGCAACACGGGGAGTATCTCCGAATGAGAACACTGTGCGTTGATCGCCCGAAATCGTCGCCGCCAGCGCGAATTTCTCGGAGCGCGGCTGTGTTCTTTGACTTGAAGGAGGCGCAGCCTCGGGCCTAGATTCTCAGATCAACCGAAACTCGAGCGCATCGACCTTCGCCCTGGTGAAACTGAACTTTATCTCGCTGAGAATACTCTGTCGTGGGGTCATGACCCTCTTTCTGTCTATGCCGGCCAGCGGCGTGGTAATCGCCGCTGACACCGCGCAAGCCGCCGGAGCGAATCATTGGGCGTTCGTGCGGCCGGAGCGTCCTCTTCCGCCCAACCTTCGGGATGCGGAACAAGCCCATAACCCAATCGACCGTTTCATCTTGGCGCGGCTCGAAAAGGAAGGCCTTAAACCGTCTTCACCGGCGAAGCGCGCGACCTTGATTCGCCGCGTCAGTCTGGACTTGCTCGGACTGCCGCCCTCGCCGGAAGAAGTCGATGCGTTTGTGAATGACCCGCGGCCGGAGGCCTATGAACAGTTGGTGGACCGGCTGCTGGCTTCGCCCACTTATGGTGAACGCTGGGGACGGCATTGGCTCGACTTGGCGCGCTACGCGGACAGCAACGGGTACACTCGCGATTTCCCCCGCGAAATCTGGAAATACCGCGATTGGGTGATCGACGCGCTGAATCAGAATATGCCGTTTGACCAGTTCACCCTGGAACAGCTCGCCGGCGATTTGCTGCCGAACGCGACGCCGGCCCAGCAGATCGCCACCGGTTTTCATCGCAACACGCTCTTCAATGAGGAAGGGGGAACGGACCCGGAACAATTCCGCGTCGATGCCGTGGCTGATCGCGTGGCGACGACTGGGGCGGTCTTCCTCGGACTGACCATCGAGTGCGCGCGATGTCATTCTCACAAATACGATCCGATCTCGCAACGCGAGTATTACGAGCTCTTCGCCTTCTTGAACAATTGCGACGAACCGATGATCGACGCTCCATCTGAGCGGGAAATCGCGCGCGGCGATCTCGAGAAACGCAAGGAGATTCGCGCCAGGATCGCGGCGCTGGAAAAGGAGCTGCAAGGCCGGCGCGATGAATTTCTCAAGCACCAGTTGGCGTGGGAGAAAACCATCACGCCGGAAATGCGCGCTCGATTGCCCGGCCCCACCCAAACGGCCGTGGATCAGGCGCCGGACAAACGGGACGACGCGCAAAAGAAGCTTGTGGCCGACCTTTTCAAAACGACCGACACGGCCCGGAGACTGTTCCCCGTGATCGAAAAGATCGCGGAGCTGCAAGCGACGGAGCCGGTCATCCCGACGACGCTGGTTTTGAAAGAACGCACCGAGCCGCGCGAGACGCGCATCCACAAGCGCGGTAATTTCCTCGAACCTGGAGACAAAGTGAATCCGTCTGTGCCGGCGGTGCTGCATCCGCTTGCGCACAGCGGCGAGCCTCCCAACCGCGTCGATCTGGCCCGCTGGTTAACCGACCCGGCCAATCCCCTGACTGCACGCGTGGTGGTGAACCGTTACTGGCAACGATTCTTCGGCCAAGGCCTCGTGGAGACGGAGAATGATTTCGGCACGCAAGGGTCGCGGCCCACGCATCCCGATCTTCTGGATTGGCTCGCGTGCGAGTTCGTGGCCAGCGGCTGGAACGTCAAGACGATGCACCGTCTCATCGTGATGTCGGCCACCTATCGCCAGTCCTCAGCTCACCGGCCTGACTTACAGTCGGCTGACCCCGCCAATCGGCTCTTGGGGCGGCAGAATCGGCTGCGTGTCGATGCCGAAGTTGTGCGCGACGCCGCGCTGACGGTGAGCGGACTGTTAACCCGCGAGATCGGCGGACCGAGCGTTTTCCCGCCTCAACCGGAAGGCGTGTTCGAATTCACCCAAGATCCAAAACCTTGGAAAACCGCCGACGGAAAAGAGCGCTATCGCCGCGCGCTCTACACGCATTTTTGGAGATCCAGCCCGTACCCGGCCCTCATGGTCTTCGATGCGCCAAACGCCAACGTCACTTGCACGCGGCGGACGCGCTCGAACACGCCGCTCCAAGCGCTCACTTTGGCCAATGACCACCAGTTCATCGAGTGCGCACGAGCGCTGGCCGATCGTCTGTTCTCGCAAGGAGCGAAGCGAATCGAGGAGCAAGTGGCGCACGCATTTCGGCTTTGTCTCTCGCGCGGTCCGCGTCCAGAAGAGGCCAACCGCCTTGCCGATTTGTTGGCGCAACAAACGAAGCGATTCGCCGAACGACCCGAAGAAGCTCGGCAATTGCTGGGCCGGGCAGACGGCGACGGCGAGCAGATTCCAGTTCGCGCCGCCTGGACATTCGTCGCGCGCGTTTTGATGAACGTTGACGAATTTGTGACACGGGAATAAACCGAAGTCCCGGCGGGCCGTGCTCTGAACAAGCTGCCACGTACAGAGGAGACCGTGGGATGGACCACACGCGGAAGGTTTGTAGTCCCGCCTTTAGGCGGCCCGAACCGGCTAAAGCCGGGACTACAAACGCCGACCTGTCGTTCATCCAACGGTCTCGTCAATAAATTCGCGTTAGACCGTCGCTAGGTTTGGACTTCGCCAGTCCTGTGGCGCTTTCGATCCGCGGCGCGCCAAACAGCGGCAGAGGACCGCCGCACTCCAAGACGCTGGCGCGCCGAGGCGACCTCGCTTCGGTCCATGCTCCCAATGCGCGTGATAACCGCTTGGAGGCTCCCCATGAACCTCGGAGACCGACGCCCCGGTTTAGGGGCAGAATGGTCGCATTTTCCCTTGCTCCAGCCGCCACGCCAGACTTACGTTAGCTTGCGCCGTGAATACGCCAATTCCCATCGGCCATTCCGATCGGTTGCCTTCGCGGACCGCGGTAGGCCGCTGGCGCGTGGCTGGGTTTACTCTGATCGAGCTTCTGGTTGTCATTGCGATCATTGCAATTCTGGCCGGACTGCTTCTGCCCGCGTTGGGCAAGGCCAAACGGAAGGCGCGGGAGACGAATTGCCTTTCCAACTTCCGCCAATGGTCCATCGCGGCAAACCTGTACGGATCGGACGACGCGCGCGGGAGATTGCCGATGCTGGGCGACATCGGAAACAATCCGTGGGATGTGGCTCACGAGATGATCCCCGCCCTCCAGAATTTTGGATTGACGGTCCCGATGTTTTTCTGTCCCGCCCGGCCAGGGGAATTCCAGGAAGCGCAATCCTGGCTCCAGAAGCAGAAGAATCGATCGATCCGCGACAATGAGGATCTGCGATACTACTACAGCCAGCGCTGGACATTCGGCTTTGCCATTATGCAGCACAGTTGGTGGGTCCCGCGTTCCGGGAAACCAGGTTTCCGAGTGATGCCATCTACCACTCGAGTCAATACCAACACCGTCGTTGAGGGTTGGCCAACCAGGTTCGAAGACCTAGGAGCGTCGGCCAACCCTATCGTCACGGACACTCTCTATCACGACGGTTTCATCACGAACCTCTCCTTGGCTTGGGGTGGGCACCCCACGAAGAGAGCGGATTCTGGATTCCAGATTCAAGGCGGCGAGGCGGAATCGATCAGCCGCGGTTACGCTGACGGCCACGCCGATCTCGCGCGCCGGCCGAAGATTGTGTGGCGCCACTATGGCAACTGGACGAGTTTTTACTGAGCCATGAACGCGCCTTCACAAGAGCTGTTGCAGATTACGCGCCGGCATTTCTTCCGCGATTGCCGGATTGGCCTTGGCGCGATGGCCTTGGGTTCGCTGCTTTGGAATGACAGACGCCTGGCCCTCGCCGCGACGCCAAATTCTGCGACCGATCCGCTGGCTCCCCGGCCAACTCATCTTCCGCCCCGGGCCAAGAGCGTCATTTTCCTGTTCATGGCCGGCGGGCCGAGCCAACTGGAATTGTTCGACCCCAAACCCAAACTTCAGGAACTCGCCGGCCAAGTTATCCCGGAATCCTTCGTGGCGAATCAGCGGTTCGCGTTCCTGAAGAAAGATGCCAAGCTGCTGGCGACGAAGCGAAGGTTCTCGCAACACGGCCAGAGCGGCCAAGTCGTCTCCGAATGCTTGCCCCACCTTGCGTCAATCTCGGATCACATCACCGTTATCCGGTCGATGGCCACCGATGTCTTCAATCACGGTCCAGCCAAGTTTTTCATGAACACGGGCTACGAACGGTTCGGCCGGCCGAGCATGGGTGCGTGGATCACTTACGGAATTGGCAGCGAAGGCCGTGACTTGCCCGGTTTTGTCGTCCTGCAATCAGGGCCACGCGGCCCGCGCGGCGGCGCGCCCAACTGGGGCAGCGGCTTTTTGCCGACGACTTTTCAAGGCGTGCCCTTCCGAAACCAGGGCGCCCCGGTGTTGAATCTGGCGAATCCGAAAGGCATCGACACCACGGGACAAAGCCAGTTTATCGACGCGGTCAACGACCTGAATCGTCTCCGCCTCCGCGACGTGGGCGATCCGGAAATTGCCACGCGCATTGCAGCCTACGAAATGGCCTATCGCATGCAAAGCAGCGCTCCGGAGTTGATGGTCATTTCTGGTGAATCCAAGGAAACGCTGGCGCTCTACGGGGCCGAACCCGGCAAGCGTTCATTCGCCAACAACTGTCTGCTGGCCCGCCGTCTGGTGGAGCGCGGCGTGCGTTTCGTGCAATTATATCACACGGACTGGGATCATCACGGCAACAAAGGAACCGAACTGGGCGTCTCGCTGGACAACATCTGCCGCGAGGTCGATCAACCCTCGGCGGCGCTGGTGCTGGACCTCCAACGGCGTGGGCTGCTGGATCAAACTCTAGTGGTTTGGGGCGGCGAATTCGGCCGGACGCCCCAAGGCGAGCCGAGGGAAATGCTGGGTCGCGACCACCATATCGAAGCGTTTACGATGTGGATCGCAGGCGGCGGCGTGAAGCCCGGCCAATCCATCGGCAAGACGGATGAACTGGGTTATTATCCCATCGAAGACCGCATTCACGTGCACGACATGCAAGCGACGATTCTTCATTTGCTGGGCCTGGATCATTTGAAACTGACGTTCCGATTCCAAGGCCGCGATTTCCGGCTGACCGACGTGGGCGGTGCGGTTGTCGCGAAGCTGCTGTCCTGAGATCAGGCCATTTTGCGGAGTTCCATCCACATGGCCGCGCGGAAGGTAGCCCGCGGGTCCAGCAAAATCAGCTCCCGCTCTTTCGCGCGTGTGAAGGCGTTGGGCAGAGCGGTCCACGGTTCGAGGCAATAAAACGGTTCTTCCGGAGTCTTCGTCCAGAGCGCCACGAACCGATGCTGCGGAGCATCCTCAAAATTAAAAATGGCTTCGAGTTCACTGCCAGGATCGACCAGCACCAGCTCGGGCTTTTTCAATCCCGCTAAGAACAGCGTGTCCGCCACGTCCTCCTGAACGCTCCAATTCTGAGCCGGGAAGGGTTTGGCCGTGAAAGACGCGCCGCGGTCGTGCAGGGTCATGCGTTTGGCTTCGGGAATCTCCACGAAACAGGCCGCCCGCTCGCTTTTCGGAGTGAACGGAACCGCAAAATAAGGGTGAAACCCAGTGGCGAAGGGCATCACTTCCGGCGAGCGGTTTTCCACGACTTGTTCCCAGTGGAGCCGGCCGTTGACCAGCCGGTAAGTAATTCGGTGGCAGAACGCGAACGGATACGCCGCGCGCGTCGCCTCGGTATCCGTCAGCTCCAGGGTGAGGGATACGGCAGTTTGTTCGACGACGCTCCATTTGGATCTCCGCGCGAAACCGTGCTGGGGCATGGGGTGGAGCTGGCCGTTCCATTCGTAGTGATGGTCTTTGCCTTGAGCGTGATTGTAACTGACGAGCGGAAACAAAACGGGATTGCCGGCGTACATCTCGCGAGGATAACGGTCGATCACAGCCTGGGAGCAGTGCAACGCCTCAACCAGGCCGTGGCCGGCCACCGGCCGAGCGTAACGCAGGAGCCAGCCTCCTAATTGCGGCGCAATCACCGCCAAGCTGCCGTCCGCGTCCGTCAATGTTACAGGAGTATAGTCAGGCATAAAACCAGGAGACAGGAAGTGAAACTCGATTCAGATGAACGATGTTCAACGGCGGATTAACACACGGACACTTTACCATCGGGAGCGAATCTGTCCACCGTGAAGGTCGGAAATACTGAGAGACCAGTGCATCCACCGGTTGTCGGTAGCGCGGGCGTCTCGCCTGCGAGTTCGCCGAGCGTCCCGCTCGGACGCGGCCCGGCGGCGAGACGCCGACCGAACTCGCAGCCGAGGACGGCAGCGCTACGATCACCGACAACTTCAGGATGCTCCGCTGAGAGACGGGCGCAAATCAGATTTTGGGAATGGAGCCTCCTGCCGGCCACGGAGGGGCGGAAGACCATAGCCCACGGCGGGCGCCGTGGGAACAGTGTAGTAAACAGGTCATTAAGACCTCAGTCTTGCCTGGCGTAGGGCAGATTTTCAATTTGCTGTATCGCCGAGTTGCGCTCGACTGGACGTTCGAGACTGAGGGAGTGGTGGGCAATTCGAGGCGTCCGCAGAATGCAATTCTATTTCGCCGCTTTCGGAGGCGGAGCGTCTTGGGTTGGCTGAGCTGGATCTGAGGCGAGGGATTGCTGGTATGCGTGCTTCCGGACCAGGTCAACAATGTCGTTGGGATTGGCTCGGGTGACGCTTCCGATCATGTAGGGCATTTCACCCCAAGGCCTGGACGCACCGGGCTGAATGGCCCGATTCACAATATCAATGGGGCTCCGGCCATTGCGGGCTTTCTCGTTCAAACTGGCCCCCTGCTTCAGGAGCAGCTCGACGGTGGCCATTTGGAGGTTGAGGACAGCGTAGTGCAGCGGTATCCCTCCTTCGCTGTCTTTGGCATTCACCTGCGCGCCCCGACTGATCAGCAACTCAGTGATCTTTGCCGCGCCATGCGCCGCCGCGTGATGGAGCGCAGTCCGATTGTTTGCGCCTTTCGCGTTGACATCAGCGCCGCGATCCAGAAGGAGCTTGGCGAGATCCAAATTCTGGTCGTTGCGGGCAACAACATGCATCGCTGTGTCTCCCCAAGTCATTCTTTGGTTCGGGTCGGCCCCCTTGACCAGGAAGAAACCAACGATATCCCATCGGTTGTCAGAAACTGCATACTGGAACGGAGTTGCTCCATTCTCATCCTTGAGATTGAGATTGGCGCCCTTGGCCAAGAGCATCTCGGCCATGTCTTTCAAGTCCGAGGCCGGTTGTGGCTGGCTCGGAGGTGGTGGCGTGGCAGTACCAGCATTGATAAACTGCGTAGGAACACCTGGCGGAAGGCCCACGAAGGACGGAACCATTCGCACAGGGCGAGTTTGCTGAGATCGCTGGCCAAACACCCGATGCAAGGGTGTCTTCCCCTCGTAGTCCTGGGCGTTGGCATCTGCTCCGTGCTCGAGCAGCAGTTGGATTAACCCGCCGTGCTTCTCCACGACGGCGTAGTGCAGGGGGGTCGAGCCTGTGGCGTCCTTGGTGTTGGCGTTCGCCTTGTAGGACAAGAGCAATCCCACCATCTTTTCGTTCGAGTTGTAGGCGGCCAAAAGGAGTGGCGTTCGCCCCGTCGGTTCTCCCGTGGCCTTGTCCGGCGCCGCCCCTGCGCGCAAGAGCATCTCGGCGATCTCAACGGCGTCGAGCGAAACAGCGTTAAAGAGCGCTGCTTCGAGGTGAGCGTTTGGTTTCTTGGCCAGAAGGAGTTCGACCATCTCCTTCGACCGTTTCCAGACGGCGATCTGGAGCGGCGACCAACCCTCCAAGCCGAGAATGTTCACATCGGCGGAATGCTCCAACAGCAGCTTCACCACCTTTGCACCGTCAGATTCGACTGCCAACGACAGCGGCGTGTGACCGCTCGCCGATTTGGAATTGATGTCGGCCTGATGCGCCAGGAGCAACTTCGCGATTTCCTCCGCATTGTGCAATGCCGCGAGGTGCAATGGCGTAAATCCTTCGAGCAAGACGCGCCGTTGATTAAGCGCAAAACCGCTTTGGGTGGCCGGCGGTATTCCTTCACTGATCTGGGCACTTATCTTGGCGTCTGGATTTGCCTTGTGGCGCAGGAGGAACTCGACCAGAGCGGTGTGACCCATCTGAACACCGAAATGCAAAGGCGTCTGGCCAAAGCTCGACCGGGCATCGATCTCTGCGCCATGGGCCAGCAGCAGCTCGGCAATGGCGCGTTGACCTCGGTTGGCCGCGAAATGCAGCGCGGTGCCGGTGACCGGCGGTCCGTCGAAGGAGGACCAAGGTCGAGTGATTCCCTCCTTGGCATTCGGATTTGCCTGATGGGCCAGGAGAACTTCCACCACGGTTCGAAAACCGCGGCTGGCAGCGATGGTTAATGGCGTTTCGTCTTGTTTATTTCGGACTTCGGTGTCCGCTTTGTACGACAACAACAACTCGGTCATCGTCTTGTGGCCGTGCATGGCCGCGAGATGCAGCGCCGCATGGCCGCTGCCGCGTTCGCCCTTCCCGATGTCCGCGCCGTTCTCCAAGAGGAATTTGGCGGCCTTTAACCATCCTTTGCTGACGGCCTTGTGCAGCGGGATGGCTCCGTCCACGACGGCATTGATGAGGTCCGGGCTATCTCGCAGGAGGCGCTTGATCTTCTCGATCTCAAGCAACTCCTCATCCGGCGGCGCAACGACGAGTGGCTCGGACGCTCGTGCCATGGGCTCAGTCTGCGCGCCCAGCGCCGTCAGATTTTGCTGGCTCAGCTTGACCAGAATCGGCTGATCACCAAACTCACGGACCACGCGCTCGTACTGCGCCGTGGCTTCGTTTGTCTTGCCGAGTTTGCGGTAACATTCGCCCAGGCGAAAAATCGTCGTGGCGGCGAGCTTGCGCTGGTCGTCCAGTTGTTTGAGGACGGATTGGTACGCTTGAATGGCCGCGTTCAAGTTCTGGTTGGCTTCTTCCTCCAGAAGGCCTTTTTGGAAAGCTTCGCTTAACGAGTCCGCGGCGGACGCGCCGCCTGCGGACCACGCCAGAAGCAGGGCAAGCAGGATTGATGTCTTGGCTTTCATGGTTTGTCGAGGTGAGTTGATTGTTCGCACATTCACTGAAGGCCGGCAAGGTGACGGTTCGTCGCGCTCGCCTTCCTTGTAGCGCAGACTCGCAGTCTGCTGTATCGTCGATTTGAAATCGGCGCCGGCTCGGCCACTCCGAGCGCAACCGAACTTGCCGGCGCCCCGCAGGATGCAATCCTGCGATACGGCAGACTAAGAATCTGCGCTACACCGAGCAGACGCGAAGCAAGGCAGCAGCCCGCGCGTCTAATTCTCACCGGACTTTACGCTTTCCTGGGCGTCGAGTTGTCATAGTTTTGCAAAAGCGCCGAAGCCTGAGCCTGTGGTCAATAGCCAATCGCCAATCGGCAAAACCATGTCAGTTCAAGCCTCGCCTGTTCTGAACTCCAGCCGATACCCCACGCCGTGGACGGTCTGGATCCAGCGCGGCTGTTCGGGGTTTGGTTCGATCTTGCTGCGGAGGCTGGCGATTTGGTTGTCCACCGTGCGCGTCGTCGGAAACGCCGTGTAACCCCAAACGACGTCCAAAAACCGCTCGCGCGAAATCGGTTCGCCGTCGCCTTCGGACAGCAGCTTCAGCATGGCAAATTCCTTCGCCGTCAGGTGCAACGGTTTTTTTCCGCGCCAAGCGCGCTGTTGAACCAGATCGATCCGCACTTCGCCGAAGCTCAAAGTCCTCGGCGCTTGGGAGGGCCTGTGGATTCGGCGCAGCAAAGCGCGAACGCGGGCCAGCAATTCCGCGGTGCTGAACGGTTTGACCAAGTAATCATCCGCGCCGGCGTCCAGGCCCCGGACCCGATCCTCAATCTGGCCTTTGGCGGTGAGCATCAGCACCGGAATTGGCTTCGAGAGGCGCCGCAATTCCGCGCAGAGCGCGAAGCCGTCCAGCTTCGGCAGCATGATATCCAGCAGGATTAGATCGGGCTTTTCTTCAAGGGCGCGCTTGAAACCGCTGTCGCCGTCGGATGCGGTCAAGACGCGATAGTCCTCGGCCTCCAGACAGTCCTGCAAGGCTGTGCGCATCGGCAGTTCATCCTCGATGACGAGGATTCTTTGGCCGGGAGAACTGGGCTTGCGTTCTAAGTTCAAGGTTTAAAGTTCAAGGTTCAATGTTCGATGTTGCATGTTCGATGTTCCCGACGCATGTGACCCCGAACATCCAACATCCAACATCGAACGTTCAACCGATGGCGTTCTACGTCAGTTGTCCGTGCGATGTTCAATGATCGGGATGCGAATTGACCGGCAGCTCAATCGTAAACCGGCTGCCTTGACCGACGGCGCTCTGGACGAGCACCCGCCCGCCATGCGCTTCCACGATGTGCTTCACTATACTCAACCCAATGCCCACGCCTGGCGTCTCGCGGCGCAATTCCGAACCGAGCCGGTAGAACCGCTCAAAGATGCGTTCGTGTTCTTGCGGCGGGATCCCATCGCCGCGGTCTTCGACCCAGATGCTCATTTGAGGAACGGTGGAGCGTGGAGCGTCGGAGCGTGAAGCGTAATCCGTAAAACGCGAGTCTGAGACGAGAGTCGCGGAGACGTCCAGGCCAACTGTTACCGACGAGCCTTTCGGTGAATGTTTAATGGCGTTGTCGATGAGGTTCACGAGCGCTTGTTGGATCGCGCGGCCATCCAGGGCCGGTGGAGGGTTGAGAGTTGAGAGTTGAGGGTTAGGCAGGACAAGTCCAAGAATCACGGCGCGTTCGGCGGCGGGAGGTTTCATGATCTCGAGGGTCTGCCGGAGGAGCGCCGGGAGATCGGTGGGCTCGAACTCGTACTGCTTGCGGCCTTGCTCGATGCGCGAGAAGTCGAGGACATTTTCAATGAGCGAACTCAAGCGCCGGCATTCTTGCCCGATGAAACTGAAATACTCGAGGCGCTTGGCCTCCTCTTTGATACGGCCGCTTTCCAACCCTTCCGTCATCAACCGAATCGAGGCGAGGGGAGCGCGCAGCTCGTGCGAAACACTGGAGACAAAATTGGTCTTCATTTCGTGCAAATGGAGCTGCCGGAAGAACGCCCGGCGCGCGGCGACGAAGCCCGCGAAGGCTGCGGCCGAGGCCGCGCCCACTAACGCGCCAAACCAAAGCGTGCGCTGGCGTTGGCGGGCGTAAAGCAGACCTGGATTCGTCAGATAGACGTTCACTTTCACGGCGCTGGAGCTTGCGGGGCTGGATAAATTGGCCGCCTTCGGCGCACCTTCCATCCGCATTCTATCGTCGCCGACTTGTGCGAAGGCTAATTCCTGATGGGGGCGCGCGGGCGCGGCAGCGGCCACCGCCAATGGCGCGATCACGTCGGTCACCGCGCGCAACGTCCTTCCGGCTAGTTCAACTCCAACCTGGAAGAAATCCGGGATTTCGTTCGGCTGGCTCAAGAGGTGATTGACCCTTCGGCGCACTTCTTGTTCGCGCAGGCAAATGATGACCAAGTCGGGGGAACTGAAGTCGAAGCGCCGCCCCAGCCAGCTCTCATCAGCATCGATCCAGAAGCACAATGGCACTTCGGTATGCTGAAAATTCCGGGTCTGAATCCAGACGTTCGTGGCTCCGGTTCGCTCGAGCAGTTCTTGGACTTTCTTTCCGACCGATTGTCTGGTCGCCAGGATTCTGCGCCTGAGAGCGACCTCATCGAGCCCCGTCAGCCAGTTTCGCCGTGCCGCCTCATAGAGCGCGCGGGCTTGTTCGTGATCTGCCCAGATGCTTTCCCATTGGAGCGCCACGCTTTGTGTGGCTTGGGAGCCAGTCTCAAACTCGCGCACGATTCGGAGCAGTTGAGGCGTCAGCGGAGTGGGCCTGTAAACCAGGTTCGAACACAGTCCTTGCAGGAACGCCGATGCGTTGAGTCTCTCATCTCCGCCGCGAAAGGCGAGCTCAAGCCGCCTGATTTCAGCCAGCGGTCGCAGCGGGAGTCCGCTTTCCAGAGTGGCGTTTGGATAGTTTGTTAGGATCAACTCAAACATCTCACGCGCTTGCTTGAGCTGTCCTTGATTGAGCAACGCCAACCCGAGTGCGTAATGAGCGGAGGCGGCAAAGTCCTCGGGAGGAAAAGTTGCGAGGAACCGCTGCCACGCCTCAACCGCGGCTGGACCGCTTTGCTCGGCGTGGCCAGCCGCCAGGGCCGTCATCCATCGCCGGGACTGGTCGATGCTCAATTGAGCTGGGTCAAATGGCCGCGGCGAAGGCACCCCAGAATGAGGCGGCGGCAATCGCAGATGGCAGTCCTCATCCACTTGGAATGCGCACCTCACGTCCTGTGGTACGGCTTTCTGGAAGAGGGACGTCGGATGGGTTTGGGCCGCGGCCAAGAACGGAAGTTCCTCCCAAATCCGGGCTGAAAGGCGGTCCGCAATGCGCTGAGCGTGTTCGCGGGCTTCCTGCTCGGCTATTCGTTTATCCTGGAAGAGCGAGTAGAGACCCACCGCCGCGAGCGCCAGCAAAGGCAGGACGATCAAGCACCCTTCCCGAAAGAAACTCGGAGGGGAATTTTCCGGTCGGGCGCGCATAAGCGAACTGAGTAATAATGTTGAATTCAGCAGGATGCAACCACCCCTCACCCCAGCCCTCTCCGCATCACTTGGGGAGAGGGCTGGGGTGAGGGG
>JACQWK010000669.1 GCA_016209525.1 Verrucomicrobiota bacterium
GGCCAGGGTGCATTGCTATCGACTTAAGAATGAATTCGATTCCATCCCGAGCAGGTCTTGCTCTTACTCGTAATATTGATCTCTCCAGGGAGTTCCGGAGTAAGAGTAAGAGCACGATTAAGGGCAAGAAACGGCCGGTTGACCTTAATTCAACAGTAGTGGAGCCAGGGTGAGGGGAAACGGGGTCCGTCAAAATCCAAAGGAAGGATTGACCGGCTCGAAAGGTCGGCGACATTACGCTTTTATGAATATGCGGCACAATTTATTCGAATCCCTGAAGCCATTCGATCCGGGCTCCGGGAAAACCGGCCAGCTTTATTCGCTGCCGGCCTTGGAACACGCCGGAGTGGCCCGAGTGTCCCGTCTCCCGGTCTCTATCAGACTGGTGCTTGAGTCAGTCCTCCGGAACGCCGATGGCCGGAGAGTCACCGAGCAAAGCGTCAAGGAACTGGCGCAGTGGTCGCCCAAAGCAGCGCGCGTGGAAGAAATTCCTTTTGTCGTCGCGCGCATCGTGCTTCAGGATTTCACGGGCGTGCCGTTGCTGGTGGATTTGGCCGCGATGCGCTCCGCGGTGGCGCGCCTCGGCAAGAACGCGGGCATTATCGAGCCGCTTGTGCCGGTCGATTTGGTGGTGGATCATTCGGTGCAGGTCGATTTCGCCGGCAGCGCCGAAGCCTTTGGCAAGAATCTTGACATCGAGTTTCGGCGGAACCGGGAGCGGTATCAATTTCTCAAGTGGGGCATGCAGGCCTTCAAGACTTTCAAGGTCATTCCCCCTGGCATCGGCATCGTCCACCAAGTCAACCTGGAGTACTTGGCCCAGGGCGTTCTCGCGGACGGAAACGGCCTCTTCTATCCGGACACCCTCGTGGGCACCGATTCGCACACCACGATGATCAACGGCTTGGGAATCGTCGGTTGGGGAGTCGGCGGCATTGAAGCCGAAGCCGGCATGCTCGGCCAACCGGTTTATTTTCTCACCCCGGATGTCGTCGGCGTGCAGATGACAGGTGAGCTGCGCCAAGGCGTGACGGCGACCGATCTGGCGCTGCACGTCACACAAATGCTCCGCCAGGCCAAAGTCGTGGGGAAATTCGTGGAATTCTATGGCCCAGGCGCGGCCAGTCTCCCGGTGGCCGATCGGGCCACCGTGGCGAACATGGCTCCTGAATACGGCGCCACGATGGGCTTTTTCCCCATTGATGAAGAGACGGTCAAATATCTCCGCGCCACGGGCCGGAGCGACGAACATTGCGCCCTGTTCGAGAACTATTTCCGCGCGCAGCAACTCTTCGGCATGCCGCGCCGCGGTCAGATCGACTACAGCACGGATCTCGAATTGGACCTTGGTGCAGTGAGCCCAGGCGTGGCCGGACCCAAACGTCCGCAGGACAGGATCGAACTCGGCGCATTGAAAAACGCCGTCGAGAATTTGCTCGCCAAGCCCGCCGCCGAGGGCGGTTATGGGAAGTCACCCGACAGCCCCTGCGCCTCGATCCAGTTGGCAGCCGGGCGCGCAGCGACGCCGCTCTGCAACGGCGATGTGGTCATCGCCGCCATCACCAGTTGCACCAATACGAGCAACCCAAGCGTCATGGTCGCCGCCGGCCTGCTGGCCAAGAAAGCGGTTGAGCGCGGCCTGAAGGTCGGCCCAGCGGTGAAGGCATCCCTCGCCCCAGGATCCCGCGTGGTCAGCGATTACCTCAATCGGACCGGGTTGCAGCCGTATCTGGATCAGCTTGGCTTCAACCTGGTCGGTTACGGTTGCACGACGTGTATCGGCAATTCCGGGCCTCTGGCGCCCGCGATCGACGAAGCGATCCAGCAGAACGACCTCGTCGTGGCCAGTGTGCTCTCCGGCAATCGCAATTTCGAAGCCCGGGTGCATCAGAGTGTCAAAGCCAACTTTCTCATGTCACCGCCGCTGGTGGTGGCCTTCGCCTTGGCGGGCCGAGTGAAGATCGACTTGACGACTGAGCCTTTAGGAAACGGCAAGGATGGACAGCCGGTCTATTTGCGCGAAATCTGGCCCAGTCTCGGCGAAGTCCGCGAACAGATGGAAAAGGCGCTTCTTCCGGAAGTCTTTCGAAAGCTCTATCGGGATTTCGCGGAACAGAATCCCAAATGGAACGAAGTGCCGGCCAGCGGGGGCCAAATCTATGAATGGGATGCCGCGAGCACCTACATTCAGGAACCTCCGTTTTTCGAGAGTTTCTCAATGCAACCCGGCCGGATCGGCGAGATCAGAGGGGCGCGCGCCCTGGCCATCTTTGGGGACTCGGTGACAACCGATCATATATCGCCGGCGGGAAGCATCAAAAAAAACTCCCCGGCGGGCCGCTATCTGATCGAGAGGGGCGTCAATTTTCTCGACTTCAACAGCTATGGCGCCCGGCGTGGCAATGACCGCGTCATGACTCGCGGCACCTTTGCCAATGTCCGGATCAAAAACCTCATGGTGGCCGGTGTCGAAGGCGGCGTCACCAAGTTCCAGCCGTCCGGCGAACAGACGAGCATTTACGACGCGGCCCTGAAATACAAGGACGCGAGGACGCCCTTGGTGGTTTTGGCCGGCCACGAATATGGCACGGGCAGTTCTCGAGACTGGGCCGCAAAGGGCACGGCCTTGCTGGGTGTGAAGGCCGTCGTCGCCCAAAGCTTTGAAAGAATTCATCGCTCAAACCTGGTCGGAATGGGCGTTCTGCCGCTGCAATTCAAGGATGGCGTCTCGGCGAGTGCATTGAAACTGGACGGGACGGAAACGTACGACGTGCTCGGACTGGATTCGGGCGTGAAGCCACAGCAAGATTTGGCCTTGCGAATTACACGCAAAAGCGGGTCGGTGGAGGAAATTCCGTTGCGTTGCCGCATCGACACTCCCATAGAGATCGAATACTACCAACACGGCGGGATTCTCCCGTTTGTCCTGCGGCAGCTTCTGACAAGATCGTAAGGGTGCGGCAATCAGCGGACGGCCTTTGCTGCCTCGGCGTGAAAGAAGGCCACACCAACCTTTAGGAGGAGACGTTGCGCGGGAGAACGTTCCAAGCGCGTGTTTGAAGAAAGGGTGGAACGGGCTACCAGCCCGTTTTTGGGGGGCAACCTGCCACCCAAAAGAGCGTCAGGCTGGTAGCCTGTGCTACCCAAAACAGCTTTTTCAGAGAGCGTCTCAAGCACGGACCTCGGACAATGACTTGTCGAGGATTCGCACAGCCTCATCCACGTCCGACTTGGAGATGTTCAGCATTGGCGCGAGCCGGATAACGTTGGCATAGAGCCCGCCTTTGCCGATCAGCAGGCCATTTTCCCGCGCTCGTTCCATCAATCCCATCGTCGCTTCCGGCGCCGGCTCCTTTGTCTTGCGGTCTTTCACCAGTTCGAGAGCCTGCATCAACCCCATCCCGCGCACGTCGCCGATCAGCGGATACTTGTCTTTCAACGCATCGAGCTTCCCGCGGAAATACCCGCCGACTGTGTGCGCGTTCTCCAACAGGTTGTCTTCTTCGATCAATTCGATTGTGGCCCGCGCGGACACCGAAGTCACGGGGTTCCCGCCGAAGGTTGAGATCGTCAACCCCTGGAACGCGTCCGCGATCTCGGGGGTCGCCACGGTCAGACCGACGGGTACGCCGTTGGCCAATCCTTTCGCGCTCGTCAGTATGTCTGGCGTCACCTCCCAATGTTCAATCCCGAACCATTTCTTGCCGGTGCGTCCCCAGGCGGTCTGCACTTCGTCGGCGATGAACAGTCCGCCGTAGTTTTTGACGATCTTGAACACGATTTTGAAATACTCCGGCGGCGGCGTAATGAACCCGCCGACGCCTTGAATCGGTTCGGCGATGAACGCCGCAATCGCACCGCTCGTGCCCGTTTGGATAAGGTTCTCGACGTCGCCCGCGCACGCGACTCCGCAATCGGGATAGGTCAAGTGCAGGGGGCAGCGATAACAATACGGGTTCACCGCATGTGAAATGCCCACGCCGACCACCGCCGCCTTCCGCCATGGCGCCTGCGCCGTTACCGCCTTGGCCAGCGACGATCCGCCGGAGTAACCGTGCCGCAATGCCACGACGTCGAATCTCTCCGTGGCCATGCGCGCGATCAGGACGGCCGCTTCGTTCGCCTCGGTGCCGGAATTCGTGAAGAAGCTCTTCTCCAGTTTCCCTGGAGTAATCTGCGCGATCTTTTCCGCGAGGGCGACGATCTGTTCGTTCGGGTAGAGCGTCGAGGTGTGCTGCAACTGGTCCACTTGCGCCTTGATTTTGCCGGCGATCTTTGGATGGCAGTGCCCGACTGAGACCGTGAGGATGCCTCCGAAAAAATCCAGATAACGGCGGCCCTCGAGATCCCAGAGATACTGCATTTGCCCGCGGTCGGCCACGAGCGGCCGCCGGTAAAAGTTTGTCACCGCGGGCCAGAGGAACTGGTGGTGCTTGCGCACCACGTCTTCACTGCGGCTTGCGGCCGAATTCGGCTGAGTTGTCATAAAAATCATCCCGGTTTCCCGGCGCCAAGAGCCTTGCTGTCGTTCTGGGCCAAGACGTCGTCGAAGTTTGGTGTCACGATGAATAGCGCCCTTCAGCTCAGTCGCAATAATCCTGCGGACACTCCTCATCCGATCTTCCGCCTCCGCTGCGCTTCGGCAGAACAGGTCGGCCACTCACTCCCCGTCGGATGGGGAGACGGCTCGGGTGAGTGGCATCTTTCATGTCCGTCAACTAATAGACTACCTGATACGGTCTAGGTTGAAGTCAGGAATTTCTGCCGTGTCAACTCGACTGTTGTTGTTTGCTTTCGCTCCGGATTGAGAATTTCGAAACCTGCTTTGGTCTCGGCCTGTCCGCCGATCATGCCAAGGCAATCCTGCAGGCTTTTGCCCTCAACGGAAACGCCGTCGATCTTTCGAATCACGAGACGGACGCTGAGAGAGTGTGCGCGCTCCGTCCTCCTCAGGCCTCCTTTTGATGCCAGACCATCGCGAAGCTGATCGGTAGCCCAAAGTAGCCCTCCCACTTGGGTTTCTGCCGCAGCCAGGCCTCGTCGATCAAGCCTTCCTCCATTTCCAGCAGCGACCATCCGAACGCATGCGCGGCTTTCACATGGTCGCTCAAAAGGTGGACGTAGCTGCGGATGGTCACCGGCTCGCCTGACGCCCGGTTGAAGTGCGTGGGCGTCCCCGCCATAAGAAACTGGGGATGAAACCCCGCTATCACGAAGGCGCCGCCACGCTTGGTGACGCGGGCCACTTCGCGATACAGCGGCCGCAGATCAGGGAGGTGTTCGTCCGCCAGCGACTGGATACACAAATCATACGTCTCGGCCGGGAGTCCGGTGCTCCTAACGTCTGCGAGGCGCAGCGTCCGGTAAAAGCCCTTCCTTCGTGCCACCTCAAGCATTTCTGGGGTGATATCCACTCCATCGATGGCAGTGGTGCAGAGGCTTCTGAGCCACTCGCCGATCCGCCCTGTGCCGCACGCGAGATCGAGCACACCATGCGGCGCGGACCAGTCAACCATCTGCAGTCTGTCGAGCAGGCGCAGGTCCATCTCGTCTTGCACCGTCTGCTCGTATGTGCGCACCCATTCTCCGTACCCTTCCCTCACGCCGACGATTGGGTACTTGCGCTTGTCATAGATGGAGTGGTCCATTGATAGCTCTTCGGGACACTAGGGACTTGCCGGCAGCAGGTCTAACATTCGACGATGTCGAGTCCTTCGGCGGCGACTTTCTCAGGCAGGCTTAAGCCGTGCGCCGGGTCAAGCACCCGGTCTTCAAACATCCGGCAGATGGCGTTGTTGACCCGTTGCTGCGAAACATCGCCACGCCGGTTGAGGAGCTTCGCGGACGTGAAGTCTGGTTCCTCGACAACAAGAAAGCCGCGTGGTTTCAGGACTTGGGCGAGTTTGGTCAGCATTTGGGCGGCGCCGCGATTGTGGATGAAAACATATCGGCAATGCGCCAGATTAAAGGCCGCATCCAGGGAAATTTCAAGGAAGTCGCCTTCGATAATTTGAAATCGGGAATCAGAAAGGTGGCGCAGATGACTTGTGTTCCTGTCCACGCCAACTACACGGCCGATCGGGCCGACCACATTGCCCAACCATCTCATCATCGAGCCAGCCCCGGCACCAAGCTCCAGGCACCTCCAGCCAGACTCAATTCCGGTCCGCTCAAGGTGTGGAATGCTTGCCGGATCGAGTGCTTCCTCGATCAATCGTAGCCGGGACCGTTCGTCGGCTTCATGATTCCGCTCGAAGATATATTCTGCCTTCACGGCGTGTGCTCCAGCCGGGCGCTCTTCCCGCCCATAGACTATTCATGGCGCAAGGCCACGATGGGATCGACTCTCGTCGCTCGCCGGGCTGGCACAAAACACGCGAACGCCGCGACAGCGACCAACAACAACGTGACTCCGGCAAACGTCGATGGATCGGTCGCCGTGACTCCATAGAGCTGGTGGGTTAACAGGCGCGCCAGCGCGAAGGCACTGCCAAGACCGATCAGCACCCCGACCAGCGTGAGCCGCATTCCGCGTCCGAGGACCAGCATCAGCAAGTCGAATTTCCTCGCCCCCAACGCCAGTCGAACTCCCATCTCTTGAGTCCGCTGCGCCACCGACACGGCCATGACCCCGTAAACGCCAATGCTCGCCAGCGCGAGCGCGGACAAGACGAAAAAGCCAAGCAGCATCGAATGAAATCGCGGCCGGGCGGTCGTCTCGTCCAAGTAGCTGGCCATGGTCCGGAAGAAGGTGAGCGGCTGGCTTGGGTTCAGCGCGCGGACTTGTTCGGTAATGAGCGGCGACAGGGCCAGCGGATGGCTGCTTGTCCGCACCGTGAGAAAACACGACGGCCAGCCCCATTGCTGGTAGATGACATAGACTTCCGGACGCGTCTCACCCGCCAAACCGGAGTTCTTCACGTTGGCGATGACCCCGATGATTTCCTTGACGCCGGCGCAATTGAGGTCGGAGCCGACCGGATCTTCTCCGGGAAACACGGCATCCGCAAATGCCTGGTTGATGAGGATCACTTTCGGAGCGCTCATCGAGTCCGACTCGGCGAAATCGCGTCCCTTCAACAGCCGGATGCCGTAGGTTTTGAGGTAACCGGGCGTCACGGCGCGCACACTGACGCGCGGTTGTTCGCCCACGGGCGGAACGGGTCGGTCCGTGCGATGATACTCCGTCGGCCAGCCATTGCCCCGGTCCGGAATCATGGACACGCCACAGACCGCTTCGACACCGGGCACGCCGCGCATGCGCTCCAACAAATCGCGGAAGAAGAGCCGCCTCCGTTCATCATCCGGATACGCCGCTGCGGCCATATCGACCTCGACGGTCAACAGACGGCTCGCGTCGAATCCGGGGTCCACTCGTTGCAGACGCACAAAGGATTGCAGAAGCAGACCGGCTCCAACCAGGAGCAGCAAGGCCACCGCGACTTCGATCACGGTGAAAGCGTGGCTAAGCTGATGGTGGGTGCTTCCCGTCGCCCGTTGCGTTCCTTCCTTCAGCGTTTCGTTGAGGTCGGCTTTGGAACTATGCCACGCTGGCACCAACCCGAAGAGGAGTCCTGTCCCCACTGAGACGACGAGTGTGAATGCTAGCACAGGCGCGTCGATCGCCGCCTCGGAGATTCGCGGGATGCTGCCGTCGCTAAAACGCATCACCAACTTCACGCCCCAAACAGCGAGCAAGACGCCAGAGGCCCCGCCCACCAGCGAGAGCAGCAGACTCTCGGTGAGCAGTTGCCGCACGATTCGCCCTCGGCTGGCGCCTAGGGCGGCGCGAATCGCCACCTCGCGTCCCCGCGCCAAACCGCGCGCAAGGAGCAGATTGGCGACGTTGGCGCACGCGATCAATAGGACCAAAATGACAGCGACAAAAAACAGCAGCAGCGAGAATCGCGCATGGCCGACGACCACCTCGAGCATCGGTTCGATCTTGGTCCGAGCACCCATCGCCAGGAATTTGCCCCGGCGCGCGAGATGCGAATGTTCCTTGTAAAGCCGAGCTTGGATGACGTTCATCTCCGACTGCGCCTGTTCGATTGTGACGCCGGGTTTGAGCCGTGCAACCACCTGGAGCATCGCGCCGCCGCGCCGCTTGAGGTCCCCGGGCATGTGCGCCACCGAAGCCCACAAGCGAGAATATGGATAATCGAATCCTGGGGGCATCACTCCGATCACTTCCCAGGCGTTTCGACCTTGGTTCTCAAGCGTGATCGACTTGCCGATGATCCCAGGATCCGCCCTAAAGCGGTCCTGCCAGAGTCGATGGCTGAGCACGATGACGCGAGGAGCGCCGCGCTCCTCCTCCTCAGGCAAGAAACTCCGACCAAGCATCGGTTCCACGCCAAACACGCGGAAAAAGTCGGTGGAAACGAAACGCCCGCGCAGACGCTCGGCCAGGCCGTCACCGGTGAGAACAAAACTGCGTGTGAAGTTACCGCTGTGCTCGGCGGAAAAAGCGATGGCTTCGAAGACGGTGCTCTCCCGGCGCCAGTCCATGAAGTTCGCCGGCGATGTATTGGCCCGCGATACGCCCGGCTCCGGCTCGGCTTCCCAGATCTGCACGATCCGATCGGACCCCGGAAAATTTAGCGGTTTGAGCAAGACGCCTTTGACGACGCTAAACACAGTGGTCGTGGCGCCGATGCCCAGCGCAAGCGTGAGAACGGCAACGGCTGTGAAACCGGGAGTCTTGCGCAGCAAGCGCAGGGCGAAAGAGATGTCCTGAACAAGGTGTTCGATCCAAGCGACACCCCGCTGGTCGCGGCACGTCTCTTGGATCGATTCGACCGATCCGAATTGCCGAAGCGCCGCGCGCCGGGCGTCAGCAGGCCGCATCCCTGCTTGGATATTCTCCTCCGTCTGCATCTCAATGTGCGACCGCATCTCCTCACCCATCCGCGCGTCAAGCTCGCGCTTGGTCAAGAGGGCGCGGATGCGAGCTCGAATGATTTGCGGCCAATTCATTGACTCATGCGTGCCTCGGACGGCTTCAGTGGATTCCGGACGCTCTCGAATCTCCTCCCGGACGTTGACCGCCTCGCCGTTAAGTTGTCCCCAAGACGAGGTTGATGGCGGTGGAAAGCCGCTCCCAATTCGATCTCTCTTCCAAGAGTTGCTTGCGACCGTTTGGAGTCAGCCTGTAGAACTTCGCCTTGCGGTTGTTCTCCGAGACTCCCCATTCGGAACTGATCCAGCCTTGCGCTTCCAACCGGTACAGCGCCGGGTAGAGCGATCCTTGTTCGACTTGCAGCACTTCCTTGGACATCTGCCGTATCAATACAGAAATGCCGAAACCATGCATCGGCCCAAGCTGAAGCGCCTTCAGGATGAGCATGTCCAACGTGCCCTGGAGCAGATCGGTTTTTTCTTTCGTCATCGGGCGTTCCTGGAATCTCGACGCAAGCCAGAATAGAGCCCACTCCTGTAGAACGTCAAGGAGAATGAATGCGGGGAACTGCCGGCAGGCGCATCTTGACACCGCCACCGAATCTCCAACGCGACTCCCTCTCCTCCACGAAGTGGAGGAGAGGGATGGGGAGAGGAGGCGCGTTTTTATTGGTTCCCCTCTCCTCGGTCCTCTCCCCACTCGTTCCTCGCGGGGGGAGGATGGAAAGCTTGATGCAGCGCTGTATCTGCATCCACAACCAATTCAATGTCGATTCGAGCCTTTCGCTCAGGCAAACCTCCGAGCCTCGAAGCGTGAAAAGGTTACAGCGTGACCCGATCGGCGCGGTTTGGGCTGCGCCGCCGCAAGACGCCTTCGGTTCAGAGAATGCCAAGATTTGTGGAGCGCTCCGCTTTCTCCGACGCTACTCTGGCCCAATATAGATCGGTTTTCTTAGCAAATTAGCACCAATAAGACTTATGCCTCTCGCTCAACCCAGCGTTAGTTATAGCTTCACGATGCGACTCCAAGTGGAAAACAGGTTCGGAATGTTCGCGAAAGTCCTCGCCGCGATCGCCAAGGAGAAGGGCGATCCGGGCGCCGTGGATGTGGTGCGCGCGGATAAACTCCTCAAGATCCGCGATCTCACGGTCAACGCCCGCGACGATGCCCACGCCAAGGCGATTGTGGAAGCGGTGAACCGGATCAAAGGCGTCGCCGTCATCCACGTTTCGGACCGGGTGTTCCTGCTGCACCTCGGGGGAAAAATCCGCATCCAGAACAAGGTGCCCCTTTCGACGCGCGACACGCTTTCCATGGCTTATACACCCGGCGTGGCGCGGGTTTGTCTCGCAATTCACGAGGACGAGCGCAAGGCGAACACACTGACCATCAAGCAGAATTCTGTCGCCGTGGTCAGCGACGGCACCGCCGTCCTCGGCTTGGGGAACATCGGCCCCAAGGCAGCCATGCCGGTTATGGAAGGCAAGGCCATGTTGTTCAAACAATTTGCCGACATCGACGCCTACCCAATTTGTCTCGCGACACAAAATGTCGAGGACATCGTCAACGCCGTCAGATGGATTTCACCCGGCTTTGGCGCGATCAATCTGGAAGACATCAGCGCCCCGCGATGTTTCGAGATCGAGCAGCGCCTCAAGGCGGAACTCGACATTCCAGTCTTCCATGACGATCAACACGGAACCGCCGTGGTCGTACTCGCCGCCACCATCAACGCGCTGAAAATCATCCAGAAGAAGCTCAACGATCTGCGAATCGCCATCGCAGGCGCGGGCGCGGCGGGCGTAGCGATCACCAAGATGCTGATGGCGGGAGGCGCGAGAGACATCATCATCAGCGACCGCAAAGGGACGATTAGCAGGCAACGCCTGCCCGGCTTGGATTCCAGCAAGACTTGGCTCGCGCAAAATACGAATCCGCGCAATGTCAGTGGTTCCTTGGAGGAAGCGCTGCGGGGCGCCCATCTGTTCATCGGTGTCAGCGGGCCGGACATCGTGAAAGCCAAAGCCCTTGGCCAGATGGCCAAAGACCGGATCGTCTTCGCGCTGGCCAATCCGGTGCCGGAGGTCATGCCTGAGGAAGCGGCTCACTATGCCAGAATCATTGCCACAGGCCGCAGCGATTACCCAAACCAGATCAACAACGCGCTCGGCTTTCCTGGCATTTTCCGCGGGGCGCTCGACGCTCGGGCGACCCACATCAACGAAGCCATGAAACTCGCCGCCGCCAAAGCCATCGCCGGCTGCATCACCGACGATGAGCTGAGCGAAGAGTACATCGTGCCGAGCATCTTCAATAAGAACGTCGTTCCCCGAGTGGCCCGCGCGGTGGAGGCCGCCGCCTACAAGACCGGAGCGGCCAAGCGCCGCCGCAGATAGCGTCCGCCAAGCAGACCTATGGCTGCCGGCGTCAGGTGGCTCCGACTCAATAATCTCAGATTTCAAATTTCAAATACCAAAGGCATTTCGTGGCCGGGGTTCCGACCAGAAACCCAAATTCTCAGGCAGGCTCTTAACTGTATCTAATCAATTGAACTGGGGAGCGCATGCGCCCCCGCGTGCTGTGGTCGGCCTGTCTGCCGAACAGGCAGGCGCCCTCGCCGACCACACCGGCGTGTTGGAACAAGTCACCATCTAGCCCGGATATTTCACACATTTTTCGAGCCAGTGCGGCTCTGAGGCCTTGTAGCGCAGACTTGAAGTCTGCTGTATCGCCGACTTGCAGTCGGCAGGGCGTCGAACGCTCCGGCCTGTTCGTAGA
>JACQWK010000726.1 GCA_016209525.1 Verrucomicrobiota bacterium
CTGGACACCTGCTACGGTGGTTGAACGCGACGGCAGGTTAGGTCAAACACGGAGTCTGCGCGGGTGTGGCCGAAACTTTTTCATGCGGGCTGGGCGTTGCGATTCACGTCAGAAGGTTATCGCGCCGCTGAGACTCTCTTCTGACTAAGCATGTAGTCGCGGCTGGTAGGTTGGCCAAGGACGCGGGTTCAACTCCCGCCGCCTCCACCAATATAATCGGGAGTTTTAACGAAATGCTTGACTTTTGGGGACAGTTTGGGGACAAATTCGCGCATGAAAGCGAAGAAGTTTCCGCCCGCCAAAAAGCCCTTGGAAGTCACTCGCGGCAACGTCACCGTCAAAATCTATCCCACTCTCAACCGCGTCCGGGGCGTCGATTACGAGCAACCGACGCTGGTTTACTACCAAGGCGCAACCCGCGTTCGCCGCCGGTTCTCCGACTGGGAAGAAGCCAAGCGCGAGGCTGAGCTAGTCGCCACCAAACTTGCCAACGGCGAAAACGATGTTCTCAGGCTGACATCGGCGGACCGGGCCATTTACGTCCAAGCCCTGGATTTGCTCAGGCCGTTCGACCGCCCGCTCAACCTGGCCGTCGCCGAATACGTGGAAGCTTTGGGCTTGCTCCCGACAGGCGCGACGCTGAAGGAAGCCGTCGCGGACTACGCTCGCCGCCAGCGTTCAGTTCGCGAATCCCGGACCGTTGGCGAACTGGTGAGCGAGTTCATTGCCGCCAAAGAGCAAGCTGGCCGGAGTGAACGTCACCTTGGCGATTTGCGAACCCGGCTCACCCGGTTTGCGCAAGCCTTCCAAATGCCCGTGGCGCAAGTGACCGGTCGTTTGATCCAGGGCCATCTCGACGCCATGACCGTTGGCAGCCGGAGCAAACTGAACGATCTTCGCTTAATTGTCTCGCTCCTTCGCTTCGCCGTCCGGCGGAAATATGCGCCTCGCGATTTGCTCGACGAATTGGAAGCCGTCGAAAAGCCGGAAGTCCGCCCGACCGAGACGTTGATCTTCACGCCGGACGAACTGCGCGAGATGTTCCATTCGATTCGTCCAGAGCTTTCGCCTTGGCTGGCCGTTGCCGCGTTCTGCGGGTTGCGCTCGGCGGAAATTCTCCGGCTGGACTGGAAGGAAGTGAACCTCGAACGACATTTCGTCGAGATCAAGGCCGTGAACTCAAAGACCGCTGCGCGGCGGCTAGTTCCGCTCTGCGACGCTGCGATTGCCTGGCTTGCGCCTTACGCTCAACCGGAAGGCCGCCTCGCCTACTACTCAGAAGAAAACAAGTTCTACGAAGCGATCCTGTCCGACGTGAACCGCGCTCGGAAAAAAGCGGGCAACAAAACACTCTTCAAGTGGAAGCGAAATGGGCTGCGTCATTCGTTCTGTTCCTATCGCCTCGCGCTGACACACGATGCCGCCAAGACCGCGTTGGAAGCCGGTAACAGTCCGACCATGATCTTCCGTCATTACCGAGAGCTTGTGACCGAGGACGAAGCGAAGGCTTGGTTCGGGGTCATGCCGCCGACTGAAGCATCAAACGTTGTGCCTATGCTTGTCGCCGTTGGCAAATGAAAGTGAACCGTGTTTCTTGACGGGGAAGAAATCTCTTCTTTTGCCCAGGAGCCTCAGACAACGCCGGGCACCCCCCTTTTCGGCCCGCCGTTGTCTTTGTGCCGCTCTGTGCACGGTTCAGTTTTTTCACAGACGCCCTGCCCCTGTTCGACGCTTTGTGTCAAAGATGAGCGCTGTGCATCTGCCAAGGGAATAGCCCTTTTGCTCGCTCAAATGTCCTCGTCTCTTGTCCCTCTCTCCTTTCCGCTCTACATTCCTGGATGAAGATTTCCAAAGCACTGAAGCAGTGCTATGACCTGCAAGACCTTTTGTTTTCTGCGGCCAATGACAAAGCGTGTTCCAAGGCCGATCTGTCGCGCCTCGCGTGCGCGTGGGAGAGACTTGAGGAGCGGAAACGCATTCTTCGCGGGCGACCATTGCCCGGATCGTTGAAGCCGGAGAAGAAACCTCCCGGACGACGGGCACCGGACGGCTACGATACCGAACTCGCGCTTAGGGCGTGGGCGGACGCCGATGAAGAAACTAACGGCGGCGCCTAGCCCGCGGGCTTTGTCCCGATTCAACGGCTTGCTTGGACGGCCCGATAAAACCTGAACGGCAAAGCCCCAGCCGTCGGGTCCGTGAAATCAATAACGCCGGTTGGGTTAGGGTCGGTCGCGAGTGCTTGCCAAGTGCGAAAGTCCGCCGAGGCTTTGATTGTTACTAGTTTTCCGGCATGTCCGATCAGGCGAAAGCGTGGGCTGCCGGAGAAGGGAACAATGATTCCAGACAAGGTTGGCGCTTTGGCCATGCCCGCACTTCCGGCAAGAAAAAAGAAAATCTGCGCCTTCGCCGCCGTTCGTGAGGACGTTCTTGGGGCTTGCCATCGCCGCCTCAGTTCACAAAATTTGGCTGCAATGCAAAGGACCCACAGGAACGGTATGCGCACGCTTCTTGTCGCATTGGTTGCTTTTCAGTCTTTGTCTCTGGCGGTGTCCGGTGCAGAAGCTCAAAGCAAAATCTCGGAGGCGGAAACAGCGATAAAGGCAATCCTGTTGGCGGCTGAAAAAGGCAATGCTGAGGCGCAGTATCTAGCGGGTGCGCTTTTTGACGTCCTGGTAGTGAAGCCCAGCAACTTTGATACTGCAATGGGCCGTCGCAAACTAGACCCGTCAGATGTCTCCGGAAGATTGGAGGCCATGAAGTGGTATCGTAAGGCGGCACAGCAGAACCACGCTGAAGCGGAATATCGGGCCGGTTTCATACTGTTCGTCAGTAACGAACCAGGCGATAAGGCTGAGAGCGTCAGATTTTTTGCCAAAGCTGCTGACCAAGAACACGCAGAAGCTCAATGGCATCTTGCGATTTGGTATGAACGTGGTACTGACCCTAAGGCGTCGCATGAGCACACGAAATGGCTTCTTAAGGCGGCTCATAACGGCCATGCCTTGGCGCAACTCGTTCTTGGCAGGCTCTACTACCAGGGTGAGAAGGGACTGACGAAGGATCACGACCAAGCCGGAAGACGGTTTCGCGAAGCGGCTGCTCAAGGCGACGCAGAGGCCCAGCGTTCTTTGGCTGGATGGTACCTTGGGCGGGACGATGCAGAAGCCTTCAATTGGGCAAAGAAGGCTGCACTTCAAGGAGACACACAGGGCCAAACGCTTCTGGCTTTTCACTATAAATCTGGCAATGGCGTTCCGCAAAACTACCTGGAATCCGTAAAGTGGGCGCTCAAGGCTGCGGAAAAAGGCGACGCTGATGCACAAACGATGCTGGGACACTTCTATCTGCAAGGCAATGGCGTAGAGAAAGACTTTGGTGAAGCAGTTCGCTGGTTTAGGAAGGGAGCGGTGCAAGGCAACGCGAGGGCGCAAGGTGGCCTTGGCGCCTGCTACTATCACGGCGATGGAGTGCCGCAAGACTTCGTGGCGGCTTACATGTGGTTCAACCTCGCAGCGGCGGCAGGAGATAAGGTGATCCGCTCAGTGCGCGACGGGTTGCTTGAAAGAATGTCTCCAGCACAAATAACTGAGGGGCAGAAACGCGCATCCGAGTTCCAAGCCCAAGTCGAGAGCACGGATTTGAACTCTATTCGGCTTTCTTACGTGGACCCACAATCACGGGAGTTTCAAGCCCGGACCAAACGCGAAGCGACGGCGGCCGAGAAATTCGAGGTGCGAGTCAAAGCGTTCATGACTGAACTGTGACGGCGATAGCTGTGTTGCGATTCAAGCTTTCCTCACCGAAAGTGACGGGAACCGCAGCCTAGAGGGAACCTTACCGAACCAGACCGGAGATAAGAACCCTTATGGAAACAAGGTTTGTCTGGAGGCGCGTTCTCGCATATAGTCCCGCCAGTAAGAGAAAGACCGCGCAGTGAAAACGAAAATAAACGGAGCTGCCAGAGCCTTGGAACTTGGCAAATTCATCGTGGCCGACCCGAAAGTTTGCCACGGCAAGCCGACTTACAAAGGGACGCGGATCATGGTTTGGCAGATCCTTGAAGCTTTGGGCGACGGGGAATCGGTGGACGAGCTGGTCAAAGCGTGGGGCGGGCGCGTCAGCCGGGACGCCATTCTGGAAACGATTCGGCTGGCGGGAACCAACTTGCTGAACGAGCAAGGCAGATTGAGGCATCCGCACGCCAGTTGGGTCGCGGCGTGAATCTGCTGGACGAGAACATCCGCGACGACCAGCGGGCGCTCCTGCGAAAGTGGCGAATCCCCTTCCGGCAAATTGGCAAGGAAATCTCACGCAGCGGAATCACGGACGAGAATTTGATCCCCTTTCTCCACCGGCTTCATTGGGCCACACTGCTCACCCAAGACGAAGACTTCTTCAACCGCCGTCTGTGCCACAAAGCTTACGGGCTGGTCTTCCTGGACGTGCGTTACAAAGAAGTCGCCGAATTCATCCGCCGTTTTCTGAAACATCCAACATTCAGCACGCAGGCCAAACGGCTGGGGATCGTGGCGCGCGTCCACGCGGAAGGCGTGCAGTTCTGGCGCAAAGGCGCACGGACCATGCAGACCGTGAACTGGGAAAATGAATAAGTCGCATCCTGGCTTGGGTTTTAACGAAGGACTTCCCCACGACTCTCCAAAATGCAAAGCAAGTCGTCCAGTCACCCGAACGAACGGGAGTGGAATTTTGATCCGGTACCAGACGATGAGATCGAGCTTTGCTTTCTCTACGAATACGGCCGCAGTTCTGAGTCCCTCAAGAAACTGGTTCACACCTGGCGCATTGGCCATCGGGACATTGTTGTTGCTGCCAACAAGCTACTCAAACGCAAAGGCGCGTTCGCCGGCACCGTTGGTCCAACACCTGCGTCGAGGGAAACAGCTTATTTCTTTGCTGAATCCGGCAAAGCGCCGACCAAAGCAGAAAAGCGGAAGGCCGATGAGAATGCCAAGGCTTGGGTTGAGTGGATCAAACTTTCTTGGCAGGGTGGCCACCCGGGGCAACTTCGGCTGGATGATCCACGGGTCTTTCTCTTTTACTTCCCGCCGTTCCCGAAAACCCCGTGGCAGAATATTGCCGCCGACATGCGGAAGCGCGCGTTTCGTCTGTTGTCTCCCGGCATTGATTTCAGCGGAAGGCTTCATCTTTGGCTTCTTCTGGCGAACAAAGACTTCACCGAACAAATTAAGGCTCAACAGAGAATTCAAGCAATTGCTGGGAAACCGCTGAGCAAAGACGAGTTGCAGGCGCAAGTCCGGCGGCAACTGGAACAGCACATTCTCGCACCCGCGTTGATCGAGAAGAGCGAAGGCATGAAACGAGATATTGTGGGAACTGTCCCGCCGGGTTTCTCATGGGGAAAGACGCAAAACCAAGTATGTGTTGGAGGCTACTGCCGAGAGGAAGTGACGTTTGTTGTAAACTGGGCGGAGTCCGACAAAGCCATTAAAAAGGCTCTGGGCGAGTGGCTGAAACACCATCGGCCACACAAGGAGTTTAGGACCCAAAATTCTACGACGGCGCGCGAGCATTTGGAAAAGCTGGGCGCTTGGCGAATTCTAAACGAAATGACTGCCGAACAGGCAACGGCGTGCAACCTGGGGCTCTATCGTGGCGCCGACGACTATTTGCGGGCCAAAGCGGAAGCTGACGACCTTCTCAAGCGGTTGTTTTGACTTGCCAAAGAACCTTCATCGGAGCCGCTGAGAGGACATAGCAGACGCACGCATTTGGACGAAACTGCGTGTATGCAAACGCCAAAAACCTCGCTCCGAGAATCGGAAACGCCGCAGTTCACGATTCCTAATCGTCTGCTCACCAAAGACGAACTTGCCCAACGCCTCGCCATCTGCCGACGCTCTGTTGAAAACTTGATGCACCAACGTCGAATCCCCTTCGTGCGTCTCGGCGGCAAGCTAGTGCGGTTCGACTGGGAAAGAGTTAAGGAGGCTCTGGCGAAGTTTGAGATCAAGGAGTCAGTTCGATGAATCCGGTCGAATCCTTTCGTGCGGCGATGGGCAAAGCCGGACTCGCTTTCACTGGCGCGATTCTCGCCGACGGTGAACTGCATCGCTTCAAGGCGACTGGTGATTTGGCCTGCAATTGCTGGTATGTCCTTCATGGCGACTCGCCCGCCGCTGGCGCGTTCGGATGTTGGAAACGCAACGTCAAAGAGAATTGGTGTGAGTGCGCCCGCCAGTTGTCCCAAGCCGAGTGGACCGAAGTTCGCCGCCGCTGGCAGGAAGCTGATGGTGAACTACAGCGAGCGGAGGCAGAGCGACGTGAGAAGGCCCGTAAAACCGCCGCCTTGATTCTGAGCCGCGCAAAACCTGCCGACGCCTCGCACGGCTACCTTGCCTCGAAATCCGTCAACCCTCACAGCGAGCTTTGTTCGTGGCGCGGCAAGCTCGTTCTGCCGTTGCGCGACGCCACCGGAGAAATTCACTCGCTGCAATTCATCGGCGCGGACAGTGCCAAGCGGTTCCTCTGGGGCGGTCGTATCTCCGGCTGCTTCTTCACTGTCGCGAACAACGCAGACGGCCCGCTCGTTGTCGCGGAGGGGTATGCGACCGCCGCCAGCATCTTTGAGGCGACCGGCTGCGCGACCGTGGCCGCGATGAACTGCGGGAACTTAAAAGCTGTTGCGGAAGCTTTGCGCGCCAAATGTCCAGAGCGTGAAATCATCATCGTCGCCGACAACGATCAATTCACCGACGGGAATCCAGGCGTCACGAAAGCCCGAGCAGCGGCCCTCGCGATTCGCGCCAAGCTCGCCGTGCCACAGTTCAAAGACTCAACGACCAAACCAACCGACTTCAACGATCTTCACCAATTGGAGGGACTTGACACCGTGAAACAGCAGATTGAATCCGCAGCCATGCCTTCTGACATCGACCCCGAAGCATTTGAACGACTCGCCAAAT
This sequence comes from Verrucomicrobiota bacterium, assembly GCA_016209525.1. Lineage (GTDB taxonomy): Bacteria > Verrucomicrobiota > Verrucomicrobiia > Limisphaerales > SIBE01 > VHCZ01. The sequence goes on from JACQWK010000726.1 coordinate 6,948, forward strand.
TATCAAGAGTCGATTACGACCGTTGCCGCCAGGCGGAAGCAGAACGCCTGGGAATCCGCGTCAGCACGCTTGACGCTGAAGTTGAAAAGCGGCGCTCTCGGCCAGATGCCGCCGGACCGCTCCAAGGCGCTCCTGTCGAGTTGGCGGATGTTGAGCCGTGGCCGGAACCTGTGGACGGGGCCGCTGTTCTGATCGAGGTCACGCGATCGTTCGAACGTTACACCGCGCTGCCTAGCGGAGCCGCCGACGCAATTGCGCTTTGGAGCGCTCATGCACACGTTTTCAAAGCCTTTGTGTGTTCGCCTCGTCTCAATATCTCATCGCCGCAACACCGTTGCGGGAAGACTACTTTGCGCGACGTGGTTGCGCTCTTTGTGCCTCGCCCGCTGCCCACCGAAAATCTCACGTGCGCGGTCTTGTTTCGACTTGTGCAATCCCACTGGCCGACGATCTTGGCGGACGAATACGATTCTTGGATGCGGGAGAATGAAGAACTGCGCGGACTACTCAACGCAGGTCATCGGCGCGGCGGAACTGTCTATCGTTGCGAAGGCGACAACCGCGAGGTTCGGAGTTTCGCGGTTTTCGCGCCGGCGGTCTTGTGTGGAATCGGCACATTGCCCGGAACGCTCCAGGACCGCAGCATCGAAATTCGACTCGAAAGAGCGAAATCCGGCGAAATACGCGAGCGGTTCGATCCGCGTTACGCACAACGGGAAAGTGAGCTTGGTCGCAAGCTTGCCCGTTGGTGTGCAGATAATCGCGCTCGAATCGAAAGCTGCGATCCAAAACTCCCCGACGGCGGATTCAATCGGATGGCCGACAACTGGCGTCCTTTGTTTGCCATCGCCGAAATTGCTGGCGGTGACTGGCCAAAGCGAGCGGCAGCCGCTTTTGAGAAACTGACATCCGGGAGCGACATAGAAAGCCACGGTCTCGGCGTGACACTATTGGCCGACGTCAGAGGCGTCTTCCGAGAGGACAGACTGCCTTCTTATGAACTGTGCAATCGGCTCAATGCGCTGGACGGTCAACCGTGGCCTGATTATGGACGGAACCGAGACGGACTCACTCCAACTCAGCTTGCCAAGCTTCTAAAGCCGTTCAAAATTCACAGCCGTAACATCAAGCTGGCGGAAGACCGTGTTCCTAAGGGGTATTACCGAGAAGATTTCGGTGATGCCTTCTCGCGATACCTACCCCCAGAGGGTGATTCAAGTCGCTACTCCGCTACCGACCGGAGCCGGTAGCGCTTCAGAAACCACACAGAACGCCAATGTTTATGGGGGTAGTAGCGGCGTAGCCGATGGAAAGGCGGGGGACACTGTGAAAGAAGAGGAACTTGGCGAAGCGATTCTGCTATGACCGCTGAACAAGTCTATCTTGAAGCGACCAAACGGGGGCTGCGGCTGAAACCTGTCGGGGATAAGTTGGCAGTGATTCCGGCGAAGGGCTGTCCGCCGGAATTCGCCGAAACGCTGCGCCGACACAAAGTCGAGCTTCTGGACTTACTGGAAGCCAAGTCCCACAACTTGTCGCCCGACTGTGTCACGTGGCTCCACATTGCCCGCCAAATCCTGGCCGGTGAATTCGAGGGCTGTGACAAATCCACGCGCGAGAGTCTGGCCTTTGGCTTGCGGTCAATCGGCCATCCATTGGCCCGCTGCGCGCTCGGACGGCTCGGAGCTTTACGTCCTGAAGTTCATTGACCGAGTCGCGCCACGACTATGAGCAACCATGAACCCAATGTCTTGACGTTGATCGCGAACCGGACGAAGCCGACCCGGTTTGCTCCGCAGAAATGGGAGAATTTCCGTTCGGACTACATCACCGGGCTTGGCTCCTTGCGCGAACTCGCCCGGAAGCACGGCCTGAAATTGGGCACCGTCGAGGCCCGATGCCGTCGCGAACACTGGACGATGCTGCGCCGACAGCGGGAAGAGAACGCGCTCAAAGGACTGATCGGATCGCCGGTTTGTAGCAGTGGCCGCCGCTCCCGTCGAGAATGCGGAATGGTGGACCAAGCAGGACCAACAGCATCCGGGCGCAATGCGCTTTCTTTGCGACCCAGACTGGCATGAGTGCGGCAAAGAAGCCGACCGAAGGATTGTCGTGCAAAGAAAAGTTTTGGGGACAGATGGGGACAAAATTCCTTCGTCTTGGTGCGTTTTCGTGCGTGATGCTCAAAAATGCCATAGCGCAGAATCGCCAATAATGACGCGGGTTTGATGCGTTATCGCGCACCATCGCGAAGGTACTCGCTTGGTTTCAACTCCCGCCGCCTCCACCAGTCCAAGAAAAGTGCCCGACTGAGGGCTGTTCAATCCTGGAGCTTGAGCCATCCGACGTCCTTCGCCAGCGTCAGGGTCAAACCGATGAGGCCCCACTTGGACGCCCACCGCCGTGAGCCCGCGGTTCCCCAACTTCTCAACATCCTATGCGGTCGTTTCGAGTTCCTTTAGGTCGGGTCCAAGCATGATCACCCCTGCGCCCTCGACGCTGGCCCTCAAGGCAATCCGCTTGCCGATGGCTCGCCCTCCGCCGTCGGTTGACGATGCGGCCTTTAAGCTTCATTAGGCGTTTGGTTCCAGCCGCGTAACTGTCAAGACATCCATTGGACTACGAAACATGGTTCTCGCATCGGGAGCCCTTCACCCTTGAAAAAGCACTTGAGCCGCAAAAGAACGCATAGATCGCAAAGTGAGAGGAGGTCTCACCAACCTGTTCTTTCACCAAGCGGGTGAATTCGATTGGTCCATGTCCCCGCTTCTCTTTGAGTTCTTTGCGCTCTCTTGTGGCTGCCCAACTGCCGGATTTAGGTTCACCTAAGCCGACGCCGTCGGACGATAGCCCAATTTCTCCCTTATTTGGTGCATCAACGCCGGGGGAATCTGGACGCTACTCCATGGGCATCCTCGCATGGGTGGTCGAGAGATCCAACGGGAGGGACATTGGTCACCGGATAGTTTCTCTCCCAGCAGCTCGCAGAAAACGATCATCTCTGGTATCTCTCCATTGGTGATGGCCTGACACTTCATCGGGTTTATTTCCAGAAGTGCGTGCTGCCCATTGCTCAGAAACAGATCCACGACGAGCGTCTCGGTTTGGGCTGCCTTAAAGTGCCAGTCGTCGGCGGTTATTACCATTGTGCACCTCAGTGTGTTGAGGTCGTCAAACCAGTTGCGTGAATGAAATATGCCACGACTCAATGGTCCCGCAACCCCAAGACGCGCAGAAGGCCACAGGCTAAAGTTCCTCCAAGGAAGTCCGACTATAGAGGATGATAAGTAAGAGTCAGGCCGAGCCTGGGAATTTGGCAACCTGGCCGGTCGCAAACTTATCCAGCGGCAAGGATGCCGCTCGTACGACAGACAAATGGATTTGTCTTATGGTTATCAAACCAAATGCTTGGTCAGTCGGCTCGCTTGCATCCGCCGATTCAAACGCCCACTCGTTCCATTCCCCGAACTGGAAACACTCTGGAAGTCGGCAATCCGCAACGCAGGAGGTTGTCGCCGTCGAGGATGACGTCGTCACGATTGCCTCTCATGCGCCGTACAACCTCCAGGCGACTGCCGTCAACATTGGTCTGATCAACGCTATTTCGTTTAGCCAGACTCAAGACGGCTTCTTGAAAAAGGTTCAGGAGGCGCTTCAACGCATGGGCGAACTTTCGGTCATGGCGCAAAGTGAGGAGCAAACTGATGCCGAACGATTGAATCATACCGTCGAGTTTGCCCAGTTGCAGGACCGGATAAAGGAAATCGAGAAAAAGATGTTTAGGGCGGCCAACTTGTTTCAACCTGAAAAGGCAGAGCGCATCCCAAGCGCCTCCACCGAGCCGGAGGATTTGACGCCTGAGTCTTGCCTGCGTCCACTGGAGCTAAATGCGTGGCTGCACACCACATCCAATCCGGATGTCACAACGATCAGCAGCACCCAAAACGCTCTGGCGGCGGTTGATAGGATTCATGGCGCATTGGAGGCGGTCGCCGATCTTCGGGCTAAGGTCCGCGTTGATCTTCAGCGGTTGAACTCGACCGGTGAACGGCTCGCGGCTCTTGAAGAGGCCCCATGTCCCGCCAACCTCCAAATCAGAGATGTCGGTGTGGCCGAAGAGAACACCCGGTTTGCCCGTTACGACATCCTGGCAAAATCCGGGACCGTGATGCTTGCGCAAGCCAATGCGCTCCCGCAATCCGCCCTTCGCCTGCTCAACTGAGACGGAGCCGCCGCCGGATCGAGCGTGGGGTCGCTCAAACCAGCGCGAATACGAGCCAAGAAGGATCACGCGACGTGCATCGCAACCACAGCCGGTCGATCGAGGGAGCCCCTCCAACCTTATCCCCACCCCGCGCTTAGGGCTTGGCGTTCTGTCTGATTTTCTCCTTCTTCTCTTCCAGCTCCGCCTGCAAAGACTTTCGATCGCTGAGGAGCTGCTTTTGAATTTGCTCAATCGACTCGAAGTCGCCGCTGGCGGCTGCCTTTGAAAGCTCGCCTTTCACGAAGATCTCTCGTTCGGCAATCTTGGCGGCGTACATGGAATCCAATTCGGCGAGCTGCTTCTTCTGCTCGTCGCTCAGTCTAGGCGGTGGTGGAGACGTCTTATTCAGGCGCTCCAGAGCGAGTTCGTAAGCGGACTTCATAGAGTGTTGAAAGATTGCACGTTGACAATTCGGTTGTTACGGCGCCGACTTGGATGAATCGCTTGACGATATCTTAGGTGCGATTCCACCGGGCTTCTTCCTCCAGGGCATGTCCGGAAACTTGTCTGGAGGCTTCGCGGCAGCCGGAGTTGGTCGAGCCATTGACAGTTCCGGAGAGTCCGACGCCGCGTCGGTCGCGGGGCTGGACTCACGCCAAGATGCGATTCGGGCCTGGAGTCCATGGTGTTCTGCCGCCTTTTTGTCTCCGCTCCTCATGTAGAAGAGCGACAGGTTTGTGTGGACAAGCTGTTCGTTGGGCTTGAGCTTCTCTGCCTTGTGTCCCTCCTCGATGGCAGCGGCAAAATTCCCCTGCCGATAATAAGCCATCCCGAGCGAAAGCTGGGCGTCGAAGTAGGTCGCATCTGAGGCTAGTATCGCTTTGAGCTTGGCCACGACGGCGTCATAGTCGCCTTGGCTGAAAGCGTACATCGCATCGTCGTATCGGTCCTGGAGGCTCGACATAGATTGACTTTGACAATGAACGATATGGCACCACTGTAGGCACAGCGCAAGCGCAGACTGCGAACTTGCCGACGAAGAAAGCGGGGCAATTTGTCGGAAAAAGCGCTGAGTCCGCCCAGAATCGTGACCGATGGCTCTACCAATAAAGATTATTTCGACCGACTTTGATGGGACTTTGCACGCAGAGTTCGAGGAACCGCCCGTGCCAGTGGCCCTCGAGCAAGCGATTGGCCAATTGCAGAGGCAAGGCGCCGCTTGGGTGATCAATACGGGCCGTGATCTTCCGAGTCTGCTGGAGTCCCTGGGGCAGGCCCGACTCTCGATTTGTCCCGACTACGTGGTGGCTGTCGAGCGTGAAATATATGCTCGACAAGCTGAGTCGTTCGTCGGGTTGGAGGATTGGAACACGAGTTGCGAAGCGGCCCACAGAGAGATCTTCGATTCGATCCGGCCTGACGTGCCGGAACTTGCCACCTGGATCACATCGAGGTTCGAAGCGAAGGTTTATGCGGACGCCTACTCACCTTTGTGTCTGATCGCTCAATCCAGCACGGAGGCCGATGTCATTCATGATTATCTGAATGCCTACTGCCGAAACGTCCCCAACCTCACGGTTGTGCGCAATCATGTCTATGCTCGATTCTGTCATGCCGCCTACAACAAAGGTTCTGCGCTGAGCGAAATCAGTCGCCGGGCCGGAGTCAGCCGTGACCACGTTGTGGCTGCCGGAGACCACTTGAACGATCTGCCCATGTTGACATCGGCCCGGGCTCGCTGGCTAATCGCGCCGAGCAACGCAGTTGAAGAAGTGAAGGAGCAAGTTCGTCAACAGAATGGCTATGTCAGCGTTGAACCGCACGGACATGGGCTGGCTTGGGGCTTAAGACGGATCCTTTCTGGCTGCCCTGGGGATTAGTGAATCCGAACGACGGTTTGGTCGTTGGAACCAAGTCTAATAAGCGAGAATCGGCGCCAATCTGAGAACCTTTCGTTTTCAGTTCAAACTGTTGATACCACGATGGATAACACGTCAGATTATCGTTTGACACCGAGTTAGAGGGTGTTAGTGTGACTCAGCAGGATGTCAGAGACATCAACCAGGAAATGACTTTCAATCGTGCCTTGGCTATACGTGTGTCGAGGCACTCAAACGGAATGGACAATCTTAAATGAGCGAAGCAACGATCACTGTGCCCTCCGTCGGGCACAGTCCGGGTATTTCAAGGATTTCAGAAGCCGTCATCCGCATCGCCGGGAACTCTCAAGACGGAATTCAAGCTATAGGAGGCTTTCTCGCTAGGCTCGCAGGGCGAAGTGAACAGGACGTCATGACCTTCATGACCATTCCATCGACCATCTCAGGGGGCCCTTCGATTTTTCAGGTCAGAATAGGCTCCGGCGAAGTCCTGAGTGCGGGGGATGAGGCGGACGTTTTGCTGGCGTTCTATCAGCACTCCTACGAAAACCACATCAATTCTGTCAGGAAGAGCGGGATCATTCTATATGACTCCGACCATGTTGAGCCCAAGCCTGAATGGGAGCAGGAGTACCGCCACATTGGAGTTCCCATTTCCAGCCGGACCGTAGAAGCCATCGGCGGTACAGCCAAGGACAAAGGGAAAAACATTTTCGCCCTTGGTCTGGTGGCGAGGATGTTCGACCTGAATGTGCCCAAACTCACTCAGCTTATTTCAGAGCGGTTTGGCGGGAAAGACGCCAGTGTGCTCAATAACGCGCTGACCGCATTTCATGCAGGTTACGGTCATTCGCTCGAGAATGTGCTCGAAACATTCCGGTTCGCTGAAAGCGAGAAGAAAGGCCGCCAGCAAGTAGTCCTGTCCGGCAACGAGGCGTTGGCGTATGGTTTGATCGCCGGAGGCGTCCGCTTCGGAGCGGGATACCCAATTACTCCGTGGTCTGATGTAATGGAGTCATTGCGGCGGGAGCTTCCGAAGTACGGCGGGACTTTCGTCCAATGCGAGGATGAAATCGCTTCCATCTCCATGGCGCTCGGAGCGAGTTACGGGGGGCGAGTGGCAGTGACAGGGTCCAGCGGCCCGGGGATTTCACTTAAAGCTGAAGCGCTTGGTTGGGCCGTGATGGCAGAAATGCCCTTGGTCATCTGCGATATCCAGCGTGGTGGCCCCTCAACTGGGATGCCCACGAACGTGGAACAGTCCGACCTGAATATCGCGGTGTTTGGCGGGCACGGCGACGCTCCACGAGTCGTTATCGCGCCTGCAAGCGTCGAAGATTGCTTCTACACCGCGATCGAGGCCGTGAAAATCGCTCGCGAATACAGCGTTCCAGTTTTGATTCTGAGCGATCAAGCTATCGCGACGCGCATTGAGGCTTTTGAGGAACCTGATTTTGAAAAAATCTGCCGGGATGTCTCCCCCGATTTCTCGCCGGTCACAGATCATAAACCATACGACTTGTCCGCACCCGACGGTGTGACTCACCACATAGCCCCTGGAACTCGGGTGAACAGCGGGAAATACCCCATCGTGACCGGACTGGAGCACGATGAGCACGGGCATCCCACGGCAACTCCGAAGCTTCACATGCAGATGACCGCGAAACGGCGAAAGAAGCTGCAAGCATTGGGAGCGAGACTGCCAACGCCGCGGGTTCACGGCCCGGCTGAGGGAAACGTCTTGCTGGTGGGATGGGGTTCGACACAGGGGCCCATTAGGGAAGCAGTTGATCGCGCTCGTGCTGCGGGGGACAGTGTTTCATCGATCCACATTAAGCACATCAACCCGCTTCCCCCAGGGCTGGAGAATATTTTTGCGGGATTCAACCACGTGTTTGTGGTCGAACTGAATGACGAAAGCATTTACGGCCATGGACAACTGGCTGGGCTCCTCCGGGCTCGTTACTGCGATCCAAAGATTCGCAGCATCACCAAAACCGACGGACTAACCTTCAAGGTGAAGGAGATTCTGGAACGCGTGAAAGCCCACCTTGAGTCTGGCGTGAAAACCATCTGATTTAAACTTCAATCGACGTTCCGTTTGTTTGCTCTATGAGTTCGTCTCTTATCGAAGCCCCTGTCCGTTCCGACCATACGGCCCCTTCGGCTCTACCCGGTTCGGACCGCAAGCCATTGACGAAGAAAGAACTTGCGGCCGATCACCCCACTTGGTGTCCGGGTTGCGGAGATTTTTCTGTGCTCGCCCTCTACTTCAAGCTGATCGAAAAGCGCAAACTTTGGCATGAGAAGGTTACGACCATCGCTGGCATAGGTTGCTCCAGCCGTTTCCCATATTTCGTGCAAGCTCATGGAGTCCATTACATTCACGGTCGCGCTCTGCCGTTTGCCAGCGGTGTTTCTCTGAGCCGGCCAGACTTGCACGTGTTTGTCTTTGGCGGCGATGGAGATGCCTTTTCCATCGGCGGCAACCATTTCAATCATACGGCCCGCAAGAACATCCGCATGACCTACGTCGTCATGGACAATTGGGTTTACGGCCTGACAAAAAAGCAGACCTCCCCCACCTCACCCCAAGGTTTCAAGAGCAAGACGGACGTTTGGGGAGCGGTTGACCAACCGATCAACCCGATGAAACAAGCCATTTCTGCGGGCGCCACCTTTGTCGCGCGCACGACCCACTCCAACCCAAACCACGTCCTGCAAATGATGGAGGCCGCGATGGATCACGATGGTTTCGGTTTTGTCGAATGCCTGAGCGAATGCGTGGAATTTTATGAAGGGGCCTTCGACGCTTCAAATCCGCGCAAAGGCGGTGTCTTCAACAGCGTTCCTTCCGACCATGACGTGACCGACGAAGTCGCGGCCTATAAGCTGGCGGACGCCCCGTTCCCCGGATATTTCGGGATTTTTTACAGCCTTAAGCGGGCGACGAAGAATGCGAACGAAGCTAAGATCAACGCCGGCGCCATGGAGAAGGTCAAGAATCTGAAAGACTGGCAAATCTTGCAGCAGACTTTTGGTCGCCTCAAGTAGCCTGGGACAAAACTGTTCGGACGGAAACCTCAGACGTAGCCGGGATTCCTCGGCGCTAAGCTGACCTGGGCTGATGCCGCGCTCGCCAGCATTTCAATCAAAAGAGGATGGACCCTGTGCAGTGTGCGGGATTTGTCAATGCTGCCATCTTGTCCTTTCAACGAACCGCGCGTTCCGGGCTTTGCAGCGGCCCTGCAGAAAAAAAGACCGGAGTTGCCTCCGGCCTTTTATGCACAACAAACCCAAGCCGACTACGGCTTGAACCTGAAGAATTTCGCCGCGCCACTCAGTGTGGCGTTGAACGGGCTCGCGGCGTTGGCCACATCCGTCCACGGTCCAGTCACGGCATCCGCCGATTGCAGCGTCCCGGCGCCGGTCCAGGCGAGGACGATGTTCGCGCCGGAGCGGCTGATCGAAGTGAATTTGGGCGCCTCAGCCGGGCCGGCAATTTCAACGGTAAGCAGAGGTCGATTGTCTGGGTTAGAGTGTTCGGAAGAGTCCATGTCCACCCCATCAGTCCCGGAGGGGAGAAAGACCCAGCCGTAATTGGGCTTGGTTCCGTCCGACCAGGCTTGAAGAGTGCTCACAGGCAGAGGAATCACCACTCTCGGGGACGCGCCTGGGAAGGTGGCGTCCGGCGTCGTGGCGGCCTCGACATCGTCCGCTGTGATCCCATCCACCATCGAATCCCAGTTGCTTGATTCATCCCACGTCACGAGCATACGATGCAGGCTCGGGTCGTTCCCCTGATTGTTGATCGTCACGGTCAGAGTCGCTGACACAATTTTCGACTTGGGAGGAATCTGACCTGGAGCGGAGCCAAAGATATTCTCAAACCGCAGAAGGGAGTACTCTCCCCCGGCACCGGATTGGTCAATCTGGAATTCGGCGTTGCTCGCCTGGTCCGCGGCGGTGTTCCCTGAGCTGATGAAGGTATCTTGCGTTGCGGCATAGCCGTCCACGCCCTCTTGGAACGTGTAAATACGACCGGCTCTGGTGGTAAAGCTGAATTCGTTGGTGACGACGTTGGGCGGAGTCGCATTGTCGCCATAGACCAGTTTGACCGTCACTTTGGAGTTGGCCGGCAGATCTCCGGGCGGATCGTAACTGATCGCAGTGATCCGGCTTCCGGCGGGCTTGTTGATTGTCGGAGTGACACTTTGGCCGTTGACGGAGAGTTGGATTGTACTCGTTTGAACCTGCTGCGATCCGTCACCGAGCGTGATCGCGATGACCGCGCTCAAGAGCACGTTCGTAGCGTTGGGGGCCGGCAGGATCGAGTCGATGGTGGTCGTCTTAAGACCGGTGGTGGCGACTAGGAGTTCCGCTCCGAAGACCATGTCCGAGCTGGAGGTGCCGCTTTGATGCACTTCGACTGCCAGCACGTTATCACCCGTCACCAGCGCGCTCCCTGGGAGAACGAACGGCCCTTCATACCTCGCTTCATGGCTGACGGCAGAGGTGTTGTTAAAAGCGACCGTCGCTCCTGAGCCATACCCAAAACGATGGATTTCGACACCGTTGAGATAAAAGATCGCTCCATCGTCGATGATATGCCGCAAGAACAGATCGCCCCCCAGCGCACCTGTGAAATTGAAATGGGTCCGAAAGTAAAACGTGGCCACGTACTCGCCCAGATCGTTGTTCCGGTCGATCGGGGTTCTGATCGGCTCGGGGGTGGGGTCGGGTTCATCGCCAATGAGGGCTATTCCTGTCGGCCAGGAGCTGTCATTGTAGTTCTTCTCTTTCCACGCCGTGCCCAAATCCCGGCCCGTCCGATCGTACCTCCAGACTTGCTTGTCATCGATGGCGACCAGCGTCACCGTCGTTCCCCTTGTCGTGAAGCTGAAATCATTCGTGGATGTGAGCGGAGGAGTCGCATCATTTCGGTAGATCAACCGGACCGGTATCCGCGTATGCGGGGGAAAGTCTGTGGGCGGATTGTAGGTAATAGTGGTCTCATCGCTCCCAGCCGGTTTGTCCAGCGTGGCCTGCGCGCTCTGGCCGTTCACAGAAAGCTGGACTGAGCTGGGATTAAGCTTCGCTGTGGTATCC
>JACQWK010000682.1 GCA_016209525.1 Verrucomicrobiota bacterium
AATTGCGGTCCTCGCGCCGCGCGACATGGCCGATGAGACCGGCCAAGATCGAACGATGGATCGCGTCGTAGGCTGATCCGGACATGTCACACGCCTTTCTGGGGAGCGCGCACTGGTTCGGGGAGTTCTCATTTTGGCATGGATCGAATTCCGCCTTCGGTCGCTCGGCGCGTGAAGAAGTGGCTCGAAGGCCGGGCGCCGAGGCATTCCACCATCGAGCATCCTCCAACGCCTGCTGGAGCTGGGCGTGCAGATCCTGCCATTCGCGCATGCGCAGATAGGAAAGGAAATGCTGCCGGCAGAATTTCCGGCGCTGATTTTGGGTCCGGAGAGTCTCCCATTCATCGTGGACGGCATTCCAGATGTTCAGCAGAGCCAGGAAATCCGATCTCGGGTCGTTGAATTTTTGGTGCGCGGCAGTGGCCGCGTCCTTCTGATCGAGCGGGCGTTCGCGCGGATCCTGAATGCTCAAGCCCGCCGCGATGATGAGCACCTCGCGCGTGGCCCCCTCGCGCTGCGAATGGAGTAACATCCGGCCCAAGGCCGGATCGATGGGCAGCCGCCCCAGGTCGCGGCCAAGCGGCGTCAACTCGTGTTGGTCGTCCAGGGCGCCGAGTTCTTGGAGCAGCGTGTAACCGGCCGCAATGGCGCCGGCGGTGGGCGGCTGGACGAATGGAAACGTCTCGACCTGGCCAAGGCCAAACACTTTCATCCGCAGGATAACTTCGGCCAGGTTGGATCGCTGAATTTCCGGCTGCGTGAACGCCGGCCGCGCGTTGAAGTCTTCCTCCGAGTAAAGCCGAAGACAGACGCCATCTTGCACGCGGCCGGCGCGGCCTTTGCGCTGGTTGGCGCTGCTCTGCGAAATCGGTTCGACCGGAAGACGCTTGGTGCGTGTGCGCGGATTGTAGCGGCTGAAACGAGCCAGGCCGGTATCGATGACGTAACGGATGCCGGGAATGGTCAGCGAGGTTTCGGCAATGTTCGTCGCGACGACAATCTTGCGGCGCCAAGAAGGCGCGAAGACGCGCTGTTGGTCGCCGGCACTCAAGCGGCCAAAGAGCGGGATGATCTCCACGTCTTCTGAGGAATTCTTCATCGACAAACCCACCTCTACCCCTCCCAGGAGGGGAACTGTTGGCGGCTGCACGATGCGTTGCTCCCCTCCTGGGGAGGGGTACGGGGGTCGGTTCTTGGTTTTTGTGGATGGCAGGTCACCATGGAGGCTTTCCTCAAGCTGGTCGCATGTCTCTCGGATGTCCCGCTCGCCCGGCATGAAAATCAGCAGGTCCCCGGAGCCGGTGCTGCGAAGAATCCGCTCGGCGGCCTCGACCGCGGCTTCGACGTAATTGACATCGCCGCTTTCCGTGATCCAACCCACCCTTGCCCCGCTCCCAGGAGGGGAACTTTTATCGGCTGCGCGGTGCGTGGCTCCCCGCCTTGGGAGGGGTACGGGGGTGGGGAGTTGGTCCAATCGCGCGGGAGAAAAATTTTGGAGGCTTTCCTCGGACTCGGCGTCGCTCAGTTGATAGACGACTTCGACAGGATAGAGCCGGCCGGACACCTCGATAACGGGCGCGTTGTCAAAGTGGCGGGAGAACAACTGGGTGTCAATCGTGGCTGAGGTCACGACAAGCCTGAGGTCCTTGCGCCGGGCGAGCAAGCCCTTGAGGTGACCGAGCAGGAAATCGATGTTGAGGCTCCGTTCGTGAGCTTCGTCGATGATGAGGGCGTTGTATTCCGCGAGTGTCGGATCGCCTTGCGTTTCGGCCAGCAGAATGCCGTCGGTCATCAGCTTGATGTAGGTGTAGGCGCTGGAACGGTCGTCGAAGCGGATCTTGCAGCCAACTTCGCGGCCCCAGCTCACCCTCAGTTCTTCCGCGATACGGCGTGAGATGGAAAGAGCCGCCACGCGCCGAGGCTGGGTGCAACCGATCTTTGCCTCGATGCCAAGTCCGGCTTCGAGGCACATCTTGGGAAGTTGCGTCGTCTTGCCCGAACCGGTTTCGCCCGCGATGATCACGGCCTGATTCTGTCGGATGGCCGCAACAATTTCGTCTTTGCGCGCCGCGATCGGCAGGCCGGACGGATAGTCAATCTCAGGGACGTTGAGCCGCCGTTGCTCCCGTAAAGCCACGGAGTCGCGGGCCTGCTGGAGCAATCGATCCAAAACCGCGCCGTGTTTTTCGTGGTGATATTGATCGCGCAAAAGACGGACGAGCCGCGATCCCAGCCGCACCCAATCGGGCAGCAGGCATTGCGGCAAGAGCGTCTTCAATGCTTCGATGCGGGCGTCACTCATGCTCAAGGGGGGAATGGTAGCCAATGAGCCGCGTCGATGAAAACAGACAAATGAGTTTTCAAAGCAATTCATTCCATGAATCGACGGTTCGTAGCCGCCGAGGTAACGAGGCGGAAGACGTGGTTAAAGCCAATATCCGCCTCCTCACGTCGGCGGCTATAGTTCATGGTCCCAATGCGCGCGCGAAGTGCTTGGAGACTGCCCATGAACTCACCCACCCTTGACCCCCACTGCTGTTGAATTAAGGACAACCGGTCATTTCTTGCTCTTAATCGTGCGCTTTCTCTTGCTCCGGAACTCCCCGGAGAGATTAAGATTACGAGTAAGAGTAAGAGCAAGTCCTGCTCGGGATGGAATCGAATTTCCAGGGCTAGGCGAATCCTTCACAATACCGGCAAGACCCCATGCCGGATCGGGTGTCTAGCCACCTTGTGGCTGTCCCTGCACTTCCCGAACATGTGCCAATGGTGCATGTGAAAAGGGATGCCTTCAGCTTGGTCGAGTTACTGGTGGTAATAACGATCGCTGCCATCCTAGCCTCGCTGTTCCTTCCGGCGCTGGCCCAGGCCAAAGAGATGGCCCGGAGAGTCAAATGCATCTCCAACGAGAAGCAACTCATGCTGGCTTGGACCTTATACTCGGACGAAACAGGCCGGCTCGCGGGCAACGGCTTTGTCCGAGGCGGCGGTGATGAAACGATGCCGATGTGGATCCAGGGCTACTACAACCACCACCTGAATTTCGGGGACTTGACCAATTCGGCGTTGTTGGCGGATCCACGGCTGGCCCAATTCTCCGCTTACCTCAAGGACATCAAAGTCTATAAATGCCCGTCGGATCGGGGGGCGTTTATCGATGTCAAGAGCCAAACCAAGTCGATCAAGCTGCGAAGCTACGCCATGAACTGCCACATGGGCTGGATCGAAACCGGTTCGTGGCGGCCGCGAGGTCCCATTTTCCACAAAGAGTCCTGCATCCCAGCGCCTGCGGAGAAAGTCGTGTTTATGGACCTTCATCCGGAAAGCGTCTGCTGGCCATTTGTCGGCGTGGAGACCAACGACGTGTTCTTCATGGTTCCCGCGATTCACCATCTCGGCGCGGCCAGCGTGTCATTCGCCGACGGCCACGTGGCCCCTAAACGGTGGAACGATTCGCGGACTTCTCATTTCCCAGGCGACATGGCCTGGCACGACCACCGTTATCCGTCGCCCGGAAACCGAGACCTCGCCTGGCTGCGGAAGCACTCCAGCGAGTAATTCTGATTCATCTCAAGCGCAGATGCGGACAAAGTTTTCCTTCCCCCTTTACAAACTATTGACACCGCTCCAGCTTTTCATCCGGTATATTCGGGTATTGAAAAGCGGGTGATCCAAAGTAGGGCGGACTTCCAGCCTGCCTCCGATCGGGCATTTCGCCGACGAGTAAGAGGCAGGCAAGATGCCGGCCCCGCTTTTGAGACTCGCTCACCATTGAAAGCACTTGCATGAAACACTCTCTGATTTTCGCCCTTCTCATTTCCTCAGCACCCCATCCCTCGCTTGGAGCGGAGGCGACCGCCTTCGTTGACGACGATGCCCAACCGCTTGCTTCCAGAATTACCCAAGTCACCGTCTATGCCGACCGCGCCCAAGTGACGCGTGTGGCTTCGGTCAATGCGCCTGCGGAAGCCACCGGTTATCTTTTTGCCAAGCTGCCCGGCTGGATTGACGAGGGATCGGTGCGCGTGAGCCTGACCCCGCCCGAGGCCGGCCAGGTCTTGGACGTTCAGGTGCGCCGTACGTACCTGGCCCGCGCCGACGATTCAGATATCCGAAAGGCTGAAACGGCGGCACGGGATATTGGCGACGAAATCGCTGCGCTCGACGATGAAAAGGGCATTTTGGACGCCCAGGCCAAACAACTGGATTCCATCCGCATGTTCTCTCTGGAGAAACTCCCGAAAGATGTCGCGACGCGCGAGATCAAGCCGGAGGAATACGGAGCGTCGGTCAAGTTCATCGCCAGTTCGCTCCGTGAGATCGCGCAAGCCAAACGCGATCTTGAAAAGAAGCGCCGCGAATTGCAGCCGGAACTCAACGCGCGCCAGCGTCAACTGAACGAGTTGCGCCAGCGCGCGCAACTGGAACAGCGCAACGTCGTCGTGACGTTGAAGGGGACGGCCAAGCCGGCCGCTCTTTCTTTAACTTATCTGCTGCCGGGCGCGACGTGGGAACCCGTGCACGAACTCCGCGCCACGCCCGATGGCAGAACCGTCAGTTTGACCTCATTCGCCGTTGTCATGCAGACCACCGGTGAAGATTGGACGGACGCCGCGCTTTCGCTTTCCACGCAGAAATCCACCGAAACGATGAAGATCCCGGAACTGGAAGCCTTGCTGGTTGGCGGGCGGAAATTGCCAAGGCTGCTCGCGGCCGGCGGGGACACTTTCGCGGAAGCCACCCGGAATTGGGCGGCGCAGAACACCATTTGGTTCGATGTGAACAACCGTGATTTTACTTCACAACAGGCCTACCGCGCCAACCAGGCCGCCCAATTGGGGAACATCAAGCGAGTGGAGCAAGTCTTCGAGATTCTCCAGGAGCGCGGCACAACGGCGCATTTTCCGGCGCTCAGCCCGCAGATCGTCCGCAGCGATGGCCGCCCGGTGCGAGTCCCGATCGGCACCGCCGAACTGGCAGCTCAGCATCGAATTTTCGCCGCACCCGAGATGTCTCTGAACGCTGCCCGAATCGTCGATCTCACCAATGCCACGCGGCAGCCGCTGCTGCCGGGGCGCGTCTCGCTGTTTCTCGGCGGCGCGTTTCTCGGTTTGACCGAGGCCGAATTCGCGGCTCCCGGCGAAGGGTTCGCACTTTACCTGGGAGTCGCCGACCAGGTGAAACTCTCGCGCACCCTCGACAAAAAGCGCAGCAGCCTGGCTCGCGGCGGCAGCAAAACCCGCATGCAGGTTTCCTTTGTCGTCAATGTCGAAAATCTCTCCGATCAAGGCGTCGCGCTTCAGCTCACCGACCGGATTCCCGTTTCCGAATCCGACGAAGTCCGCGTCTCCGGCGCACGCATCCAGCCCGAAGGCAAGCCGGATGCAAAAGGATTGCTGCACTGGGATTTGAATCTCGCCGGGAAGCAAGCGCGGGAATTCCGCATCGAATACACGCTGGAATATCCGACGGAATTGCCCAAAACCCCCAAAAGTGTCACAGCCATCCCCGGCAAACCCACTGGCATCGCGCCGATGCCCGGCATTCCCGCGGCGAGCGCTCCCGCGTTGGCGCCGCCGTCCTCAGGCATCCACGAGCAGATCCGGAGTCTGGAGAGGAAGTTTTGACTTCGCATTCAGGACAGCAATTCTCATTTTGGCAACGGGCGCGGTTCGTGACCGTAAGGCGGACACTCCTGTCCGCACATTCTCGGAAGTTTTGCGGACAGGAGTGTCCGCGTTACGGCCAAAATGAGAATTGCTTCATTCAGGAAATATCCAATTGCATTTGCCGCGTCCCGTGGTAGAAGTCCCGTTCCGCTCGCCGAGAATGGAGCGGGAACCAAACCTATTTACGCAGTTCTTATGGCACAACATCGAAGTTTGCGAGCGACGGGCGCTTTGGGCGCCAAGCGAAATGTCCTGAAACGGTTCGAGCGGCTGGAGATTCTTAAGAAGCAAGGCCTGTGGAAGCCGGGCAGCCGCGTCACGGGCCTCCCCAAAACCAAGGTGGGAAGTTAAGAGACCGTGCGTCTCCAAAAGTTTCTCGCCGAAGCCGGTTTGGCGTCTCGACGTGCCAGCGAACAGATCATCCTCGACGGTCGAGTCTCAATCAATGGGACGGTCGTCACCGAGTTGGGAGTGCGGGTCGATCCGGTTCACGATGAGGTTGCTGTCGATGGAACGACGATCAAGCCGAAGCGGAAACTTTACCTAGCCCTTAACAAACCAAAGGGATATATCTGTTCGCGCCAGGATCCTTCGCGACGCCGATGCATCCACGATCTCTTGCCGAAGGAGTGGCGAAATCTGTTTACGGTCGGGCGACTGGACTTCGACAGCGAGGGACTGATTTTCTTGACGAACGACGGCGAGTTTTCGCTCCGCTTGACCCACCCCAGATTTGGGATTCCAAAGAAATATCTGGTCGGCGTGGCAGGGCGAGTTGAACCAGTGATGTTGGCGCCCATCCTCCGCGGTGTTCGGCATGAAGGCCAACGGCTTAAGGCGGGCAAGGCTCGGCTGCTCAAAGCCAACAACTCTCATAGCCTGGTCGAGCTGGAACTTACGGAAGGGAAAAATCGCGAGGTCCGCCGGCTTTTTGAGACGCAAGGGCTCACCGTGGATTGGTTGAGGCGACTCCAAATCGGGCCCATCCGGCTCGGAGAACTTCCCAGCGGCCGGTGGAGAGTTTTGAGCCACGTCGAAGTTAAGTCGCTGCTGTCTCCGACGACTCACGGAAAGCCTCCATGTCATTCTGAGGCGGATTAGGTCCATGAACCGATCCAATGGTGGGGCGAGACTCCGTCGAGCCCTGGAATCATTCCCGGAAAGGAAGTCAGGGCTCGACAGAGTCTCACCCCAACTGGGTTCATGGAGAGCGAAGCCGGCTGCAATTCGCATTCATCCGCGCTCAAATCGCAATTCTCATTTTGGCCGTAACGCGGACACTCCTGTCCGCAAAACCTCCGAGAATGTGCGGACAGGAGTGTCC
>JACQWK010000716.1 GCA_016209525.1 Verrucomicrobiota bacterium
GGTTGAATCTTCCGCTGCCGTTGAACTATTGGTTAGGCCTCTGTAAGTCTGCGCGCGTGCTGCCTCATTCCCTCTCCCGGCGGGAGAGGGCCTGGGTGAGGGGCAACGCGACCTCCCAACGCGAAAGGGCGCAATTTCTCCCCGAGACTTTTACGGAGGAGACTGTGGGATGGACTACACGGAAAAGGTTTGTAGTCCCGCCTTTAGGAGGCCCGGACCGGCTAAAGCCGGGACTACGAACGCTGAGCTGTCGTCCATCTCACGGTCTTCTCTATAAGAGCCAGAGGTCAACCGTTGCGCGGCTATGAATACGTTCCATCGCCAAAATCGGGACGACTCTGCTTCGGCCCACAGATCCAACCTGGGGGAGAGATCTGGAAAGACGGCGGGCGGATCATCGGAGTCGCGGACAAAAGAACTTCAATCCCAGGAAGGCTTCGGCGATTCGGACCTGAGCTTCGTCGGGAAAGTCAACATTCTCATCGTGGATGATGATCCGGCCAAATTGCTCGCGCACGAAGCTATCTTGGAAGACTTGGGGCAAAACCTCGTCAAAGCGCGCTCGGGCCGCGAGGCGCTGGAGCTACTGCTGAAAAAGGAATTCGCCGCGGTCCTTCTTGATGTCAAGTTGCCGGACGTCGATGGCTTCGAGGTGGCTTCCTTAATCCGGCAGCGACCGTCCCTGGAGCGGACTCCCATCATCTTTATCACCGGTTACAGCACCACGGACCTGGATCGCCTCAAAGGGTACGATGTGGGCGCGGCGGATTATCTCTTCCTGCCGGTCGTGCCGGCTGTCTTGAAAGCCAAAGTCCAGGTATTCGTCGAAGTGGCCCGGCAAAAGCAAATCGTGCAACGGCAGGCCGAGCGCCTCGCGCTGCACAACCAGCAGCAACAGGAGCAAATCCGCACGATTCAAGAGCTCAATTGGAAACTGAAATCCGCCTACGAAGAGCTCGAATCGTTTTCCTATTCGGTTTCGCATGACTTGCGGAGCCCGCTGCGCGCGATGCAGGGCTATTCCCAAATCCTGCTGGAAGAATTCAAAGGCCGCCTCGGACCGGAGGGCGAAGACTTTCTGAAACGCATCAATAAGGCGGCCTTTCGGATGGATGCGTTGATCCGAGATATCCTCTCGTACAGCCAGGTGACGAAAACCGAAGTCCGAACCGAGAAAGTCGATCTGGAAAGCGTGGCCGAGGATCTGGTTCGGGAAAGCCGGGCCTTGAAGGAAGCCGAAGCGCGTGTTGTCATCCAAAAGCCATTGCATCCGGTGATCGGCCACCTGGCTTATCTGACCCAATGCCTGTCGAACCTTCTGGACAACGCTTCCAAGTTCGTCCCGGAAAACACGACGCCCGAAATCACCGTGCGAACCGAACGGATTCATGACCGCGTGCGCATCTGGGTCGAAGACAATGGAATTGGAATCGATCCTTCCTTTCATGACCGGATCTTCAAAATGTTTGAGCGTGGCGACAGCGGCCGGCGTTATGATGGAACCGGGATCGGACTGACCATCGTGAAGAAGGCCGTGGAGAAAATGGGCGGGAGCGTCGGCGTCGAATCCAGTCCGGCCGCAGGCAGCCGATTCTGGATCGAATTGCCGTCACCCGATAGCTGATTGATCAATTGCAGAGCCATCTAATATGAGGCGCCCCTCTCCCTGCCCTCTCCCCTCATCAGATGAGGGGAGAGGGTGGCCGAAGGCCGGGTGAGGGGCGTCGGTATAGTTGTGAATTTCTTAACGGATTGCTTTCACCGATCGTTTTCGTGAACTCCAAACTGGAAATACTGTTGATTGAAGACGACGAAGACGACGCCCTCCTCATGCTGCGCGCGTTGCACAAGGCGGGCATCGACCACGGCATCCAAGTCGTTTCGGACGGACAGGAAGCCTTGGATTACGTGTCGGGAACCGGAAAGTTTCAGAACCGGTCGGAGTACCCACTCCCGTCGATCGTCTTGCTCGATCTGAAGCTTCCCAAGGTGCCGGGCTTGGACGTGCTGAAATGTCTCAGGGAAACGCCCGCCACCCGGGCCATGATCGTGATCGTCTTGACCTCTTCCAATCTGCCCGCCGATATCAGCCAAGCGTATGAACTCGGAGCGAACTCTTACATCGTCAAGCCGCCCGCGTTCGAGCAATTGGTCGCTTTTGCCCGCGTGTTCAAACAATATTGGCTGGACTTCAACTCGTTCGCCCCATGCAACATCAGTTCAAAAGCAAGTTGACATGCAGAATGCCCCTCATCCCATCCCTCTTCCCATCCGATGGGGAGAGGGTGTCCGACTTGTCCGCCGTGGGCTTGGCGAAGGCGGAAGGAC
>JACQWK010000717.1 GCA_016209525.1 Verrucomicrobiota bacterium
ACGGCGACGGCACATTCACCCGTGTGGAAACAGGCAGCCTGGTCAACGACGCCGGACATTCCGTGGCCTGTGGCTGGGCCGACTTTGACAATAACGGGTTCCTCGATCTGTTTGTCGGGAATCTCCAAGGCGAAACGAATTTTCTGTATCGAAGCAACGGAAACGCGAATCACTGGCTCAAGTTTAAGGTCGTCGGCACCACCTCGAATCGATCGGGCATCGGCGCCAAAGTCCGAGTGGCCGCGAATATCCGAGGCGCCGTTCTTTTGCAGTTGCGGGAAATCAGCGCGGGCAGCGGGCACAACGGCGGCGAGCTGATTGCGCATTTCGGTCTGGGCGACGCGCGGACCGCGGACGCCGTGCGCGTCGAGTGGCCCTCGGGCAAGGTTCAGGAACTGACCAACGTCGCGGCCGACCAATTCATGACCCTCACCGAACCGGAGGGAAATCTTCCGCTGGCGGTTCGGACGCATCCCAAGGACACCTTCGCGGGGATCGGAGAAACCGCGGACCTTTTCGTGACCGCCACCGGCCCCGCCCCCCTTCGCTTCCAATGGCTGCGTGACGGCCAGCCTCTCCCTGGCGCGACCAACCAGCTTCTCACCTTGAGTCCCGTCCAGCGGACGGCGGAAGGTGACTACAGCGCCATCGTCAACGGCGCCGGGAACTCCCTGACCAGCAGAGTCGCTCATCTAACGATCGATCCCTTCACCCGCGTGAGCGGTCCAATCTCCGAAATCGGCGGCTCGCGGGGCGGAGCGTGGGCCGACTATGACAAAGACGGGGACCAAGATTTGCTGGTCTGGAATGGCGGCGCGGTGCGCAAGTCGAATTATCTTTTCCGCAACGATGGCAACGCCGGTTTTATCCGCATCACGGAGGGCCCAGTCGCCGGCGACACGAGCGACCATCATTCGGCCGCCTGGGCCGATCTCGACAATGACGGCGACTTGGATCTGTTCTCGGCGAATTTCGACGACGATCCGAACGATCTGTTTCGGAACAATGGGAATGGCTCGTTTGAGCGCGCCGGTCCGGGCACCGAAGAAAACGATTTCGCCGGATTCGGCGGGGCCTCGTGGGCGGACTACGACAATGACGGCCTCGTTGATTTGTTTATCGCCAACTCCCGCGGCCGGCCGCACGCACTGTACCGGAATGCCGGCAATGGCTCGTTAAGCAAGGTCACGACCGGTGAAATCCCCGGCGCGGGGGCCGACTCCAGGGGAGCGGCCTGGTCAGATTATGATCAAGACGGACGGATGGACCTCTTTGTGGCGACCGGGGACGGCAAGAACTTCTTGTTTCAGAATCAAGGCAATGGCGCGTTTGTGAACGAATCGCGAAGCGTCGTGGAAACCGGCGAGGCCGTGGGAGGAGTCTGGGGAGACTACAATAACGACGGGCGCCCGGACCTTTTGGTCGTGAGCGAAGTCGAAGCCAACACCCTGTTCCGAAATGAAGGCAACGGTGTGTTCAGCCCGGTGAGTGTCGAGGATATCGCCACGAATCCCATCGGCTCCCTCGGCGCGGTTTTCGGAGATTATGACAATGACGGATTCCTTGATTTGTTCGTCGCAGGAGCCGGCAGAAACGCGCTCTATCGGAACACCGGCGACGGATCCTTCACTTGGATAGCTGACACCCAGATCGTGACCGTGGATGGCCTCTCGTTTCAAGCGAGCTGGGCTGATTACGACAACGACGGCTTTCTAGACCTGTTTGTCGCCAACGGCGGCCATCTGCTGGATATCCCAAACGCGCTCTTTCGAAATAATGGCAACGGCAACCACTGGGTGAAATTCAGATTGACCGGCACAAAATCCAACCGTGCGGCCATCGGCGCCAAAATCCGCGTCCAGGCGCGCATTGGCGGCAAGGATCTTCCTCAGATCCGCGAGATTACGGGCGGAGATGGATACTCAAATACTCAGCCGTTGGAAGCCCACTTTGGCTTAGGAGACGCGGATCGAATCGATACCGTCCGGATCGAATGGCCCTCCGGCAAAGTTCAAGAACTGAGAAATGTCGCGGCGAACCAAATCCTCACGATCACCGAACAGGACAGTGCGCCGCAACTGGCCGTGACTCTCCAAGGCGGAGAATTGAAATTCAGCCTGTCGGCCGAGCCAAACTCTTCCTATCGCATCGAGATTTCGCCCGACCTCAAGACCTGGTCCACTTTGACAACCGTGAGTATTCCCGCCGCCGGGAGCGCCGGAACGTTTACGGATCGCCTCCAAGCGGGACAAGCCGCTCGCTTCTACAGAGCCGTGCGGCCCTAAAAGTTTGTCTGGACAGTGGGTGGAACGGGCTACCAGCCCGTGATTGGCGGCAACTTGCCGCCAAAAAGCATGGCGAGCTGGTCGCCCGCCGCAACAAGCCGATGCCTTGTTCCAATCAGAAAGCAATTCTCAGACAGGCTCAGTCGCCTGCGAAATGCCTGTGCTCGGTGCCGGCCAGATCAGGGAGTATTTTTCGGGCGCCGCAGCCAATTCATCGACGGTTGAGAAATGGACTGCGACCTCCTCGTAAGGCTTCTCTCGTGATTTCGCCCATTGCTGATAGGCGGGAGTCACAAGAAAGACAAACTTGCCGTCTTGAGTTTGAGCCAGCCCCAAGAGTGCGCTTCCCTTGAATTCATCAGGCTCTGCGGCGACCGCCGGCTGAAGCTCGCACTTGTCAGGACCCCACTCAATGTGCCTCCCATTGCAGGCATGGACCAAGAGAATCTTTTGATCCGTGATATGCGAAAGATAGAACCCGGTGAAGCCGGCGGAACGCAACTCCAAGACACTCGTGACCTGTGGGTGGCTGGAACTAATGATCTCAAAGCGGCGGTTCTCAAACACTCGATCCAGGCTGAGAAAGACATCCTGCGCCGGCACGCCCAAGTGTTGTCCCAAGCCACGAAAGATCTGAGTGTTGACCAGCAACGGATCGGATTCTTGGAAGAGCGCAAGGATCGCCGGGTCGCGTTGAGGTCCATGGGCAGGCTCCAAGGCATCCTGGCGCACTTCGACGCTGCCAACCGTAGCCGCGGACGTGAGGAGGCGGTCTCCCATTTCGGATTTCGAGTCACGGATTTCGGATTTGAGAACGTCCGCCTCCCGACCTGGGAGGCTGCGGACCGACGGCTCATCGACCTCCACGCTTGGAGTTGCTGCCGGAATGCTTTTGGACGGCTCTGTTTGCTCGGATGAACTCACGGTTGGCTCAGGTAGTTCCGCGTGTTCACGAGCCAATGGCGGCGGAGATCCGCGCTCCGGCTGCTTTGGCTCCTCCTCCTCCGTTTCAGGATTTGGGGGAGAGGGCGTGGGTTTCAAAGCTTCTTCTGGATGCGGCAGGATCGGCCTCGGCGACGGAGGATTCAGCGCCGCCGTCAACATCTGGCTCGCCTTGGCAAGATCCGCGTCCGGGCTGTTGGGATCGACGGTAATTTGCTCCTCCTGTTCCGTCTGCTGGTTGAGGATGCTGAGGGTGCGATGATCCAGCGACAACGAAATGTCCAGTTCCGGTCGGAACACCCGGGCGTGCTGCAGGCCCACGACGTTATGGTGCGTGAAAGCTTTGCCGGCCAACTCGGAGCCTTGGGCGGTCACACACTTCAACCACAGGAGTAGTTTGTTGTTTGGGTTTCTCTCCAGCCGCATCTGAGCCAGTTCTTGCGGCTGTTCCGGAGTGGCCGCACCGGCCTCCGGTCCGGCCTGTTCGCCCGTTCTGCAGATCAACGGATGGTTGAGGATCCGCTGGAGTTGCGAAGCCGTGATCCGCCGGTATTGGACATCCGGCAACTCCGCGATCTTTTCTTCGCTGCCGTCCGACCGTCTTCGCCGGATCAGCAAATACGGCGGAGAAATTCTCAAAGCGATTCCCGGCCTGAGCAACTCGCATTTGCCGGGATCCTGCAGCACATCCAGGTTCTCTTGGGAAAGATGGCCCTTGATTTCAAATCGAGCGCCCGCCCGAACGGTCATAAACCGGATGTCGAACCCTGCCGCAGCCGCCGGGTTTTCCTTAATCTCAATTCCACCTTGGCCCTCAGCCTGTAGCTTCGGCGCGTAGCGTTCATTGAGCGTCGCTTCCAATTGCCGGGCTCCGGCCTCGTTGCATTCGAAGCGGGCGTCATCGATCTCGACCGCTCGTTGCAGCGGGTCCACGTGAATGGTCCGCGCTTTGAGCATGAAGCCATTTTGGATCAGCATCGGCAGGCCGCGCAGGCTGGTTTCCATGCGCTCCGATCCGCGATGGCACTCCACCATCATATGACCGAGATGATCCAGCTTCACCTTGAAATGGACTTTGTCCGGCCCGGAACCCGCCGCGTGGGCAGTACCGCCGCGGGCCACGGGCGGCGGCGCTGCGGGTTTGTGCGCGACGGGGGCGGTGAAACGTTTGTTGATTTCGTGTTCGAGCCGGGCGATGCCGTCGAGATCTGTGAGCGCGATTTTCTCCCCGTTGATCTCCACATTGCCGTTGGGCGAAACGTGGAACGACTGCGGTTCCTCGATCAATCCGCGCGTCACCCACTTGTGGATGTCCACCTTTCCCCAGGACTTGCCGGGCTCAAGAGTAATGGTCTCGCTGCCGAGGCTGAGGGTAAAGATTCTAGGGTGACCCTCGGCATCACATCGCTGGCCTGCTGAAACTTTTCGGTTCATACATGCTGTGAGCACCGTGAGTTCCGCCTACTCGCGACCACCCCGTCGAATTGAAGGCCTGCGCCTTCTCGATCCGCGAGCAAATCTACAGCTCGGACGGGCGCTCTTTCAAGCGCGTCTTTCGCGCTCGAACTGTCCACGCTCAGTTTGATACACAAGCGGTGGCGAACATGACCGATCTTGTCCCACCTCAAGCCGCGCTGCGCGGCCTGAAGTATTGGACAGACACCTCCGAGCTGATGCTCAAGCGGGGTAAACATTTATGTATTCTTTGGCGCCGCCAGTGGTCTCAAATCCAGCGGCTCCTCCACCGTGACTTTGTCTTGCGGCAACAATCGCAGCAAGTCGGGCAGGTCATAAGTGTGGAGCGCGCCGTGGACGACATTGATCAACTGTCTCGGGGCCGCCGGATAACGCACGACATCCGTCCAGGACTGGAGCGAGCGGACAAATTTCAGCGTATCGAACAATTCCCTCTCCAACGCCGCCGCGTGCAAGGCCGCCGGTCCGGTCGAGTTCAGCGAAATCAGATGCACCCTCGCGTGATGTCCGTCGCCTTCGAGCTCCGCCAAGAACCGCGCGCACACCAGGACGTCTTCGGCGCGCATCCCAAGCATGGATCGGCCCAGCAGGTAGGCGAGGAAAAAGTCTTTGGAACTGCCGCCCCACAGATTCTGATCACTCGGTCCGGTTTCGCCGATGCCGCGTAAGTCGGGTGCCAGGACGACATGTCCTGCTTGGACGAGTTTCTCAATCGCGCCGCCCGGCCCCGCATCCGCGTGTTTACCTTCTCCATTGAGCCACAGGTAACGCCGACCGCTGGGTCTGACCGGCTGGAAAAGCAAGGCCGGAAGGCGGATGCCCGGTTCGCCCTCCAGTATGAGCTTTTCGATTCGGCAACTTTGCCGCTCGACCGCACCGACACGGCTCGCTCGCGGCTTCGGCAGACTTGCCAACGGGCGAATGCCCGACGCGCTTCGAACGGCCGCAAGCGCTTCCGGGTGGCCTCCCGGTTCCCAAATCTTGCGCCGTTGTGCCTCCAGTTTCGCGCTCAGCTCGACGTTCAATTCGACAACCGACCGCGCTCCGTCCAGCAAGAGCGCCTGTCCGCGCGGTGTGCAAAGCAGCTCATCTGCCGGCCGGGTTTTGATGGCCGGCTCGGTCACCGGTTGGTCTTGCCCCAGCAACCAGCGCCGCATCCAGCGGACCATGGCCTCGCGTTGCGGCTGCGGATAGCCATGCTTGGTATCGGTCTCGACCATGGCCATGCGCTCCGGGAAACCCAGGCGCGTGTACCAGCGCGCCGCTTGCCTGAATGTGTCCCAACTTCCTTGGATGTCGAAGAAGTCCTGCGTTCCGGTTAACATCAGCGTGGGTTTGGGAGCTCGCATCAAAATGTAATCCGCGTGATCCATGCCGAATCCGATTTGGCCGTGAATGTTCTGCTCGGCGTCTTGGGGGCCGATGGTGTCGATCAGTCTCCGAAAACTCGTGAGATAGCAACTGGGGGCGGCGCAGGCGATACGGTCGTCCAGCGCCATCAAGTAGCTGCTTAATGTGCCGCCGCCGGAGCAGCCGGAGACACCGATTCGCGCCGCATCGATGTCCGTCCGGCTGGCCAGGTAATCCAGCGAGCGCATGCCGTCCCAGACGCGATACGTCGCGGTGCCGCGGCCCAGCAGAATGCAAGCAGCCCCGAGGAGCGTGTGTTCATCGGTGGCTTTGAACCTCGGTTGGCCGCTGCCGTCCAGCAGTTGGTAACGCTCGCCCTGACCGATCGGGTCATAGCACAAGGCCGCTATGCCATTTTTGGCCAGAAAGATTCCTTGGATCTGATTTTCCGTTTTGCCTGTGGCCGAGTGGCCGCAAGGCATCAGAACCGCCGGGAACGGCGGCGGGCTCGCCGGCAAATACAACAGCGCCGTGACGAAGTGCCGGGGCTGGCTTTCGTAAATGATTTTCTCGATTTTGCAGCCGTCCCCTTCCAGCGCGCCAACGATCCTCGGATTGAGCGGCGTTCGCTCCGGGAATCCGCCCAGTTGTTCCAAGAAGAATTGCCGCAGGCGTTCGCGGTATGTTTTGGCCTCGTCCGGCGTCTTGACCTGTTCGTAAGCCTCGCGACGCCGTTCCAAGGCTTGGTAGGCCTGCTGTTTGAGGTAGGTGCCGACCATTTGCCGCGGGGCCTCGCCGGCAGGCTGCGGCGTGAAGACCGAGAGATCCTCAGCGAGTAGAACACAGCTTGAGACCAGCGACGCAACCGCTATCAAGGCCGGAAGGCCACGGGGCCTTGGGCCGGGAGATCGTCCAGTGGAATTCGTTTGGAGGGGAGCGCGGACAGCTATGTCCGCACGTTTCTGCTTGAGGTATTGGGGTTGCGCGGACAGGGCTGTCCGCGCTCCAGACACGAGGGACAGAGGTTTCACGATTGGAATTCTCCCTCATTTCAGGTGACAACGCCAGACTTTGCTCCAGCGATTCTCATTTTGGCCGTAACGCGGACACTCCTGTCCGCAAAACCTCCGAAAATGTGCGGACAGGAGTGTCCGCCTTACGGTCACGAACCGCGCCAGTTGCCAAAATCAGAATTGCCGTCTTTGCTCCCGCAGCGCAACCCGTGCTTGTTTCCTGAGCGCGCGGGTGTACGCTCTTTGCCGCCACAGCAAGAAGAACGGCCATGAAGCGTGGATTCATCCGCAACCAGGAACCCTTCATCGGAGCATCGCCATGAACAAAGAGACAACAAATGAAGGCCAGCGAGTTGAGGATCAAATCCTCCGAGCCACCCTTCGCGGGCATAAGGGCTATCACTTTGACGAGCAGCACGACCCAAATCGGCCGGCGGATTTTTGGTTTCAAGAGTCGGCGGAGGGCCCGATTCTCTTCGTCGTCTTCTACAGTCAGGCCTGCCGTTGGTCGCGTTGTCTCGGCTGCAATTTACCCGCTCGGATGTCCCAGAAGCACGTGAGCTACCAAGCGCTCATTTCGCAAGTGGACTATTTGCTCAATCATCCGGAGGTTCAGCCGCGATGCAGTTCCCTGCGAAAAGTGATCGTCAGCAACAACGGCTCGGTTCTGGACGAAGCGACATTTTCTTCGACGGCGCTGATCTATTTGATCGCGAAGTTGAACCTGCACTTGCCGCAAATGTCCGTGCTCTGTCTCGAAACACGGGCCGAGTACGTGGACGTTGCGGAGCTGGAGTTCATTGCTCGGGCGTTGAAAGAAGGAGCGACCCCGACCACACTCGAACTGGGCATCGGGTTCGAGGCCTTCGATGACCGGATTCGCAACCAAGTGTTCAAGAAGGGACTGAAGCTCGAACAGTTCGAAGCTCTTTGCCGGAAAGTGGCCACGTACGGATTCGGCCTGAAATGCTACTTCATGCAAAAGCCCGTCCCCGGGATGACCGACGAAGAAGCCGTCCTCGACACCGAGCGGGCCATTGACTATTTGAGCGAGAAATCGCGGGAGTATGGCATTCGGATCAATCTTCACCTGAATCCGACGTATGTCGCCTTCGGCACGGTCCTGGAACAATGTTTCCGCAAGGGCGAATACTCGCCTCCAAAGTTGAAGGACGTGGCCCGCGCCGCGCTGCGCGCCGAAGGAAAACCGATCACGATCTTCCTGGGCCTGTCCGACGAAGGCTTGGCCTGCAAAGGCGGGTCATTTATCCGACCAGGAGAAGAGCAAATCGTGCAGACGTTGCATGCGTTCAACCGGACGCAAGACTTCGCCGTGCTCCGGGGTGTCGCAAGCAATTCTCATTTTGACCGTGCGGAGTCCCGGCTTTAGTCGCGGCGCGAAAACCGGCTGAAGCCGGGACTACAAGCGGGTCACCGATGGCGCCAGTTGCCAAAATGAGAATTGCTGACATCGAATTCTTGCCGATGGCCCCAGGATTTCCGTAACTATTGTGCTGTAACTTCGGACTCCGTCTGTGCGTCGTTAGTGGCGTCGCGCAGCTTCGATTAGGCGCACTGACTTGCAGTCCATCAGTACCGGCTGAAATCGTCGCGCGTTGCGACGATTTTGGACTGCGGTGGCAGAGCGAAGCGGCCTGGCATGCCGAAGCACCTCGGTGCAGGCATGCGACACCGCTTTCAAGGCCCAGCCCGGAGTTCCAAAGCGGCGTGGCGCTGCGCTTCACGCCGCAGTCCAAAAAGTTCCGTAAATGAGCTTGTTTGATCGCATGAATCTCTCTCCGACAACCGCCTTGATTTTCCTTGCCGCTTCCATTCTCGCGCGCAACGCCGGTGGCGCCGACAATTTCGACTGGCCGCAGTGGCGCGGACCGGATCGAACCGATGTTTCGAAGGAAACCGGTTTGCTCAAAGCTTGGCCGTCCGAAGGTCCGAAACGCCTTTGGCTTTTCGACAAGGCCGGCCAGGGTTACTCCGGTCCGGCGATCGTCGGCGGCAAATTGTTCACGATGGGCGCGCGCGACGGTTCCGAGTGCGTTCTCGTCCTGGACGCCGACACCGGCCAGGAACTTTGGGCCACGCCGATTGGCTCCGTCTTCAAAGAAAGCCGCGGGGATGGCCCGCGTGCCACGCCGACCGTGGACGGCGACCGTGTTTATGCCATGACTGGCTTGGGCGTTCTTGCTTGTTTGAACGTGGCTGACGGCAAACTGCGCTGGCAACGATCCATGAGCGATCTCGGCGGACGGCGGCCGAACTGGGGCTTCACAGAATCGGTGCTTGTCGATGGCGAACGAGTGGTTTGCACGCCGGGCGGATCGAAAGGCACGCTGGCGGCATTGGACAAGATGACCGGCAAGCTGATCTGGCAGTCCGCGGAGTTTACCGATCCGGCCCACTACTCTTCCATCGTTCCCGCCGATCTCAACGGCGGCCGACAGTACATCCAGCTCACCGAACGAACTCTGGCCGGCGTGACGGCGAAGGATGGCAAACTGCTTTGGAGATCGTCCTGGCCGGGACGCACGGCCGTCATTCCTACGCCAATTTATCGAGACGGCCATGTCTATGCCACCGCCGGTTACGGCGCAGGCTGCAAGTTGGTGAAAATTGGCCCGGGCAACGAGGCTTCCGATGTCTATGAAAACAAACTCATGAAGAACCACCACGGCGGGGTGATCCTGGTCGGGGATCACCTTTATGGTTTTTCCGACGGCGTCGGCTGGTTGTGTCAGAATCTCCTGACCGGCGAAGAAGTCTGGAGTGAGAAGCGGGCGCTGGGCAAAGGCGCCATCGCTTGCGCCGACGGCATGCTTTACTGTCTCGATGAAGCCAGTGGAACGATCGTGTTGATTGAAGCGTCGCCAAAAGCCTGGCACGAGCACGGTCGGTTCACGCCGGTTCCGCAAAGCAAGACTCGCAGCCGCCAGGGCCGAGTCTGGACTCACCCCGTCATCAGCCATGGCAAGCTCTATCTCCGGGACCAGGAATTGATTTACTGCTACGACGTGAAGGCGCGGTGATGCAAGCCAGCGTTGAATCTTTCGAACGCCAGGAGCAGTCGCGCCTCTGACAGAATGGGACTTTTTCATGAGCCAACCCACCCCTGCCCCTCCCAGGAGGGGAATTCCAATCGGCTGCACCGCGCGGCGCTCCCCTCCCTGGGAGGGGTACGGGGGTGGGTTGATGTGACATGATCACGGAGGAGCCAAAGCTGACGGTAAATGCCGCCACAACCCATCGGTTTCTGCCGCTGTTGCTGTTGCTGTTCGTAGGCAGCGGCTGCGCGGCTTTGATTTACGAAATCGTTTGGTTTCAGTTGCTGCAACTGGTGATCGGCTCGTCGGCCATCTCTCTCGGAGTGCTGCTGGGAACCTTCATGGGCGGCATGTGTCTGGGCAGCCTTGCGTTTCCGCGGGTCATTTCGTCCGGACACCATCCGTTGCGCGTCTATGGCCTGATCGAGTTGGGAATCGGGCTGCTCGGTGTCTTCGTGCTCTTCGCCATGCCGTACGTGGGACGCCTTTACATGGCTTACGCCGGCGAAGGTTCGATGGGGATCCTGCTGCGCGGGATTGTCTGCGCGGTTTCTTTGCTCCCGCCGACCGTCCTCATGGGCGCGACTCTTCCCGCGATCGCGCGATGGGTCGAAACGAGTCCGCAGGGAATTTCGTGGCTGGGATTTTTTTACGGCGGGAACATTGCCGGCGCCGTATTCGGCTGTCTTCTGGCCGGGTTCTATTTGTTACGCGTGCATGAAATGGCGACCGCCACGTTCGTCGCGGCGATGATCAACGGGGTCGTTGGGCTTATCGGACTCGGGCTGGCTGCGTTGACTTCGCGTGATCATGCGGTTGCAGACACGTCCCAGCCCTGTCGCGATCTATCCTCATGTGAATCATTCATTGGCAACAACCGAGGTAGCGAGGCTCATACTTCCAAATCCGAAATCCAAAATCCAAAATCCGACATTGATCAGAGCCTCCTGACGTCGGCTCCTACGGATGGGAGTTCTGAACCTGCGCCGGCCGAAGCCCCACCCACGACCCCTCTCAAGAGAGGAACTGGTGCGGAGCCGGGCAATACTGGCCCTGCTCCCGCGGACACTGCTGTTGAGTTGAGCGGAGCATTGGCCTCGCGTCATCTTCCTCTCCCCGCGAGGAACGAGTGGGGAGAGGAT
>JACQWK010000080.1 GCA_016209525.1 Verrucomicrobiota bacterium
CCCCCAGCCTGCCCAAGGCGTACGCCGCCGCGCTCCGCACGTCGTCGTTGGCGTCCTGGCTCAGGGCCACCAACGCCCCCAAGGTCTTCTCGGTCGCCGCCGCCGCCCCCAGCCTGCCCAAGGCGTCCGCCGCCGCGCGCCGCACGTCGTCGTTGGCGTCCTGGCTCAGGGCCAGGAGCTTGTCGAGAATCATCGGCCCGTCCGAAGTGGGCATCGCGTAAGCAAAAAGATCGATCAGTTCTTTGCGTTGAGGTTCGTATCGGCTCTGCTGCCACAAAGCCAGCAGTTCGCTGCAAAGGCTCTGCCGGAAATCCTTTTCCACTCCCAAAGCACCTACATCCGACACCGCCCGGCCCGCCAGCAGCAGGTCCCGTTTCAAGACGTCCTCCAGCCAACTGCCGGCGTTACGAATGGCTTTCAGGAGATTCGTGGTTTGCTCACGGGAACGTCGTGTATTCGGCGTCGCCAGGTGGCCCACTTCCAACAGAATGACCTCGCGCCACCAAGGATCGTGCAGGCGGGCCAAAGTGTAAGGGATATAATCCGGACGATCGGCTAAAGCGCGCGCCGCGAGGTATTCCTGGAAAGTTAGGTGGGCGAAGGCATAGACCCCCGTCTCCCGCTCCACTATCAGCCCCGTGCGCTCGGTAATGACCTCCAGGAAAAGCTTGGCCCGCCGGCGGGATTGCGGCTCGGGATCGCCGAACAACTCCCGAAATTGGCCAGCAATGGCATCCTCCAGTTCCTTCTGATCGACCTGCATTCCGGACTCGCCCCGTTCGTGCAGCCAGAGGGCGACCGGTTCGAGCAAGGCCCGCTTTTCTCCGCGCGTCAGGCCGCCAAGCCGGGCCAGTTCGCGCGCGGATTCGCCCTTGACTTGGTCCCAGTAGCCCAGAAACAAGTCGATGCACTCCTCGTAAAGTTCGACCCGGCGCTGCGGAAGGGTGGTGCCGCGCTGATGCACCATGGCCAGCACCGAAAGCAGCAGAGGATTGCTGGCCAGCGCGGTGATGCGCGGGTCGGCTTGAATGGCGCGGAGCAAATCGGCGGCGGCGGCGCGGGCTTCTTCGCGGGCCGTCGGCGTGCCGCCTTTGCGTTGGGTCACCACCGCCTCGTACCACGCCTGCGCGAAGGCGGTCCGATCTTTCTCGTCAAAATCCCGGATCGTGCACTCGGCGCACATCGGGCTGAGCCGCTGGCGCGCTTCGCTCTCGTAGCCGCGCGGACGCGACGTGACGATGAACCGGTTGGCGGAATATTGCTGAACGACGTTGGCGACCGCTTCGGCAATGCGGCCGCGCTGGATGGGATCGGCGATTTCATCCAGGCCGTCGAGGAACACGGCGCAACCGCCTTTGGCGAGCGCGCGCGCAAAGAAGCCGTCCGGCAGCGCCAAGTGAGGCGCCGCGCTCTTGACGTGCTCGGTCAGGAAGCGCGGAAGCAGGGACGCGCCCGGTTCCTGGAGTTCGCCGCGCGTGCGGAGGTTCTCCAGGAACCGGTTGTAATCCCGCAGCGCCACCAGCACCGGCAGCCGGTCCTCCTCCAGTTCCAACCGTTCCTTGGTTTGATGGCGGGCAAAGGTCAACGCGAGATATTGCAGGAGCGTGGTTTTTCCAGAGCCGGGCGCGCCGATGACCGCCATGCTGGCGTGGCGGCGCACGGCTTCGTTGAGGGACAGGGTGACGGTCGTTTCTTCGATGACGGGAGCGTCGGTGAGCGGCCGGGCGGGGAATGGCGCGGGCCGGCCACGCATCAGTTGGACACTGCGACGCGAGGGAAGCCTAGACCCAGGCTCGCCAAACCGAAACCCGAGTTCGTCATCGTCAAGGTTCTCCATTGCACGCCCGAATGGAGGCATGGCGTGTTTCTGTTTTTCGATTGTGGTCAGCCGGACAAAGACTCGCTCCAGGTCCACGGAGAGCGGCGCGTCGGAAGTGATCGAATAAAGAGTCATTTTGCCGAATCGGTCGATCAGGTGTCGCCGGTAGGCGTTCTCAGCAGCTCGGGCGGGGTCTTCGGTTGTTAGGAAGGCGCGAAAGATTTCCTCGGTGCCCAAGCCTTTGAGGTCGAACTCTCCCACGCGTTCGAAGCCGACCCCGCGCAACTTTCCGGACGCCAGCGCGTGGGTCTCCCGCGAAACCGCGACCTGTCCCGGCTCGGCCTTGCTCTGAACGCGAGCCGCTTTGTCGATCGTGGAAGCGATGTAGTCGCCGCCCGATGGATCAGCGATGCCGGTGTGCAAGCCGATGCGAACCAGCAGACGGCCTTCCGGGGTCTGAATGGGGCGCGCGGTGAGTTGGTCTTGAATCTTGAGGGCGCAGAGGATGGCTTCCTCGGCGTCATGGAACGAAAAGCAGAAGCCGTCGCCAGTGGGATTGACGAGGTGTCCGTCGGCTTCTTCGACGCAAGCGAGAACGATCTTATCGTGCGGCCCCTTGATGCGGGCGCGGAACGCGGCGTCGCGCCGGCCGGAGGTTTCCCCTTCCATGAGATTCTTGAGCCGGGTCGAGTTCACGATGTCGGTAAACATCGCCGTGACGACGCCGCTGGGCAGATGGGTCGGCGCTGACGTTTCATCCGTGGCGGCCAAGGTGAAGACCCCGGCCTGCCAAGCCGTAAAGTCGGGTGCGTGGCGAGCCAGATCGGTGAAAACCTCATCGCTGATCCAAAGGATCAGGGGAACGGCCAAGCGCTTGGGGATTTGATCGCGATGCAGATTCAAGTCGGCAATGGCGCTGAGCCGGGTTTCCGAAGAATTCAGGCTAAGCCCCAAGCCGTGCAGGAAAAGGAAATGCGCTTCGGGCCGACGCTCCGCCAAGTCAAAGGCTCCTTGCAGCGGGGATGCTTTGGGTGAGGTCAATTCCAGCGTCGCAACCGTGTGGCCTTTGGCGCCCAGACCAGCGGCTAGGTGATCGGCCAGCCGCCGGCGAAGCTTTGGAGAATCGACCAAGACAAACAACAAGCGCGGGCCCGTGTTCAGAGGGAGAGTCCGAGTCAGGCGCGTCCACTCTTCCAGCGCTGCGGGGGTCAGCATCACATCGAGCGGAGGCAGCAAACGGCGTGCGGTCGATTCAGGCTTTTTCTTCTTTGCGGTCACGAGGCGACCTGACGTATCGAGGTGATTGTTTCACACACGGATGAAGGGCAGCCCAGGTTTCGTCATTTCGGTATTCCAAAACGAGGAGGCGGTTGATGAGTTCGCCGTCTTCAGGACCACCCAAACGCTCCTGATGCTGATCGATGTAATCCAGGCGTTCGATGAAGCGTCCCTCGATCAGCCGGTTGTAGGTGTCCACGAGTTGCGCGACCGCTCGATCGGCATCCCGTGTCGTCACCCGCTTCCCAAACCCTGCGGCAGCCTCTCGGACGAGCCGAAGGAAATCACGGATGTGTCCTCCACTGGCGAGCGCCAGCCTCTTGAGGACGCCTGGCGCGAACAGTTTCGAGTCCACTCGTCGCCCGATGACCTCAACCAAGGCACGAATGCCGTGAGCATCTGGCCGGCCATCGCGATGACGAACGCGAACCATCGGCATAATGACCGGCTGCTCCGGGAAAACCTGCCCGACATTCGCGCTGGCCAGCAACGCCAGCGGCAGCGAGTAAACCATGTGGCACGGCGGTGTTTTGAGGTAATTGCCCGCGTGGATAAAGAGCAAATTGTGAGTGGTCAATCCGTCGCCGACCGAGCGAAGCGGGATCTTCTCCAGGCCGTCCACAACGATGACCAAACCACGGCCACGCTCCTTTTGCAGGGCAGTATCGACATGGTTGACGATGTCCGTCACGGCCTCAAGCAGCACGTTGGGCCGGCGCTCGGCTTCTTGTTCAATTTCCCTGACCGTCGAAGAGCCCGCCTTGATCAGAGCTTTGAATACCGCTTTTGCCTTGGCGAAGAAAGGCAAGCTTGCGTCCACTCCGAATTCGGTCTCCAAGCTGGACTCGATGTCGAGGCGTTGCGTTTTCTTGGTCACCGTGCGGGCGAGCCATTCTGTTGCGGCGTTCCGCAGACCTTCGGGAAGCTGGAGGCGATACGGCGGTTCGCTGAGTTGGGTATCGATCTGCCAAATGACCTCCAGAAGGATGTTCCACCAGCTCACGTTTTGTTTTTGGAGGTCGAATTCGGATTCAGCATCGAAGTAAACCACGGCAAGGTTGGTCCGTGTGAGCAAGTCTTTGAGCCGGTTGAGTTCGGTCGTCTTGCCACAGCCACTATGTCCTGTCACAAGAAAGCGTGCAAACTCGCGGCGACCGCCTTGTTCGACCGCAGAGCCAAGCGCACTGATTCGTTCCGCCAGCGATTGCGCTGCATTCTTGGTCCCCCGCGCGGCGTCGAGCGGCACATAGCGAGGATCGCCACTGGGCAAAGCCTCATCTGGAGTGACCAGCGCGTAGGCTTGCTTGGTTGTTTGCGCGATCGGTTGCGTCTTTGGCATCGCCTAACTCCACTCAGCTCGTGTTCCCCGGTCATAGCCTTGACCATCGGGTTCATAGCCGCCAATTGACTCTTGAGACCAGAGTAGCCTAACCGAAAACCAAAGATCAATTCGAACCGGCGGCTGCCAGCAATTCTCATTATGACCCGAATGTAGTCCCGGCTTTAGCCGGCCAGCGCGAGAAAACCGGCAAAAGCCGGGACTACAAGCGGGTCGCAGGTCGTGCCTGTCGTCAAAATGAGAATTGCTGGCGGCTGCAGCACAACGGTTTCACCAAACCCTCAAGGCTTTCCAGTAAGCGTTTCCCGCCACGCGTTTAGGGACCAGCACACGCTGATAGAGCCGCAGATGGACTGTTTGCCCTGCGACAGAACTCAAATCCACCTGGATCTCCTCCCATTTGCGGTCTTGCGTTCCGCCTTCGATCACGCGTTTCTCCATCAGCTTGTTGTTCGCATACACATTCAACTCCCAAGCGCGTCCCGCGTCGGCGCCCGCCTGAAACGAGAGAAAAGGATTTTCGCCAAGCTTGACGGTGCGCCGCAGCACAACGCCGCGAACTTCATCGCGCGGGTAGGTCGCCAGAACCTCGCCCTCCAAATAGGTGATTCCTCGAATGCCGGCCATTCCTCCGCCCGCCCCGCCAAATCCCGCGCGTTCCAGCGTCCACTCTGGATTCCAAAACTGCGTGAGGTCAGCGAGTCTGAAAAGTTCAGCCGGCTGAGTCATTGGTTCCTGCGCCGGAATGTTCAAAACTTCGTCGGCCAATTTGGCGCCGTTGGCCAGCAGGAATGTGGTGCCGATGGCCGCCGTCCGCTTGGCCAGATCCGAGATTTTCACCTCGACAGGCTGTCGAAATTTCACCGGGCCCATCCTCTCGCCGGCAATGCGGTCGCCCAGTGGCGCAACCAAATGCGGCGGCAAGCATTTCATTCCATGCATCGCGCCGACAACCGCCGCGGCGTTCGCGGCGTTGCAGTCGGCGTCGGTAAAGTCCGCAGCGCGGGCCGCAAGATTGACGGTTTTCAGAAAATCTCCCTCGCCAAACCAAACGCAAAGCGCGACCAAACCGCCGTTGGCCACCGCATTGTTGGTCGCGGGATACTCGAGGTGCCAGCGGTCTTCGACCGCGTTGGCGATCTCTTCGAAGCTTCTTCCCTGGTCCGCCAAGCCCACGATCATGTCCAGACATTGGCGATACGGCGAATCGGGATGAACCAATCGCGCGGCGTTGCGGACGATGGCTTTGGAGTCCTTCTCCACGAACGCGAGGCTGATCATGCCCGCCATGAAGACGGCGCCGTCCGTGCCCTCCGCGTAGCCATTGATGTGGCCGAGTTCGCGCGCCAAGCGGCCCGCCAGATTGGGCAATCCGGGCGCCAGCGCGCCGTAGAGGTCGGAGCTGAATTGCGGACCGATGGTGAACCAGAGCCGGTTGTGCCGCGGATGGCCCGTGTGCGGCGGTTTGATTCCACGCTCCAAGAGCAGCCTGGCTTGCTCGCTTGAACCCCACGAACCGCAGGAATGTTCCTTCCATTGCTCGCCGAGTTGTTCCACGGTCATTCCGATGCCGTAGCGCTCGAAGCCGCCCAGCGCCGTCATTTCGTAATACCAATCGTCATCGACCGGCGCGGTGGTCCAGGGGCGCGGGTAACGATCCACCCATACCATCGAAGCGGTTTGATGCTCGAAGGGCCAATCCAGCAGCACGGCGACTATCTGCGCCGTCCAAACCGCCCGCACCCGATCCTCATAATCGGCGCGGGATATTGTGAAGGTCTTGCCCAACGAGCCGCTACGGACGTCGGCGACGAAC
The DNA here is from genome assembly GCA_016209525.1 of Verrucomicrobiota bacterium. GTDB lineage: Bacteria > Verrucomicrobiota > Verrucomicrobiia > Limisphaerales > SIBE01 > VHCZ01. The sequence goes on from JACQWK010000080.1 coordinate 6,253, forward strand.
AATGCGTCACCAAAGCACACGGCGATGGCGGCGAAACGGATTGCGGCAGGAATTACTTTCATAAATCGAGACTTCGGAAGGCCCAGGCTCCCCCAACCAACCTCGGGGCGTCAAATCTGAATTCGTCCGTCTTTTTCCTTCGATCCGAACTGAGGTTTTACCGACTGAAGCGGCAAAAGCACCGGAAACCGGCTCCCCTCTTGGGAGGGGCCGGGGGTATTGCTGTTGAATTAAGAATGAATTCGATTCCATCCCGAGCAGGTCTTGCTCTTACTCTTACTCGTAATCTTGATCTCTCCAGGGAGTTCCGGAGTAAGAGTAAGAGCACGATTAAGAGCAAGAAACGGTCGGTTGACCTTAATTCAACAGTAGTGGGGGCCAGGGGTGGGGTCATGTACTCAATGCATGGTAGAGCGCTGCGGAAACTCTCCTCAAACCTCTCCACGCTTGCCGCCCGCCAGCCGAGAAAGCCGACAAAATCCCAGCGCCTGATCAGGCGAAAGTGTCGATGATGGTGCCGACCGCTTCGTCCGCAGCCCTGGCGGCCGCTGCGTTCGCTTCCAAAGCGCGCTGGCTCTCGATTAGTGCGGCCACCCTTTCGGCCTCGATTTCGCCGCGGGCAATCGCCTCCGCTTGCACATTAAAACGGGCAGAGGCGGTCTGCATCCCGTCCAGCGGGAACGAGGTGACTGGCGTCACGGTCATAGGCGCATCCTAGGGCAGCAAGAATGGATTTCAAAGGAAATTCGACCGTCCTCCGTACCAGAGTTCCTTGCCTTGCCGAGAGCGGAATCCATAAAAAACGGCTCGAAATGCCGTTCCAATAGCTTGTCGCAAGGTGAGAGTCCGGGCTTGTGCCCTCCACTTCAAATCCAACGACTGGTCCCGACCGAGTCCCAATCGGTGTTAAGCCGCCCCATATCCATCGAGTCCAATCCAGGCCGCATCCTCACCTTTGGAGCGGTAGGAACGGTATCAGTTTCTCGGAATAAAACGGCTCCTGATTACACCAGAAGTTTCAGAGCTTGGTCGAGCGGCCTGACAGGCGTTGGACCGCCGGCGGTCGTTTCCGGATATTCCAGGGAACAACCACAGATCGTGTGGTTGTTGTCTGGCAATTCTTCCAACAGCCGCTTCACTCGTGTCAACGAACCTCAACGTATCGGTATCGCCGTTGACTTCAAGCCAACCCGTCAACCAGCTTCCTCGCTGCATAAGCGCTGGCTGCCGGCGACTCACGGCGAAATGGCGCGGCAAGACCGCTGCCGTAAACGATCAAATCCGTGGAGGCCTGGATCAGGTAGATTCGTCCGGCTTCGCCGTGAAGGTTGGTGGAAACTGGCCGGTTGGCAGACCGATCTCTGAAGCTAAGCCTTGTCTGGCGGAGGTCGAATTCGGAGTTCCCGACAGATTTTTCGAACGAGGAAAATGTTGATCTCGCCGTGCCGCGGGACGGACTCGGCGTCGCCCGTGTGGGATTTTTCCAAACCGAGTGCGGACCGTCATCACGGTCGAGGAAACATCCTTCTCCCCGCAAGTGGCGCAGAACTGCCCGGCGTTTCACGCGAACGTTAGAGTCGCTCGCTCCGCATCCGGCGGCGCTTGTTTCATCGCTTCGGCTCGATAATACTCGAGCATGGTCGTCACTCCGGCCGCGATGTCCCTCAAACATTCCTTTCTCGTTTTGCCCTGACCGTTCGCCCCCTTGACTTCCGGACACCAGCCCACGTACCAGTCACCATCCCTGAAAATCACTGCCGTGTACTGTGCCTTCATAGCGGCAATTTAGCTGCTCGCGGCGGCCCTGGAAACTCCTTTTTTCCACCAAGAGCGCCCAGTGGGATCGACGGAATGAGTTTCTCTTCACCACCAACGCGGCCCGGTCTTCATGGAGAGCACAAAGGCTTTCCGATACAGCGGAACATTCGGGTTTCCCCTGCTTTCAATCAGGGCGACACCGCCTGGTAGAAACGTTGCCGCGCGCTGGCCGCCGCAGAATCTGTGATCTGAATCGTCGCGGCGGTGCTAAGAATGTTTGTCACCGGTTCCCAGACGGTCAAGTCCGCCGAAACTTGGATCAAATAGATGCGTCCGATCTCGCCATTGAGCGTCAGTTGAAACTGGCCGTTCGGCAGAAACGCACCCAGAAGCTTCGGGCCTTCCGGGGCTGTGACGACAACGGTAAAATCCGCTGTGTGGCTCAGCGGAGGCGAACCGCCGTCGGTCGCCTTGACTGTCAAAGTATTCGTGCCCGCAGAGCCGGGAGTCCACGAGAACAGTCCAGTCTTGGCATCAATACTCGCGCCAGAAGGAGCGCCTGGTTCAAGGGAGTAGCTGGATGGAAGACATTGACGACATTCTCGATGCCCTCTGCGCCGCTGCGGAACAGCGCCAATTGGAACCCGCCTGGATTCCGCGACTGACCGACCCGGATGATGAGCCGCTCCTGCAACTGGCCGTCGAAGGCCAGGTGCCTTGCATCGTCACCCGCAATACACGGCATTTGCAGCCCGCTCGGGCGTTTGGTATAGAAGTTCTGACACCGGCCGAATTCCTGGCCAAACTGAGAGGAAACACATGACAACGATTCAAGCGCAAGTGCCCGACCCACTGGCGCGGCAAGTGGCTGAGCTGGCCGAGCAAGAGAATGTGAGCCTGGACCAACTAGTCCTGCAACAAGTGCGAATTTTTGCTTGAAATAATAAAAAAGCTCGAAATGCCCGTAAATATTGGTTGAAATGCGTTTATCAAGAAC
>JACQWK010000679.1 GCA_016209525.1 Verrucomicrobiota bacterium
CAGGCCGCAGCGGTTCTGTTCTTCCGGGAGGCCTGGGAATAATCGAGCCGCGCAGGTTGTGGGGGCCGCAGCGGCCAGGATGGCCGCGCGCCGCCACCGACAACTTGAGGATGCACCGGACATTCATGGGTGACTCAGTTGGTAAAAAAATCCTGCGCTGAAAGCAATCGAGATTGCGAAATCTTGTAGGACAGACCACGACAAAGCGGCGACTGAGAGTCCCACAGTTTTTTCGGACGGGCGCGGATATTCGCTAAAAGGCCATCTCCTTACCGTTCGCGGCACTATGAAATACATTCTTAGTGCCGTTATCGGTTTTTTGACGCTTCTGTTCGCGACCCGACCTGGGTCCGCGCAGGAAGCCACATGGGAATACGCCGTGCAGGTGAGTGCCACGGTTCAATCAGCGCCGCCGCAGATCAAATTGAGCTGGCCTCAAGACACGCGCGCGACGCCCAACAGTTACACGATTTATCGCAAGGCCCCGAACCTCACCTCGTGGGGAACGGGAACAACGCTTCCAGGGTCCACCACCAGTTACACCGACAGCAACGTCGCCGTCGGCACGGCTTACGAGTATCAAATCGTCAAGCTAACCTCCCTCGGATACACCGGCTACGGCTACATCGTCGCTGGCATACAGGCGCCGTTGGTCGATAGCCGAGGCAAGGTGGTGCTGGTGGTGGATAACACTTATGCCGCCAATCTCGTCACGGAATTAGCCCGGCTCGAACAGGATCTCGCCGCCGACGGCTGGACGGTCCTCCGCCGCGACGTCGCCCGCACGGCCAGTCCGGCCACGGTTAAAGGCCTGATCAAGACGGAATACAACGCGGATCCGGCGAATGTGAAGGCGGTCTTCTTGTTTGGCCGGGTTCCGGTTGTTCGCTCCGGAAACTTGAATGTGGACGGCCATCAAGCCCGACCCATGCCCGCGGATGTCTTCTATGGCGACATGGACGGCAACTGGACGGATGGAAACGGCGACGGGATTTACGACCAGAGCTACCTGCCGTCGGATGTGGATTTGCAGGTGGGCCGAGTTGATTTCGCCAACATGCCCGGGAAAAAGTATTGGAACGATCCCGGCAGTTTTCCGAGCGAGGTCGAGTTACTGCGGCGGTATCTGAACAAGGACCACAACTTTCGCCACAAGCTGATGACCGCGCCCCAGCGGGGATTAGTCGGAAATCGATTTGGCGACTTCGGCGGCGAGGCCTTTGCCGCGAGCGGTTACCGAAACTTCGCGCCCTTCTTCGGCGCGGGCAATTACATCACGTCCAACGCCAGCGACACCGCGCCTCTCGCCGAAAAATGGATTTCGTACCTCCAGTCGAACAGTTACCTCTGGGCCTACGGATGCGGCGGCGGCAGCGCGACGAGCATCAGCGGGCTGGGGACCAACGGACTTTACAGCGACGTTTGGAGCACGGATATCGTGGCTGCCGATGCGAAGGCGGTTTTCCACATGTATTTCGGAAGCTGGCTTTGCGATTGGGACACGCAGGACAACATCATGCGCAGCGCTCTGGCCACACCGACCATGGGTCTAACCTGTTCCTGGTCCGGCCGGCCCCATCATTATTACCATGCCATGGCGTTGGGCGAAACCGCCGGCTTCGGAATCCGGCTGAGCCAAAACAACAATGGGCTCTACAAGAATCAGTACAACAGCGAGGCGCGCGGCATTCACATCGCGCTCATGGGCGATCCCACTTTGCGGATGCACCCGGTCGCTCCGCCGTCGGCGTTAAGCGGCAGCTTGGGTTCCGGAGGCGCTCAATTGACTTGGCTGCCTTCCGCCGATTCGGTGCTGGGGTATCATGTTTACCGTGCCGGTTCTCAGGCAGGGCCATTCACTCGAGTGACCGGTTCGCCGGTCAACGGGACAAGCTACACCGATGCCACAGTCACGACGGGCAGTTACAGCTACATGGTGCGGGCGGTCAAATTGGAGAATACGCCGAGCGGCACCTATTTCAATGCCAGCCAAGGCGCATTCGCGACCGTGAACGGGTCGAATCCCGCACCCACTCTGCCGGTCGTGACTGTCCAAGCATCTGATGCCGACGCCGCTGAAGCCGCGGCGGACGCCGGCATCTTCACGATCGCCCGGACTGACAGCACGACGAGTGCGTTGACGGTGAACTACTCAATAGGCGGCAGCGCACAAGCCGGGAGCGATTATGCGACGATCAGCACATCGGTCACGCTGCCCATTGGAGCCGCCTTGACGACAGTGGTCGTGACGCCGATTGACGACGCGCAGGTTGAAGGATCGGAAACCGTGACGCTCACCCTCGCTTCGAACTCGAACTACAGCATCGGTTCGCCGAACAGCGCCAGCATCACCATCGCGGACAATGATTCAGCCGCGCCGCCTGTCACGTTGCCGACGGTGACAGTCACAGCCAGCGACGCGAACGCGACCGAAGGCAGCTCCGATCCCGGTGTGTTCAGCTTCAACCGCACCGGTGACACCAGCAGCGCGCTCACCGTCAATTACGGACTGAACGGCACTGCCATCAAATGGAGCGATTACCGACGGCTAGAGGGCGACATGCCCGTTTCGATTATCATCCCGGCGGGCGCAAGTTCCGCCACGCTGACCATCTATGCTTTTGACGACACCGAGGTTGAAGCAACCGAGACCGTCGTCCTCTCCATTACCCCGGATCCAGCCTACAACGCAGGCACAGCAAGCAGCGCGACCGTCAACATCGCTGACAACGATTCAGCGATCATACTGCCTACTATCACGGTCGCAACGCCCGACCCAAACGCTGCCGAAGCAGGACTGGAGTCGGGGACTTTCTCCATCAGCCGCAGCGGCAGCACCGCAACCGCGCTAACCGTGAATTATTCGGTCACCGGCTCCGCGACTTCCGGGAGCGATTACGCGTCACTGGCTTCTTCGGTGACAATCCCGGTTGGCGCCGCCTCGGCCACAGTCGTGGTCACGCCGGTTGACGACACGTTGGTGGAAGGCAGCGAGGCGGTCACCTTAACCGTCAACGCCAGTTCGGCCTACACGGTCGCCAAATCCAACAGCGCGACGGTAACGATCGCTGATAACGATTCTACACCGACGCCCACGTTGCCCGCCGTTACGGTCACCGCCACCGATGCCAACGCTACCGAAGGAAACTCCGATCCGGGGGTCTTCACGTTCACGCGCACAGGCGACACGAGCGCTGCGTTGACCGTGAATTACGCCCTGGACGGCACCGGGATCAAGTGGACGGACTACCGCCGTCTCGAAGGCGACATGCCCATCTCGATCACTCTCCCGGCCGGCGCCGCTTCGGCGACGCTCACCATCTTCGCCTACGATGACACAATTGTTGAAGGAGTTGAAAGCGTCGTCCTGACGCTGACGTCGAACTCGGCTTACACAGTCGGCTCCTCGAGCGGCGCCACGGTCAACATATCGGATAACGACAGCGCCACTCCTCCACCTCCGGCGTCCACGAACGCGCCGCCTCCAACGGTGAGCGTGGTCGATTACACGAATTTGGAAATGCCCAAGCCGGGAGCTCACGCGCTCCACATCTTGTCTCCGAATTCGCTGGAGTTGGTCCTGATCAATACCAAGCAACCGGACCCCGCGCGTGTGGAGAGCTGGGATTTCGTCGATTCCAACTTCCAGTTCCAGACCCCTTCGGTGCAGGAGTTCTCCGTCACCGTCGGCGGCCAGTCCGTGGCCGTTCAAACCGTCGGTTTCAAGCGCCGCGCGCTCTATGCGCCGCTCGCGCAGCGCGATCTCCGTATTCAAAACAGTCTCTACCTCCGGCTCGCGGGAACTATCGCGGACGGTCAAGCCGTGGAGGTGAAGAACCCAAGCGGCGCGCTTTGGCAGACCGATATGCAGTTCGTCTGCGCCGCCAATCCCCTGCGCTACAGCCCGGCCATCCACGTGAATCAAGAAGGTTACCTTCCTTCCCTGCCGAAAAAGGCCAGCGTGGGCTATTACTTGGGCAGCCTCGGCGAAATGGACATTCCGGCGTCGCTCGGATTCAGTCTCATCGATCAGAGCACCGGCCAAGAAGTTTTCCGCGGAGCTCTGGAAGCCAAACTGGACGTCGGGTACGCGTACACGCCGACGCCCTACCAGAAGGTACTCGAGGCCGACTTCAGCAATTTCACCACGCCGGGCGAGTATCGGCTGGTCGTTCCGGGACTAGGCGCATCGCTGCCGTTCATGATCGATGATGGCGTGGCGATGGCATTCGCGCGATCCTATGCGCTGGGGTTGTATCACCAGCGTTGCGGAACGAACTGCGTGATGCCCTACACGCGCCACACCCACGGCCCCTGCCACACGGCGCAAGCGGAAGTCCCTGTGCCGCAGTCTTCCTACGAGTTTACCTGGAGCAAGATTGCGCAATACAATGCGAATTACGCCTCCAACCCGCGCCACACGGCGCCGCAACTCAAAGACGAGGCTTCGCAGCTCTATCCGTTCGTCAAGACCGGAAAAGTCGATGTCTCCGGCGGGCATCATGACGCCGGCGATTACAGCAAGTACACCATCAACGTCGCGGGGTTGATCCATTACCTGATCTTCGCGGCGGATGCGTTCCCTGGCGTTGCCGCGTTGGATAACCTGGGTTTGCCGGAGAGCGGCGACGGCATTAGCGATCTGCTCCAGGAAGCCAAATGGGAAGCGGATTATCTGGCCAAGTTGCAGGACGCCGACGGCGGCTTCTACTTTATCGTCTATCCGCGCGACCGCGCCTACGAGAACAACGTCTTGCCCGACCAAGGTGATCCGCAAGTCGTGTGGCCGAAAAACACCTCCGGCACTGCCGCAGCCGTGGCGGCGCTGGCTCAGACCGCTTCCTCGCCGTTGTTCAAGCAGCACTTTCCGAGTGAGGCGGCGGCTTATCTGCAAAAGGCGCAACTCGGCTGGCAGTTTCTCATCAACGCCATCGCGCGTTACGGCAAAGATGGATCCTACCAAAAGATCAATCACTACGGGGACGAGTTCATGCACGACGATGAATTGGCCTGGGCCGCGTGCGAGCTTTATCTGGCCACCGGCGATCCGGCTTACCAGCAGAAACTGTTCGAGTGGTTCCCGAATCCCAGCGATTCTGCGACTTACCGCTGGAGTTGGTGGCGCTTGTGGGAAGCCTACGGACGGGCCGTGCGGAGCTATGCGTTCGCAGCTCGCACCGGTCGGCTGGAATCCAGCCAGCTCAACGCTGCTTACCTCGCGAAATGCGAAGCCGAACTGCTGGCCGGCGCGGAGGATCACTGCCTTCGAGCCGACAGCAATGCCTACGGCACCAGCTTCCCGCTGGAGACCAAACGCGTTCAAGGCGCCGGCTGGTACTTCTCGAGCGAACGGGCGTTTGATGCCGCTTCGGCTTACCAACTGGATTCACGCCAGGAATTCCTGGATGCGATTCTTTCCAACTTGAACTACGAAGGCGGCGCCAACCCCGTCAACGTCACCTACGTGACCGGCCTCGGCTGGAAACGCCAACGCGAAATCGTCCATCAGTACGCGCAGAACGACCGCCGGGTGCTGCCGCCGGCCGGCATCCCTCTCGGAAACATCCAGGCGGGCTTTGCCTGGCTCACGCCTTACCAAGGCGAACTTGGCGCGCTCAACTTCCCGCAAGACAGCGCTTCCACCGCGCCGTATCCCTACTACGACCGCTGGGGTGATAGCTTTAACGTGACGACCGAATTCGTCGATGTGGATCAATCCCGCAGTCTGGCGAGTTTGGCCTTCCTCACGACGTTGACTCCGGCCAAATCCCAGGCCTGGACCCCGATCAACGGACAAATTGTCGTGCCGTCCGAGTCCCCGATCAATCAGCCGGTGACGGCCATGTTCAGCGTCCCTGGCGTCGATCTCGGCGGCACGCGTATTATTTGGGAAGCTCGCGGGCAGGAGCCGGCCTACGGCACGAGCTTCACCTTCACGCCCACCGAGTATGGCGCCAACTGGATTGAAGCCGAGGCGCAATGGCCGGATGGCCGGCGCGTCGTCGCCACCGCGACGGTCTTTGCGACCAATGGTCTGCCAACCGTGAGTGTGGCGGCCACCGATGGGCAGGCCTCTGAAGCCGGTCCGGACCCCGCCGTCTTTACCTTCACCCGCGCGGGGAGCACCGACACCGCCATGACGGTGAACTATGTGTTCAGCGGGACTGCGATCAAATGGAATGATTACCGCCGTTTGGAAGGCGACATCCCAGTGTCCATCGTCATTCCCGCCGGAGCTGCCTCGGCCACGCTGACGATTTATCCGGTCGATGACACGGAAACCGAAGGCGCCGAAACTGTGATCCTGACGCTGTCTCCAGACGCGGCCTACAACGTGGGTGCGGCCAATAGCGCCACGGTGTCAATTGCGGACAATGAAGGCAGTTCGCCGACATTGCCCGAAGTAACAGTGGCGGCCTCCGACCCCAGTGCGTCTGAGACTGCGCTGAACCCCGCTGCCTTCACAATCACGCGCACCGGGGCCACGACGGGCGCGCTGACGGTGAATTATTCGCTCAGTGGCACGGCCAGCAACGGAACGGATTACAACACGGTGGCAGCCTCGGTCACTCTGCCCATCAGCGTCGCCTCCGCAACCGTCATCGCGACGCCCATCGACGATTCTATGGTCGAAGGCGAAGAGAGCATCATTCTGACGATCACCGCCAACGCTGGCTACACGGTCGGTTCCTCTGGCAGCGCCACGGCGACCTTGGCTGACAATGATGCGTCCACGCCTTCCACCGTAACGGTCATGGCCACGGATGGCAGCGCGGCCGAAGCAGGAGTTGACCCGGCGGTGTTCACCTTCACGCGAAGCGGCGACACCACCAATCCGCTGACGGTCAGTTATGGTTTGGCGGGCACTGCGATCAAGTGGACGGATTATCGGCGTTTGGAAGGCGACATGCCGGTCTCCATCACGATTCCGGCGGGCGCAACGTCGGCTACGCTGACGATCTATCCGGTTGACGACACTGAATTCGAAGGCAACGAAACCGTAATCGTGACCCTCGGAGCCGAGGCCGCCTACGCGGTTGGTTCGCCCAACAGTGCCACTGCGACGATCTCGGATAACGATGTCTATACCCCGCCGACAATTTCGGTTGCCGCGACCGACAGTTCTGCGTCCGAAGCCGGACCCGATCCTGGCGTGTTCGCCTTCACACGAACAGGCGATACCTCCAATGCTGTCACAGTTAATTATGCGCTGGCGGGCACCGCGATTAAGTGGACGGACTATCGGCGCTTGGAAGGCGACATGCCGGTCTCCATCACAATTCCTGCGGGCGCGACTTCGGCAACGTTGACAATTTATCCGTTTGACGACGCCGAAGCCGAGGGGAACGAAACGGTGATTCTGACCCTTCAACCGGATGCGGCGTATGAGGTCGGCTCAACCAGCAGCGCAGGCATCATGATCGCGGACAACGATCTTGCTTCGACCGTCAGTGTCGTCGCGAACGATGCGTCCGCCTCGCGAGTCGGCCCGGATTCGGGCCAGTTCACCTTTATGAGAACCGGCAGCACCGCGAGCGCTCTGACCGTGAATTACGCGCTGGACGGCACTGCGATCAAGTGGACCGACTACCGGACCCCCAACGGCGATATGCCCGTGTCCATCATCATTCCGGCAAGCTCGAGTGCCGCCACGCTGACGATTGTGCCTCAGCCTTCGGCGAGCTTGGTGAACACGCAAACCGTGATCCTAGCACTGATTGCGGACGCCGCTTACACCGTAGGGACACCTGGCAGCGCGACCATTAACATCGCCGGGAACAGCGTGCCTATTCTCTCGACCAAGGCTACGGGATCCGGGGTGACGCTCACATGGGCCAGCCAGCCCGGGCGAATCTATCGTGTCGCCTACAAGACCAGCGTCAACGACGCGAGTTGGATCGACCTGGCTGGAAACATCACGGCGACTGGCAGCAAGACTTCCTGGACAGACCGAGATGCCAACAAGTTCAGCCAGCGCGTGTATGTGGTCTATGTCATCAATTGAACCCATTTCCCCTCGCCCGTCCTGAGGACAGCCTCTCCTCATCCGGATGGGGAGAAGGACGGGCTGAGGGGGCCTCGGTTTGATGCGAACGTGAACTTGAATCGGACGAGCTGTGAAGCAAGCAGACTGCCGGATTGGTCGCATCGCCGGTCCCCTCTCCATGAACCTCGGAGCGCCGGTCTCCGATCCGGCGCGATTGTCTGCTCGATGGGATTCGCGCCGGGTCAGAGACCGGCGCTCCGGTTCAAGGGTGGAGTCGCTTCGCGACGCCAGAGCCACAGTGCGAAAGAGATGTGGGCAACAACAAGCACCTTCAGAGGCTGTGGATCGTTCGCTGCGGCTCGACCTGTCGAGCGTGGCTGGTTCGTCGCGGCGCAGGCTGTCGTGTTCCCTCTCCCGGCGGGAGAGGCTCAGGGTGAGGGGGAACGCGACAATCGTTCCCAGTCGATTTCGTCTCTTTCCGAGACTTCTTAAAAGGCGAGCAAACGGGACCAACATGATCACAAGACACCGAATCGACTTAAACTCGACCAGCGACATTTTGCCGGCCCGCCTTCAGGCTCGCGAATTAGCCATCCGGATGGGCTTTGGAGGTTTCGAAGTCTCTCTCATCACGGCCGCCATCTCGAAGGTGGCCAGGTTCCTCGTCCAACACAGCCGGCGCGGAGAGATCCTCCTCGAAGAGGTTCAACAGAACGGAAAGTTCGGCATTAGCATTACCGCCCTGGCGGAAGCGGCACGGCTCGACCGAAAGGCCGAAGTCCAATCAATCTCGTGCGGATCGAATCGAGAATCTGAACCGTCCGTTCCCAATCTTCGGGGACTCATGGACGAACTGGACGTTCTCGCGAGCGCTTCGGGTGACACGACGATCGTCATGAAGCGGTGGAAGTCAAGCTGCGTAGCTGTGCATCCTCGCTCCATTTCGGTCGAACGGGGATGAGGATTTGACTCCGGCATGTTTCGTGACGGTGGCCTTAACGGAGGCCAGCAAGGTGAAGGCATCTTGCTGGCGCCGGCTCTTGAAGAGACTTTCCACTCGTTCCAGCGCGCCATCGAGCGCTTTAACAAGCCGGCTGGTGCTTTCCTGTCGAGCCAGCACGGTTTGGATCAGCATCGAAGTGCCATTGACGAACAGCGTCCGGCCTTTCAGTTCGAAAACTTCCAAAGAGGGCTTGACCACGAATTGCCGGGACTGCCAGGTCAACTCCACGACGTTCGCAACCTGATTCGGTTCAAGCCGGGAAATCGAGCTTGGCAGCGGGATGGTGCGGCGAAGTTCCTGAGCCAGTTCATCCAGACTCGGAGTCCCGCGGTCGCCATTGGCGTGTCCGTCAAGGCTGGCGACTCGGCTCTGATTTTGCGCATGATTTGCCCGGGCGTCGATGGGTAGTGACATAGATGTGCGTCTGTTGGCTTGGCCACTCGCAACCACGCCCAAGATGGTAGGAAAGAGTCCCATCTGTGTCATCCGGGCGGGACGCTGAACGTGGCATCCGCAAAGGACGGGACGTTTGATCGGGGTAACCCTTAGAGCGTGTTTTGAAGATGAGTGGATCGGGCTACCAGCTCGATTTCGGCGGCAACCTGCCGCCGAATGAGACCATCGTTAAGCACCACGGAACGGTCGGATCATCGTTGCTAGCAGGCCGCATTCTCCCTCACCCCGGCCCTCTTCCGCTGGGAGAGGGTGTCACAGCTCACTCCTTGACTATGGATCGTCATCGACAATCTTGGCCGTGGCGCCATCGGGTCTGCCCACCAGATAGGGCGCACCGGTATATCCGTAGAGCATCAACATTAGAGGTTCATTGCTTTCCATTGCCGTGTCATCGATCGGGATCACCGTCACCGTGGCTGAAGCGGCGCCCGCGGGAACGGTCACTGAGCCGCTTAATGTCTGGTAGTCCACTCCATTCTTCGCTTCTTCTCCCATCGTATAGCGGACTGTGATGGGCGATGCCGAAGGACTGCTCAGCCGGATCGTGAATGTTCCAGTGTCTGGACCGGCCTCGGCCGCGCTGGGATCCGTGGCTTCGACGGTCACCGTGGGTCTTCCCTGCGATGGCGGAGGTTGATCGTTGTCGGCGATGAGGATATCGGCAGTGCTCGGTGAGCCGACAGAGCAGCCGCTGTCCGGGACGATGCGAAGGCTCACCGTCTCAGAACCTTCAATCTCGGTGTCTTCCACGGGAACAATCACGAGTTTTGCGGAAGCCGCGCCGGCGGGGATCGTGATGGAGACCGGCATGTCGCCTTGTGGCCGGCGGTAGTCATTCCATTTAGTGGCCGAACCGGCCAGATCGTACTGCACAGTCACGGCCATGTCCGTGTTTCCAGCGCGCGTGAAAGTGAACTCGCCCGAATCTGAACTTGCCTCTGAAGCGTTCGCATCCGAGGCAATCACGGTGATTGTGGGAACTTCCGAAGGCGGCGGTGGAGCCGTCACACGGATCGTCGAGTTTTTGCTGCTCGGCTCGCCACTATCGGCCGCGACAGTGAGGATCACGGTGAAATCTCCGGCGGCGTTGAAGACCATTGATGATGTGCGCTCCGTGCTTGCGCGCATAATCAATGCACGTGATGGCGTCGGACACGGCCCCGTCGCCTTGCGCGTTGATAAATTTGCAGGCCATGAGCCGGACTTTCCACGCGACGCCGGCGACGCCGATTTGATTGTTCGCCACCGCGCCAATGATTCCGCTGACGTGCGATCCATGGCCGTGATCATCCATCGGATCGCCGTCATTGCGGAGGGCATTGATGCCATGGACATCGTCCACATAACCGTTGCCGTCGTCGTCCAGGCCGTTGCCGGGGATTTCGCCGGGATTCTTCCACAGATTCAGCGCCAGATCCTCATGGGTGTAACGGATGCCGGTATCGACGACGGCGACGATGACGTTCTCCGCAGTGGCGCGCGCGTCCCAGCCTTCCGTCGCCCGAATGTCGGCTCCGGCCACGCCGCCGCTCTGTCCGGTATTGCGAAAGTTCCAAAGTGTTCCGTCCTGGAATCTGGGATCATTCGGCTCGGCCAACGCATGAACCAGATAGTCGGGTTCGGCATAAGCCACCAAACCGCTCGCCTGAAAATTGCGGATAGCCGACCGCACATCGCTGCCGGCAGGCAACTGAACCACCCGCAAGTTCTGCATGGCGGGAAACTCGCGCGACACATGGCCGCGCAACGATGCCTGGAGCGGCGAGAGCCGGCCCAGCGCTACCCCAGGCTTCGGTTTGATGAGGATTCGCGAAGGATTGAAAGGGGCGGTCGAGAAAGCCGAAAGCGCTCCCATCGCGTTTCGGGGCGGGGCCAAGGGATAGAACCCAAACAGGTCCATTGCCAGAGCCGCCGGCGCCCCAAGGCTTGTGGCCGGCGCAGGCGTCACCACGCGGTAAAACCGTTGTGGAAATTTTCCGGCCTCAGCATCCAGCAGCTTGATGAATGCAACCGCCGGGTGGATTTGGTACGCCACGACGGGCATCCAATCGATCAGGTTGGTGGAGGTCTGTATGATGTAGGGGCGATTTGGCGCGCCTTCGAGTCGAAGCCGAATTTGGCCGGAGCCGCCCATGATGAACTCCAGATGATCGACCACCAATCTGACTGGTTTCTGGAGAGTTGAGTCCGGGGGACTGCCTGTGAAGGTGGAATCGACGACTGGCGGCGAAGAGCCGGCCTCGGAGGAGACTTCGTGGAAGAGCAGCAGAAACAAAGCAGTGGTGATTTTTCTGATCATAGTGTTCAAGCCCCACTTATCCACCCGGAGGCATGTCACGAAAAGATGGGTCGAGACCGCGAAATGTGGGCGAGGGACACTCCCTTTGGCGCGGTTAGAAACCCCAACGATTTTCAAGCGCCCGTCAGCCCTGGACCTGATGTGACGCTTTGGATTTCGGGCTTTCAGGTTTCTTTCGGATTTCGGATTTCGGATTTCGGATTTGCATTGCCCCCCAATATAGGGTCCTTCACTTGCCGATATGGGCTTCGGCCCCGCCACGATTCAGAGCGAACACTCCGTTCCCTGCCGCGTGAGATCGGAGTAGTTCGTGCTTTTTGCATGATAGAGGGACGGACTCGGATCGTGGAGCGCTCACGACGGAATGGTGTGTCGCCGTCTGAATAAGAGTTGCTGCGCGGATTCCAGACAACAATCACCATCAATATGAACCCGTCTCAACTGCCGACCTTCATCTGTAAAACTCACAAGCGAAAATCCGTAGGGACGCATTCCACTGCGTCCCACGTCAAACCTTGCGGTGATCAATTCGCCGATAAGGCGACGATGGGACTTCGAAGGCCTCCAGGTTCTCCCATCGCCCGTCTTCGAGTCAACAAACCTGCCGGGGAAAAGTCAGGGACGCGGTGGAATGCGTCCTTGCCATCGCAATGGGTCATGCGCCGCACCGGTTGGGGCAAGGACCTCACCCGGCTGGTGTTGGGCACGTTCCTTGCCGTCCAATCTTACGCCGCCGACACCGTCTGGATGGATGATGCCCTTCCTTTGGGCGCGTGGTCCGGCGCGGCCGGCGGTGATACCTGGCGTTGGGTGACCAGTGGTCCAACGCCATTTTCAGGCAGTGCAGCGCATCAGTCCAATCTCGCCACCGGAATCCATTATCATTATTTCTCCGGAGCGTCGGCCAAGTTGACGGTGAACACCGGGGATACTCTGTTCACCTACATATTTCTCGACCCGGCAAATCCTCCTCGCGAAGTCATGTTGCAGTGGTTCGACGGTGCTTCGTGGGCGTACGCGGCTTATTGGGGCGCAAACTGGATCCCTTGGGGCACGGACGGTACGCCAAGCCAGCGTCCCATGGGTGCTTTACCTCCAGCCGGACAGTGGGTGCGCCTGGAGGTCCCGGCCAGTTTGGTTGGCTTGGAAGGACGAACGCTTTCGGGGATGGATTTTGTGCTCTACGACGGCCGCGCCACTTGGGATTACACTGGAAAATCCTCTGCGTCGAATCCGCCGCCGTCGGACACCACCCCACCCAGCGTCGCCATTACTGAACCGGCCAACAACGCCACGGTTTCAGGATCATCGATCGCAGTTTCAGCCGCCGCGTCCGACAATGTGGGCGTCGTTGGAGTTCAATTCAGACTCGATGGCGCGAACCTAGGTGCCGAAGACACCGTTGCGCCCTACAGCATCAGTTGGAATACGACTGCCGCGGCGGATGGTTCGCACGTTTTGACGGTCGTAGCGCGCGATGCCGCCGGGAATCAGAGCACTTCGAGTCCGGTCACGGTCATGGTGAGCAATTCGTCCGGAAGCGCGCCCGTGATCTGGGTTGAAGATTCGGTGCCTGCTGGGGCCTGGACGGGAACCTACGGCGGAGACAAGTGGACTTGGGTGAGCAGCAATCCGGCGCCTTATTCCGGAAGCCGGGCGCACCAGTCCGCGATTGTGAGCGGCACGCACTACCATTGGTTTTCCGCAGCTACGAGCACGTTGCAGGTAAATCCGGGTGACACGCTGTTCACGTACGTTTTTCTGGATCCCGGCAATCCCCCCCGCGAAGTCATGCTGCAGTGGTACGACGGTTCATCTTGGGAGCATCGGGCTTATTGGGGATCAAACATCCTACGATGGGGAACCGATGGGACTCCGAGCGAACAGCCGATGGGCCTGTTGCCTCAGGCTGGCGTCTGGGCGCGTTTGGAGGTGCCCGCCAGCCTCGTCGGGTTGGAAGGCAAGACGCTCTCGGGGATGAACTTCGTTTTGTATGGCGGACGCGCAACTTGGGACTACTCCGGAAAACTGGCTGCGTCCTCGGGCCAAGGCTCTTGGCTCGCCGATGCCAACACCGCGCACTATCCCGATCTGCAATCGCTCCCTCCGACTGATATCAGAATCCAAAACGACAGTTCCTCCGGTCAGAAACTTCTGCGCTTTTCCAATTGGACCATCAACCGCGGCAAGGGCCCGTTGGAGGTCATGCCGGTGAACAATGCCGATGGGACGACCGACGCCTATCAACGCCTCTACTCGCACGATTCGAGCGGGAATTGGTTTGTCCTCAGCACGACGTTCGTCGGGAAATTCATTCTGCATCCGCAGCATGATCATTGGCACTTCGAAAACCTGTCGCGTTATGAACTCCGCAACACGGCCGGCGACGGTTCGATCGGGAACACGGTCCTGGTCCAGAGCGCGAAAGTGTCCTCCTGCATCCTCGACAGTTCGCTGGCCGATCCGAGCTTGTCTCATGTGCAACCGCAGAATTACACGGAGTGCACGCAAACGATGCCGCAAGGACTGTCGGTCGGTTGGGCGGATGTCTATACGTGGGATTTGTTCGGCCAAAGCCTGGATATTACGAATGTGCCGGATGGCATCTACTGGCTGATTTCCATCGCCGACCCCGCAAACCTTCTGAACGAAGGAGGCGGCTCGGCCGAAAACAACAACGCCGCGGCCGTGAAGATTCGCATCCAGGGGACGAGCGTCACAGTGATTCAATAGCGTCTCAGGGCATGAACCGTGGCCGCCGGCGTGAAGAGGCGGACTCCCAATTTACGAT
This sequence comes from Verrucomicrobiota bacterium, assembly GCA_016209525.1. Lineage (GTDB taxonomy): Bacteria > Verrucomicrobiota > Verrucomicrobiia > Limisphaerales > SIBE01 > VHCZ01. The sequence goes on from JACQWK010000679.1 coordinate 14,537, forward strand.
TTGCGATTTGCGATTTGCGATTTCAGAATGTCCGCCTCGTTACCTCGGCGGCTACGAGTCCGCGGTGTCCATCCGTGGTTTCTCCCTCTCCAAACGCCGGATTCAGGGGCAACAGAGCACCTGGCGAAGGATTTCGACCATCCGCTGGTTCGTCCGGCCATCCTTTACGGCGATGCGGATCGACCGGGGACCGAGATGGGAACCCATAAGCGACGCATCGCGCAGGAATAATCCGCGCTCGCGGCCGGCCTGCACGATGGTCGCGGCTGTTGGGCCATGATCGGGTAAATGACAAAGCAAGAAGTTGGCGATGCCCGGCAACACTTCCCAGCCTAACGCCGAAAAATCGGAGGCCAGTCCGTCACGCAATGCGTGCGTCTCGCGGTAGCGACTGGCATAGTAGTCCGCATCCTCGAGCGCGCGCACGGCGGCGACCTGTGCGGGCAAACTTACAACCCACGGCGGTGTGATCGCCCGCAACGCCTCAAGCTGATGCGGCCCCGCGCACAAGTAGGCCGCACGCGCGCCGCTCAGCGCATAGACCTTCGACATGGACTTGCAGACGATCACGTTCTCGCTGGCGGCGGAGAATCGCTCGAGCGACTGATTTTCACCCGCATATTCGACATACGTTTCATCGATCCAAACGCGCGTGCCTGAAGGGACGCGGCGCAAGACTTGTTCCAGTTCGAAGCGCGGGACATGGCGGCCGGTCGGGCTGTTGGGGTTCACGAGCACGACGAGGTCGTAGCGGTCTGACAAAGCGGCTTCGAGGCGGGCGAGGTCCACTTGGTAGCCGTCGGACCGCCGCAAGGTCAGGCGGTCGGTTGTGCATCCAATAACGTTTTCCAACACATGGGCGTACTCACCGTAAGTCGGGTCAAGAATCAGCGCGTGCGACGCGGGCGCCAGCCATTCGCGAAAGGCGCGGAAGATAAGATCGGAGGAACCGGCGCCGGGCAGAAGATTGTGCGGAGCCACACCCCGGGCTGCGGCGACGGCCTCCGCCATGCCCGCACAGGAGGTCGGAGGCGAAGTGCGCAAGAGCCACGGCAGATCTGTTTGCAGGGCCGCCAGCACGCGCGGGGATGGTGGAAACCAGGCGTCGAGCACATCGGCATTGATGATGTCGTGGCGCTTCTCGAGCGCGTCGAAGCGTTCTCCGATTGCCGAAAAGAACGCGCCGCCGTGAAAGCAGGCGGCGGGTTTGCGGAAAGGGAAATTGAGCTGCCATTGGGTTCCGCTTTCGAGTCGCGCCAGCAACCCGGCGTAATCCTCCAGCCGTGCGCGCACTTCTGCGACGGACGCGTGCAGGAAGTCGTAAGTGACCTCGCCGGACTTCGCGCTGATGCCAACAGGCTGCAAACCAGTCTTGAGGTAAAGATCGAGAATTTCACGGCGCCCGATGGCGGCGATGTGCGTGCCGCTGTGCGCTTCGATCCAACGGAAGGCGGCGTACATGAGCAACGTGGCCAGCTCGCGGCCCCGGCGCGGCTTCGTCACGGTGAGGAGGCGCACTTCGTAAAGCCCTTTGTCCACCGCGAATGGCAGCCGTCCTCGATTCGCGTATTTGTCGATCGAGTAGGAAGGCGCCGTCGGCGGAGTAATGCTGACAAAGCCGGCGACCTCGCCCTGCACTTTGGCGACGAGGTACACGTTGTGTTCGTCGAGCGTGTCGGTCAGCCGTCCCTCGGCGTTGAGGTGATGTTGGCGGAGTTCGCAGGCATACACATCGTGGCGGATGCGATAGATGCATTCGCGGTCGGCGTCGTCGGCCTGGGTGAGGGTGACGGAACAGTGAATCGGAGTGGAAGCGAGCCGCGACCGGAAGATCGGGGCTTCGGCGCATTGGATTTTCATGCGCGCAGGCTAAGGTGCTGGGCAGACTGTGGCCAATTGATAAACTTCAAACGCTCATTGAGAAAACTGAAGCTGCGCTGACTGGGGCAGGCCAAAAACTGGCGCGCGCTCCAAAAGGACTTGGGCGACGACGCTGAGCCTCGACGATTTAAGGTGCTAGCGCATTCGCCCTCGACCGAGTTCTCTCACTGGAGCGCCGGTCTCCGATCCGGCGCGAACAAGATTGAAGAGAGATTCGCGCCGGATCGGAGACCGGCGCTCCGAGGTTCATGGACAGCTTCCGAGTCCAAAGGGCGCACTGGGACCTTGAACCCGTAGCAGCCGACGTAAGGAGGCTCTGACTTCCGGGCAGGGAGAAGTGAGCCTCCTCACGTCGGCTCCTACTGGGTGGTCCATGGAAATGGCAAACGACACTCCGTAGGCATGGAGGAGGCTACGGGACTCGGCTCCACGGTCCGGCCACGGTGTCGGCTTGTTCGAGAGTTCCCTCGTATTGGAGTTCGAGGGCATCGGCGGTTCGCGACTTGATGCTGAGCCGGGTCGCGCGGTAATAGCGGGCGGACACGTCCTTCGGCAACGGAACGACTTTGGTTTGCGCCCCCGCCTCGCAGTCATCCAATACTCCGTTCCCGTTCAGATCGCCAATGCCGAGAGCGAGCTCGTACCGATCAGAAATGCCGTTGCGGTTGCAGTCGTCCGCCGGCGGCGCCTCGCATTCGTCGGGAATGCCATTGTGATTGCGGTCTTGCGACGTTCCTTGGGTGATATCGCAATTGTCCGGCACGCCGTTGCGATTGCAGTCCTGGGCCGAGCCGGCTGCAAGTTCGGCGGCGTCCGAGATGCCATCGCCATCGCAGTCGCCGGCTGAAGGCATTCCCACCACCAACTCCCGCACCGTCGTGTTGGTGGCTGTGGCGTATTGGGCGATGATGGCGGCGCGATGGCCTTCCAAGGGGCGCAGGTGCAAATCTTTGAATCGACCCGCCGTGTCCAGCGTCGCCTCGGTGGGTGGCAGACGGAGCGTTCCCCGCGAATCGACGAAGGCGTACCACAACGACGTTTTCTCGCCGCCTTGCGTCCAGGCCACTAGATGCAGCGTTTCGCCTTCTTTCGTTAGGGGCAGAACTTCGCAATCGTCGGCGGAAACATTTTCGATAGGGAACGCCGCTTCGGTCCAATTCCCGCCGGCGGTATCGAGTGTCGAAAAAGCGATCGAACCGTTGTTGTGTTGCCAAGCCAGAACCGCCTGACCCGAGCCGGCGTACTGCACGGACAACGTGGCTTCGGCATTCTCGCCGATTTTCTTCGGCGCGCTCCACGCGCTGCCATTCCAAAGGTAAGATGACAGATCACCCGATCCGATGGAGGCGACAGCCACGGCTTGGCCGTTGGCGTTTCCCGCCACGTCGAGCGCCTTGATCGGCTGCGGAGGCAAGAGTTGGCTCGGAGTTGTCCAGTTCCTCCCATCCCAGGCTGCCGAGGACACGCTTTGATTATCTCCGAGCGGCCCTTCGGAAGTGGAGAGATAGACCAACAGGACCCGGTCGCCGGCTTGAACGAGTTCGAGTCCGAACATGGCCTCGGGGGAAGCAGCCACGACTGCGGGATCGCTCCAGATCGTCGCATCTGCGTTGGACACTGTGTATTTGACAGAGGAAGGGGGATAAGGATTTCCCACATCGGCTTGAGCAATCTCGCTCCAGACCACGATCCAACCGCCGCCAGGATTTGGCGCCGTCGCCACCGAAACGACCCCGCCTGCGCTGCCGAGTTTGACCGGCTGCGCCCATTGCTCTCCCGAACGGAGGCTGACCATAACAATCATTTGTCCCGTGGCTTGGTCCACTCCAGTGAAAACCATCAAGGGCCGTGTTTGCTCGGTGACGTCGAGCGAGCCCGCCTCATAGAACCGATCGATGAGGTTCGACGGTTGGCCGAGGAAGTTCTGTTGCGGGGCGGTGGTTGTGTTGATCACAGTGTAGGTGATGTTGATGGGCACCAACTCGAAGCTTGGCTCTGAAGCGCGGTCCACGACGAAGCGGGCGATGTCCCATTGCCACTGCTTTTGAAACTTCACCGTCCAGAGATTGACCGCGGCCCTCAAGACCACACTGAACGCGCCTTCGATCTTGGTGATCAAAGGCCCTTCTCCCAGCGGATTGATGGTGAAGAGCATTCCGTCCACACTCGGAGCATCGGCCGGCGCGCCGCCTTGAAGCAAAAGCGTGCCTTCCGCGCTGCCGCGGAGCGCGGAGAGCTGCAAACCCGCCGCCAGCCGCAGAATAAGTTTGATGTCCTTCTTCACTTCCGTGCTGCCGATGAGGCTCCAGCGTTGCGGTTCGGCTCCGCGTGTTTGAGAGGCGCCGCCCGGCTGAGGGAAATGCGTCGTGGCTTCCACCTTGAACTTCGAGCCAAACGTCGTCTCGAAAACACCCTTGATGGTCAGCGCGCCGCTCTTGTCCAAGCTCAGGAGGACGGGGCCCGCATAAGGGATGAATCGCAGGACGGGCGTGGCGTTGGCCCGCACCGCGATGTCCACCACTCCTTGGGCTTCCAGCACGAAACCAAAGCCTGAAACCACGTTGTTGCCCAGCCAGTCTTTATCGAGGGTTTCGAGCAGCCCAAACTTCCCGGAATACTTCAATCGTGGTTCGACTTCGACCGCCCTCATCTCTCTGGCCACCACCGGCAGATACGACGAATCGCACTGTTCCACCCGGCTTGGCAAAGCCGCGCTGAACACGATGTCCAAGGTCACCTTCTTTTCTTTTCCTTTGACGTCGAACTCCGCCTTGGCGCCTTGCGCCTTGAACCCAAGAAATTCCGGACCCAACTTCAGCGGCCCAGTCGCGGAGGTTCCTTCACCGAAGGGCAGCTCCAGTCCCAGGACGTACTTGTAGGTCAGGTAGGCGTCATCGGCGGGTTTTAGGTCCAAGGGGTCCAGCGCGATCCGTCCTTCAACGACGGGCGATACGGTGCCGATTTTCAAAAAGCCTTCCCCGTAGTGCGCGTGAATATCCCCTGTAAATCTCCCGAAATTGGCTCCGACTCCAATCACCTCCATCAACGCAGACGCCCATTGCGGAAGGTTCAGGCCCTGGAGGTGATCCTTTCCCGCGGGTAGTTCATAATCCTTCACCGCGACTCCGCCGCTCTCCGTAACGGCAATCAGCCGTGGGTTGAACGCTCCGCTCGGCAATTCCCACAAGTTGAGCTTGCCTTCAAATTTGTTGCCCGGTCCGGCCTCGCCTCGGCGCACGAGTTGATGGACCACGTAGTAGGGCTGGCCGTTCTTTCTCGCCGAGATGATTTCGCCAAGCCAGTTCTGCACGGTGAGGTAATCGAGGGGCCTCGGCGGCTCGACGGTCTGATAGCTCTTTTGGTTCAACTCATTGACAAAAGCGTTCGTGAAAGCGCGGCGGTCCACGAGCCAAACTTCCGCCACGCGATCGACCACGTCGAATTGCTCCGGCGGACCCTGAGTTTCGTTCCCCTGAACGAAACCGTCCAGTGTGATCGTGAAATCGGACCCGCGCGCCTCGGATTTCCAAGTGGCCGTCAATCGTTCGCGCGCATTTTCGGGATTGAAACCGGTCGCGTCGCCGCTCTTTGAAACGCCGGGCAGAAACAGCCCAAACCGGTTCATGGTGAAAGTATCGATGGTCGGGGCCGGCGCCAAGTTCATGGTGAAATCGACCGCGATGTCGGGGTTCTGCACGCTGGGCGGAGTAGCTTTTTTGCGCTGAGGGATGAAACCGCGGCGGTTCACGTCGATGTACACCGCTTGCGGAGTAATCCGCGAGAATCGATAGGCACCGTCCGGGCCTGTGACCATTTGTGTGATCGGGTTACCGTAGCGATTTCGAAGCACGACGGCCGCTCCGGGCACCGGGCCGTTCGTTGAGGCAATTCTCCCGCTCACGACCATGGCTCGGTCCATGAAAACCTTCACGCGGATGAGGCGCGTGGCGTAATTGAGCACCTCGACCTCATGACCGGCAAAGACCCATTGGCCTTGGTCGTGGGTGGCTCCAGTGGCGCGCGGGGTTCCATCGTGCGCAACCTGGCCGCCTGCGGGTCTGGCATTGCCTGGACCGAACATCACCGTCACGCCCGGAATTTCCAGGCTCGGATCCGATCGGCTGTAAGCATGGAGATCGAGGGTGTAAGCGGTGAAGGCGCTGGGTGGCTGGTTCGGCGGTGTGTTATCCGACGGTCCGCCTTCAAAGGCTTTGAATTCCGCCGTGCCGCTGCCGCCGCTGGAAAACCAGCCGTCCCCATGGCGCGACCAGATAGTGTAGGAAGGCGAAGGGATGCCATCCCCAAACGCAAACGCAAACAGCCGGTCCGGCAGTCCGGTCACTCTGAAGTAATTCGGCCGGCGCTGGCCGTTAGCGACGTAATGAGGATCATCGGTTACGACCCAAGTGTAATAATTGACGTTGATCGATCCTTTCGCCTTCCACTCAGCCGTCAGATTGAATTCGAAGTCGCAATGCGTAATGCCGGGGAAAAAGTAGGTTGGGCTAAGCGGGGGGACGGTCGGCAAGATTCCCGGAGGCTGCCACGGCGCAATGGCGACGGTTACTGGCTGAGTATCGTAGGCGGGATGATTCAGAGTGATCGAGTAAGTCCCGGGCTTCAAGTTCCGCAGGAGGTAACTGTTTCCCCGGAGCACCGGCGTCGTGTGAGTCGTGGGACCGGTTGCAACCACGTTCCCGCCCGTATCCCAAAGGTGATCGTATGAAATCGTCTGAACCCCAGTTCCGTCCGGATTCATTCGCAGAATCAGGTCGCCGAACGGGCTGTTCTGGGTCCGGACAATTCCGCGCAAGTTGATGTACTGTTTGTGGACGAACAGATCGAGTTGGTACTCATGCGCGGAGTCCAAGCGCAGCCCTGCTCCATGATGTCCGCCCTCGAACGTGGGGTAGGGCCAGATGTCCGGATAAGGCCAAGGACCAAACTGCGGTCCGCGCCCGGCAGACAAATCGCCGAACTCGATATTGTGCCCGGTGTATTCGGTCATCGTCGGGATTTGCACGCCGAAGATTCCCGGCGGGACAAGCGCGGTGTATCCGCCGGAGGCATCGGTATCCACCGTCACTGAATTGTTCGTGCTTTGCAGCAGCTTGATGAGTTTGTGCTCGCTGAAAACGATCCCATTTTGGGCGATGAGGTGGAACACCCGATTCTCCTCCGAATCGCACGGCTCAGTTTCGAGGTTGGCGACTTCATCCGTGGCCCAAAGACGCCCGCGAACGCGCGCGGGCACCGGTTCCAGGTCAACGCGGACTTGTTCGGTCTGGCCGACGGTGACCTCGGCATATGTCTCTTTCGGAAAAAAAGTCACCTCAAACGCGTTCGGGCCGAACAGCGGCCCTGATCGCGAAGGCAAGCTGCTGATGGTCGCCCGGTGGAGCACGTGAATCCAATAGCGGCCGGGAAGCAAGTTCTCGAAAGTGGCGCTTGCGGTATGCCCTGCAGCGTCTGGTTGAGCGTCCAAGTCGCGCAGAATTCCCTCCGTGTTTGAGTTGCGAATTCCTTGCAGCCGCACGTGCGCGCCCTTCACCGCGTCCGTCGTCTGGTAGGGAGCTCCGATGACCACCTTCACCTTCGTCGGCTCCAAATCCACGTTTAGTGTTTGTGCGGGCAACGCTCCGTTCGCGTCGGCGGAGACGAAAACGTGCTTGGGCACATAACCAAGCCGGCCCACTTCCACTTTCCAGCGAATGGGCGCCAGATTGCCAAAGGTGTAAGTTCCGGCCTGCGACGACACCGCCGCCTGAGTCGGGACCAGCGTCAGATTGTCGTTGGCGAAATCCACGCCGGTCAATTTGATGGTCATCGCTTTGAGCGGCAAATCGGGCTTGTCCTTGACCGGGTCGTAGCCTTTCACGGTCACGCTTAAATCCTGTTTGATGGGCCTGAGGAACACCGAGCCGAAATGGTATCGGTTCAGACGCACTTTGTTTCCGACCACGATCATCCCGCTATTCGGCGGAGGCGTGTAGGGAAGCGGCTCCCAACCGGTCTTCGTGACTTTGAAAGTGTAGAATCCTTCTTTCACCCCGGCCAGTGTGGCGTCGCCGGCCACGCCGGTTAGCGCGTTGAACACCTGGTCCGGCGGGCCAGCCACGTCGCCGTCCGGAATCCAGTATTCGGCGGCAATGGTGGCCCCGGACAACATGGCGTGCGTCGCGAGACACCAAACCTGAAAATGGATGTCGAAGAAAACTTGGGCATCGATGGGGCTCAGCCGAAAGACGCGATTGGTGTACGCTCCGGCAGTGAGCACTGCGTTTTCTTCAATCGGCACGAAATGCGGATGCTCCACCTTGAATTTGTAATTCCCTGGCGCGATTTGCTTGAGTTCGAAGAAGCCGAAGGGGTCTGTCTGAGCCGTGTGGTCGAGTTTCTGATCGCTCGGACTCGGGTCCAATGTGACCGCGGCGTTTTCAACCGGCGTCCCGTCCGCGGAGCTCACCACCCGGCCATTGATGCGCGCCGTCGTTTGCGCCTGCACGCCGGTGACGCAGGCGAGCGCGATGAGAAGCAAGCACGACGCAGGCGCCAAAGCCGCAGCGCAGATTCTCAATCTGTCGTATCGCAGGATTGCATCCTGCGGGACGTCGGGACGTTCGGACGCGTTGGATTGGGCCGATGCCCTGCCGATTGCAGGTCGGCGATACGGCCCTGCGCGGCGAAGCCGCAACCAAACCGGCGCGCGGCCTTCCAGGCCGCAGCGGCTCCAAAAGACCGAGGCGCCCGAAAATCTCCGAGCCTC
>JACQWK010000680.1 GCA_016209525.1 Verrucomicrobiota bacterium
CCCTGATTGCCCCCCCAGTTCTCTGCTCGGCCCAAGCTTCCGGGCTAAGCCTCAGTCCCCGCTCTGCCAACCGCCGAACTGGACAGCATTCCCGCGTTACACACGCTCACCGGAGCATCACGAGACCGGCGCTCCGGCGCGTCCAGGATGCGCGACCAAACGATCGTGCTACCCAAGAGCATCCCACACTGGACACCGCAGCAAATCTTTGGACAATCCCGCCGAGTGAAACAATCAATCGTTACGTTGGACATGGAAGGCGTATTGACGCCGGAAATCTGGATCGCCGTGGCGGAGAAAACCAAGATTCCCGAACTGCGCCGCACGACGCGCGATGAGCCGGACTACGACAAGCTGATGCGCGGACGGCTGAAGATTCTGGACGCGCACGGCTTGAAACTCTCGGACATTCAACAGGTCATCGGGAGTTTGCGTCCCCTCGAGGGTGCGTTGGAATTCTTGCGAGAACTCCGCGCGTCCGTCCAGGTCGTGATCCTTTCCGACACTTTCGAGCAATTCGCCCAGCCGCTGCTGCGCCAGTTGGAATGGCCGACGCTGCTCTGCCACCGCCTGGACGTCGTGGATGACCGGATCGTAGATTACCGGATCCGAATCCGGGAACAGAAACGCGAAGCCGTGGTTGCCTTCAAGCGCCTCAACTATCGGGTCATTGCCGCCGGTGATTCCTACAACGACACGGCCATGCTGCTGGAAGCAGATGTCGGGTTGCTCTTCCGCGCGCCGGAAAACGTCCGCAAGGAATTCCCGCAATTCAAAGCCGTGGACGCTTACGCCGACCTGGCTAGGCTGATCAAAGACGCGGTCTGAATCCGAAACAAATTCAAAATCCGAAAATCCCAAGGCTCAACACGGCGCGAGGCCGCTTGGTTTGGAATTTCGGATTTCGGTCTTTCGGGTTTGTTTCGAATTTCGAGCTTCGGATTTCGGATTTTGGGCAAGGACGGGTCTGGCCCATCAAATCATCAATCGTAGATCGCAAATCGCAATTCATAAATTCCTCAGTCCTCGGCCTTCGAGTCTCTGCTCGTCAGATCGCGCAGGGCCTGCCCGATATTCTTGCCTTCGTAAAGCATGGCATAGACTTCATCGAGAATTGGAGTCACGACGTGCAGTTTGCGAGCCAATTCAAACGCTGACTGCGCGGTGGGGACGCCTTCGGCGACCGTGGGTGTCGAGGCTAGAATCTCCTGAAGTTTTTCCCCTCGCGCCAGGCGTTCGCCTAAACCGCGATTCCGGCTTAAGCGGGAGAAACAAGTCACCGCCAAGTCGCCCAGCCCGCTCAGGCCCGAAAAGGTTTCCGGCTGCGCGCCGGCCGCCACGCCCAAACGGCGAATTTCCACGATGGCGCGCGTGATGAGCGCAGCTTTCGAATTATCGCCAAAGCCCAGGCCGTCGCACATTCCCGCCGCGATCGCGATGACGTTTTTCAACGCGCCGCCCAGCTCAACTCCGGTCACGTCGCCGCTCGTGTAAACCCGAAACGTTGGCCGATGGAACAATTGCTGGACGGTTTGCGAGGCCGCGGCGTCATCACCGGCCACGACGCAAGCGGTGGGGACATCGTGGGCCACTTCCGGAGCGAGCGTCGGTCCGGAGAGGGCGACCGGCGTCGCTTTCGGGGCGGTCGATCGCACGATTCCGCACATGGTCAAGCCGGTGTCGTGTTCGATGCCTTTGGTCACGCTGACCACGATGCCTTCGAACGACTCCAAATGCTGCGTCACTTCGCGGAACGCTTTGGAAGGAACCGCCACCACGACACATTCGGCCTCGGCCGCGGCGTGGACGAGATCCTTCTCCAGCCGCCAGTCTTTGGGGAGGTCGATGCCGGGCAAGTAGCGGACATTGAAACCGCTCCGGCCCATTTCCTCCAAGTGACGGGGGTCGTGTCCCCAAAGCGTCACCTCGTGCCGGGCTCGAGCCAACAAACGCCCCAAGGCTGTGCCCCAACCGCCGGCGCCAAGAACGGTGACTCTCATGAACCCGATTCCGGTGATGCCGAAGACCTCTTGAACGAGATCCGATGTTCGGTGCCCTTGAGAAGGCGTTGGATGTTGGACCGATGTTTGTAGATGGCCAGAGCTCCCATGCCCGCGGCGACTGAAACCATGAGCCGGCTCTGTCCGACAGACCAAGTCGCAAACGGCAACACGAAAGCGGCGGCCACGGAGGCGAGCGAGACGTAGCGTGTCAGTCCAAAAAACACGATCCAGACTCCCAAGATGATCAAGAACGGCACAGTCAGGAGCGAGGCAAGAACTCCCGCGGAAGTGGCAATTCCTTTGCCTCCCTTGAAGCTAAGCCAGCACGTGTAGTTGTGGCCCAGCACAGCCGCGACGCCCGCAACGATCGAAAGCTGTTCTCGCAATTCGTTACCAGCAGATGTGGAGGCCAGCGTTTGCATCGCCAGTCTCGTCACGAGCGTACAAGCCAAATAACCCTTTAAAGCATCGGCGGCCAGAACGGAGACGCCCGCGGGTTTGCCCAGGATGCGAAAAACATTCGTGGCGCCAATATTTCCACTTCCCGCCTTGCGGATATCGATTCCCCGAGCTTTTCCGACGAGGAATCCGGTTGGGACGGATCCCAGCAAGTACGCCAGCAGTGCCACGCTCGGGTAGAGCAAGAATTCCACAGGCCGAATCTAGGCCGATGCTCCCAACGCCAGCAAGCGGGAATTGACGCCTCCGGAGCTTGATGTGCGCCTCTCAGTCTTTTCGCGGCTGCTTGGTCAGCGACCAGCAATTCTCATTTTGGCCGTAACGCGGACACTCTTGTCCGCAAGACTTCCGAAAATGTGCGGACAGGAGTGTCCGCCTTACGGTCACGAACCGCGCCCGTTGCCAAAATGAGAATTGCTGGGTCAGCGACCACCCTTGGGCATCGAATATTGGGAATTGGCTATCGGCTATTGCCAGTCGTGTGTCGCGCGCCAACTGGTCCGATGCGATTCTGGTCGCTCCGAATCGGTGAAACTGCGCGCCGCTGCTCTCAATTACAGATCGCGAATTCTCAATACCCAATACTCAATCGTTGCTTTGAAGCCGCGCAAGTCTTGACGAATCTGAGGTGCGCGCGAATTCTTGGACGGCGCGAGACTCCTGTGCAGCCCTGGCTTTCTTGCCGGCAAGGATTGCAGGGCTCGACATTGGCCTCGCCCCACCGGTTGGTTGGTGGAGAGAATGGCCACTCTGCTTCCACACGCTCCTTGATTCCCCGCGTTGCATCCGATACGGTGCGCGCTTTGAATTTCCGGGTCAAGGACGCGAGGCCGGCGACTGGCGGGGCGACAGAACGCTGCTCAGCCGCAACCGAGAGGCGGTTCAATGACCAATGACGAAACACGAATGACGAAAGAATGACCAATGACCGAATGGCTAATCAACCCAGCGGTTCCCAAGCGCCTCGCCCACGGCAGTGATTTGATGTTCGCATTCAGCCAAAAACCGAACTTAGTGTTAACCATGATTAACTCGTCGCTATGACAGACACTGACATCCAAAACCTGTTCGCCGAACGCATCGGCGGCAGCCAGTATGGAAAATCCACGGCCATCTACAAATTCGCTAAGATCAAGAACGCCAAGCGCGCCGCTCTGGCCGCGCATCCGGGCGCTGAGATCATCGATATGGGCGTCGGGGAACCCGACGAGATGGCTTTCCCTGAAGTCATCGCCGAACTCAGCAAAGAAGCCCTCAAGCCAGAGAACCGCGGGTACGCCGATAACGGAGATGCGGCCTTGAAAGAAGCCGCTGGCCGCTATTTGGACCGTGTCTGCGGCGTCAAGGGAATCAATCCCGAAACGGAGGTGATCCATTCGATCGGCAGCAAAGCGGCGCTCTCCATCCTGCCGGCTACGCTGATTAATCCGGACGATTATGTGCTCATGACGACCCCTGGCTATCCTGTGTTCGGCACCCACGCGAGATATTACGGAGGCCGGGTCCACAACTTGCCCCTCACCAGCGCGGCCAATTTTCTACCCGATTTCGACTCGATCCCGAAGGAAGTGCTGAACAAAGCCAAGGTCCTGGTCTTGAATTATCCGAACAATCCGACCGGCGCCAGCGCCACTCCTGAATTTTTTGCGAAAACCGTGGCGTTCGCACTGAAGAACAAGTTGGTCGTGATCCACGATGCGGCCTACGCGGCGCTGGTTTTCGAAGGCAAGCCGCTGAGCTTCCTGGCAACGCCTGGAGCCAAAGAAGTCGGCGTCGAATTGCACTCGACGAGCAAGAGCTTCAACATGACGGGCTGGCGGTGCGGCTTCGTGGCGGGAAATGCACTGCTCGTGAAGGCTTACGGGGATGTCAAAGACAATTCCGACTCCGGCCAGTTCCTCGCGATCCAACATGCGGCGGCGTATTGCTTCGGCCACCCGGAAATCACGCAGAAGATCGCGGCGAAATATTCACGCCGCATGGATGCCCTCGTGCAAACTCTGCAAGCCGTGGGCTTCCAAGCGGCGAAGCCGAAGGGTTCGTTTTTCCTTTATGTCAAAGCTCCAAAAGCGGCGCTCAAGAAAAACGGCGCGCGCATCGAATTCAAGACGGCCGAGGACGTGTCTCAATGGTTGATCATGGAAAAGCTGATCTCAACCGTGCCCTGGGATGACGCCGGCCCATACTTGCGCTTCAGCGTTACGTTCGTCGCGAAGGATCAAACGGACGAGAAGCGAGTCCTGGCGGAGCTAGGAAACCGGCTCGGTGACGTGCGCTTCGAATTCTGCTTGAGCTGATAAGTCAGTGGCACCATCAGCAAGAAAAGGAGTGCGACCGTCAGGAGGATGACGAGCAGTTCCGTCAAGGTGAATGCTCGGCGCCTCTCCTGTAGCCGGCGAAGTTGCATAGTATTCAGGCCAGCATTACCAGTGCCCGAATCTATTGGAGCGCAGTTCGCGAGGATATCCAGGCTGAACGCGCCATTCTCACGCGCCGCGCGCGAAAACCACTCCCGATGGGCTGGTCGCGAAAGGAGACGGCCATTTGACAACCGTCGGCGCTGCTGTAGCGCAGACTAGCTGTCTGCCGCATCGCCGATTTCAAATCGGCAGCGCGCGGGCAAGTCCATGGCATTCGAGTCGGTTCGGAGCCTGCGGAATGCAATTCCGCGATACGCAGATTCGGAAATCTGCGATACGCCTTGAATCGGACCCGCTTGAAAGGCGCGGCTTTTGTTTCTGTCACCGGTTTTGATTTGGCATTCGCCGTTTTTCTGCCTGAATAACTCAATGAAGTTTGCCATCTGCAACGAAACGTTCCAGGGTTGGAAAATCGACGACACAATCGCTTACGTCGCCAAAGCTGGCTACGACGCCATTGAGATTGCGCCGTTCACGCTCACCAAATACGTGACGGACGTTTCCGGAGCGGAACGCCAAAGAATTCGGGACACGGCGCAGCGAGCCGGCATTGGCGTGTCAGGAATCCACTGGGTGCTGGTGCAAGCCGAAGGCATGTATGTGACACATCCGGACGGAGCGGTCCGCGATCGGACGGCCAAATATTTCTGCGACCTGGTCGGCTTTTGCGCCGACCTGGGAGGCGATATCATCGTCGTCGGATCGCCAAAGCAGCGGAATCTGATGGATGGCGTGTCCTACGAGCAGGCCTGGGATTGGTCCACGGGCGTTTTCCGTGAACCGCTGATGCGCGCGGAGCAGCGTGCGGTGACCATTTGTTTCGAGCCGTTGGCACCGAGTGAAACCAACTTCATCAACACCGCTGCCGATGCCATTCGTTTCGTGCAGCAACTCCATACGCCGCACTTCAAGATCATCCTGGACGTGAAAGCGATGTGCTCGGAGGCAAAGCCGATTCCGCAAATCATCCGCGAGTCGTGGCCCAATTTTGCCTACTTTCACGCCAACGATAAGAACCTGAAGGGGCCGGGATTCGGGGATGTGGATTTCAAGCCCATTGCCGCGGCGCTCAAGGAGGTAGGCTACAACGGATACGTCTCGGTCGAGGTGTTTAACTATGACGACGGACCCGAGGTGATTGCCACGAAGAGTCTGGACTATCTGAAGCGGACGTTTCGCTGTTAGAACGCGGCATTCCCTGGCGTCCGAGGAGATGGAATCACGTCGCGAATGTTCGCCACGCCCGTCAAAAACATCAGCAGTCGCTCGAAGCCCACGCCGAACCCGGCGTGCGGCACGGTTCCATAACGCCTCAAATCCAAATACCACTGATAGTCCTCTGGCTTGAGGTGGCGGTATTTGAGGTTCTCCCGCAATTGCTCGAGCCGTTCCTCGCGTTGCGCGCCGCCGATGACTTCGCCCACGCCCGGCACCAGCACATCCATGGCCGCCACGGTCATCCCGTCATCATTGAGTCGCATGTAGAAGGGTTTGATTTCGCGCGGATAGTTGAACACGGTCACCGGGGCCTTGAAATGTTCCTCGGTCAGAAAGCGCTCGTGCGCCGATTGCAGGTTTAGGCCGTAGCCCACTGGTAACTCGAACTGCTTGCCGCACTGCTGAAGAATCGCCACCGCCTCGGCATAAGGGACGCGGACAAACGGCCGATCCGCAACGAACTTGAGCCGTTCGATCACGCCTTTCTCCACGAACTTCGCAAACAGCGCCAGGTCTTCGGAGCATTGCTCGAGAATGAAGCGCGCCATCGCCTTGATGAACTCCTCGCCCAACGCCATGTCGCCTGCCAAATCGCAGAAAGCCATCTCGGGCTCAATCATCCAAAACTCGGCCGCGTGTCGGGCCGTGTTCGAGTTCTCGGCGCGGAAGGTGGGACCAAAGGTATAGACATTCGATAAAGCGCAGGCGAATGCTTCGGCCTCCAGTTGTCCGCTGACCGTGAGATAGGTCGGACGGCCGAAGAAGTCCGCCTCCGGTTTGTCCTCGGATTTCCCAGGGAGCGTCGTGACGCGGAACATTTCACCCGCTCCCTCGCAATCACTGGCCGTGATGATCGGCGTGTGGAGATAGACGAAATCGCGTTGTTGAAAGAACTGATGGACAGTGAAGGCCAGCCGGCTGCGCGTGCGGAAGATGGCTCCGAACAGATTCGACCGCGGCCGCAGGTGCGCAATGGTGCGCAAAAACTCCAGCGAGTGCCCTTTCTTTTGGAGCGGATAGCTCGCGTCGGCTCTTCCCACCAACTCCAGCCGCGTCGCGTGCAGTTCCCACTTTTGTCCCGAAGCCGGTGACGGGACGAGCTTGCCTTCGACGACCGCCGAGGCGCCGGTTGTGAAATCCGCGAGCTGCTCAGCGCCGGAGGCGCCGGCGTCCACGACAACTTGAAGATTGGCCAGACAAGAGCCGTCGTTAAGCTCCACGAACGAGAATCCTTTTGAATCCCGACGCGTCCGAACCCAGCCTTGAACCAGAAGCGATTCACGTTCGGTCCTGCTGTGGAGCGCGTCTTTCACCAATGTTCTCTGCATAATCAGCAGTCGCTTACCTACACGAAAAGCGGGCGTTCTCAACAGTAAATTCAACCCAAATCTGCGCTTGGATTCCCTGCCGCCGTCGCGTATCTTCACGGTCATCGAGTAGCCAGAGCCAACGAAAGGCCTCCCTATATGCTGACGATTCTTGGACAATCCGACCAACAGCGGAACCACTGCGACGGTATGTCGCGCCGGCATTTTCTCAAGATTGGGGGCATGGCCGCCGGCGGACTCTCCCTGGCCCAATTGCTTTCTCTCGAAGCCCGCGCCGGCTCCGGGCGGTTCAACAAAGCCATCATCAACATCTATCTGCCAGGCGGCCCCCCCGCACATCGACATGTTCGATCTGAAGCCCGACGCCCCCTCCGAATATCGAGGTGAATTCAGCCCCATCAAGACCAATGTCCCCGGCATTGAGGTTTGCGAACATTTTCCACGGCTCGCGAAAATGATGGACAAGTTCGCGCTGATCCGGTCGATCGCGGATTCGGACGGCGATCACGATTGCTACCAGTGCATGACCGGGCACAAGCGGCGGGAACGGGCGCCGCAGGGCGGTTGGCCCATGATCGGCGCTTGGGTCTCGAAACTCCAAGGCGCAAATCCAGGTGTTCCGGTCAACGTCGCGCTCATGTATCCCACGGGAAACCGCACCTGGGGAGAGCCGGGCACCGGCGGTTTCATCGGTCCCGTTCACGCCCCGATCAATCTTGTCGCGAAAGACCCGAATGCCAAAGCCCAAAACATGGTCCTCCAAGGCATCACTCTGGATCGTCTGCGGGACCGCGATCAATTGCGAAGCGCCTTCGACCGCTTTCGCCGGGATGCCGACACCAGCAGGGTCATGGAAGGCCTCGACCATTTCAATCAACAGGCCATGGAGATTCTTTCGGGCACGGGACTGGTCGATGCCTTGGACTTGGCCAAGGAAGACCCCAAGATTCTCGAACGCTACGGCCAGAATGACCCACGTTACGAACGCGACGGCGCTCCGAAAATGATCCGAAATTTCCTCGTGGCCCGCCGGTTGGTTGAGGCGGGTGTCCGCGTGGTTTCTCTCAACTATAGCCGTTGGGATTGGCACGGCGCGGACGGCATGAACTTCCCCAAATCCAGGGAAGAATTTCCGCTCCTGGATCAAGGCCTCTCCGCCCTTGTAACAGACCTCCACGAACGCGGTCTCGATAAAGACGTGTCCGTGGTCGTCTGGGGCGAATTTGGCCGGACGCCGCGGATCAACAAGATGAAGAGCCGCGACCATTGGCCGCAGGTCAATTTCGCCTTGCTCGCGGGCGGCGGCCTCCGCACCGGCCAAGTGATCGGCGCGACGGACCGCATCGGCGGGGAAATTGTCGAGCGCCCGGTGAAATTCCAGGAAGTTTTCGCGACCCTCTATCACGGGCTAGGCATTGATGTCCGCACCGCGACGGTGCAAGACATTCAAGGACGGCCGCAATACCTTGTGGATTCGGGCATCGAACCGATCCGGGAATTAGTGTAGAATAAACACGGCTGACGTCCGAAGGGAACAGGACCGGGGCGGTTCTTGGCGGTTCGAAGTAAATGGCGTCCTTGAGAAATGACGAAGGACGAAGCTCGAATGTCCAAGGAATGCCCGAATGCCGAAATCCGAAAAGAAAGCATCCCCCGCAATCGATTCGATTTCATTTCGCGATCGTACCGCAATTTCAACATTTTACGGAGGAGACTGTGAGATGGACTACACGGAAAAGTTTTGTAGTCCCGCCTTTAGACGGCCCGGACCGGCTAAAGCCGGGACTACAAACGCCGACCTGTCGTTCATCCAACGGTCCCGTCAATAAGCCGTCCTGGTTCTCTTGTGCCACGTCCTCGTAATCGAAAACGCGGAAGTTCGGGCGAGACCGAGGAGAGGTTGAAAGTTGGGGCGGATTGGGCCACATATCGACATCTGACAGGCGGCGTCTTTCGATTTGACTTTGGCCTTTGGGAAAACATTCTCAGGCCCACATGCAACATGGCTTGAACATCCGACAGGACGGCGCGTTGGACTTCCTGTCCCTCGGCGCCTTGGTGCACCGCTTGGATCCCGGAATCATCCCGTTCCGCAAGGCGACGGAATGCCAGATCCACGTCAGCGGGGGCGAATTCAATGTAGCCGCCAATCTGGCCGACTGCTTCCGCATGCGCACCGGCGTTGTGACAGCGATGGCGGATTATCCGATTGGCGACCTGATCGCCGAGCGGGTGCGCGCCGTGGGGGTCAGGCCGTTCTACAAGCATTTCAAGCACGACGGGGTTCACGGACCGAACATGGCCACGGTTTACAGCGACCGCGGCCAAGGCGTGCGCGCGCCGGTCGTGTTCTATAACCGGTGCAATGAGGCGGCGGCGCAATTGAAGCCGGGCGATTTTGACTGGAAAAGCATCCTGGCGGGCGGCGTGCGCTGGTTCCACAGCGGCGGGATCTTCGCGGCGCTTTCACCCGCCACGGCGGAAGTGATCATCGAGGGCATGCAAGCCGCCAAAGCCGCCGGGGCCATCCTCTCGTTCGATCTGAATTACCGCGCGAAGCTTTGGAACATCTCCGGCGGACACGAACGCGCGGTGGAAGTGTTGGATCGAATCGTCAAGAACGTCGATGTGTTGGTTGGGAACGAAGAGGACCTGCAAATGGGGTTGGGCATTAAAGGTCCCAAAGTCGAATCGAAGTCTAAGTTGGACCCGAGCGCTTTCATCGGCATGATCGATTGGGTGGTCAAGAAGCATCCGCAAGTGAAAATTGTGGCGACGACACTGCGCGAGGTCCACTCGACCAACCGGCACAGTTGGAGCGCCGTCGCCTGGATCAACGGCAAAACCCATGTCGCGCCCACCTGCGAACTCGACGTGCTCGACCGCGTCGGCGGCGGAGACGGCTTTGCGGCCGGCTTTTTCTTCGGTCTCCTGAGCGGCGAGTCTGCCGAGGAGGCGGTGAAACTTGGTTGGGCTCACGGCGCGCTGCTGACCACTTTCCCCGGCGACACGACCATGGCGACCGTCGAACAAGTCCGCGCCTTCGCCAAAGGCGGCTCAGCCCGAATCCAGCGTTGAGAGAGTGTCTTAAAAGTCGATGTCCCCAACGTAGGGGAGGCTTCCAGCCTGCTTCTTCTTGATGCTTTCGCAGCAAATCGAAGGAATCAGGATCGGGGCCGGTGGATTCAGCCTCACGAGTCCCGATCGGGCGCAGCTCGACACTGCCACCGAATCACCGACGGCGTAACTCCCTCTCCTCCACGAAGTGGAGGGCCGGGGTGAGGGGAAGGACCCGTCGGACGGCACAAGCAGGGTTACAGAGGAGACCGTGGGATGGACTACACGCCGAAGGTTTGTAGTCCCGCCTTTAGGCGGCCCGAACCGGCTAAAGCCGGGACTACAAACGCCTACCTGTCGTTCATCCAACGGTC
>JACQWK010000681.1 GCA_016209525.1 Verrucomicrobiota bacterium
CCCGCCAGACTGAGAACCATGGCGCAGGCCGCCGCCGCAAGCATCGCTCCAATGGTCATCGCCGGACCTCTCCGGGCTTGCGCGGGTGAACTGCGGAGGCAGCCGTTGATGGTAGCGAGGCTCTATCCACGGGCGATTTCGACCTCACAGGGTTTGGGCAAGTCGGCGCTGATTCGCCGAACGGTATGGATCAGCTCGTCGCGGTCGGGCAGGATAAACTCCGACGGCACCGTGTCCACGCCCAACTCGAAAGAATCCTTGATCTGTGTGCTGAAGATCAGTACGGCGATGCCGGACGTGAATCCCATCGTGACCGTGTACGGGATGTACTTGATCATCGCGCCCAAGCGGCAGAATCCCATGAGCAGCAAAAGCGCCCCGGCGATGATCGTGCAGAGGGCGAGGTTGCTGGGGCCGTATTGAGTGTAGATGCCGTAAAGGATGGCGACGAAAGCGCCGGTCGGACCGCCGATGCAGACCCCGGTGCCGCCCAAAGCCAAGATCAAAAACCCGGCAATCACGGCCGTGAAAATCCCTGCTTGCGGCGGGATGCCAGGACCGGACGCAATGGCGAAGGCCATGGCCAGCGGCAATGCAACGATGCCAACCGTGAGGCCGGCAATGAGATCTTTGACAAGATCGTCCCGGTTGTAACCTTTGAAGACCTCGAACAGGCGGGGATGGAACTGAAGTTCCAATTTCATACGGGGGAAAGTGACCATTTCTTGAAGCGCCGTCCCAACGAATCCATTAGGCACGGCGGATTGCGATTTGCCTAAGAATTGCGAAGAGGGCGGCAGCGTCTTGGACGGCGTGAAGTTCTTGGAGCCGATGAGCGTCTTTCGCCAGCCGGGCCAGCGCCGAAATCAACGACAGGTAAGTGGTCGCATCCGTGGCGGGCACCGCCGTCAGAATGACCAGCCTGATTGAAACCGTCGCTTGGGATCCCCAGACAATCGGGTTCGCGCTCCGGCCCAAGGCGAATGAAAGTTGTTTCAAGCCCGGCAGCCGGGCATGGGGAAAAGCCATTCCGTAATCCATGGCGGTACTGACGAGAAATTCACGATTGAGCGCGGCGTGGTAGAACGGCAGCGAATCCGGAACGCGAGCTTCCTGCTGTAACAAACGGCTGAGTTCCTGAATCACTCCGGCGGCATCGCGCTCACTGAGTTTGGGAACAATCAGGGCCTCGCTGGTGAAGTCTGCTACCGAAGCCGCTTCGATAACTGGGCTACTGGACATCGGCGGTTTCAGTCAGATTTCTTTTCTTGCGCTTGGGTTTTGGTGGGACAGGCGGAGGCTCGGCGGAGGGTGATTCTTCTTTCGGAAGATACAGGTAGCGTCCGCAATTCGAGCAGAGTTGAATGTCTTTGCCTTGCATCAGCGTCAGGACCACGCCGATTGGGACTTGCATGTGACATTCCGTACAAACGTTGTGCCGCAACAGGGCGACCCCTTTCTTGTCGCGCGCCCGCAACCGGTCGTAGTGGGCCAAGATCGGTTCCGGAATCTTGCCGCGAAGCTCGGCGACGATCGCGTCTCGATCCGGAACTTTTCTTCTCGTCTGCAGCTCGGTGTCTTGCAGCTTGAGCAGATTCTCGATGACTGCCTGCATAACGCTTCCTAGATGCAAGTGGTGTGCCACGCCCGGGCTCCGAAAGCAAGCCTGATTGGGCATGAACGATTAACGCGCTGCCGGCCTTGGAAGCCGAAAGCCTGGAACCTCGCCGCGGCGCTCATTCTGTGCATTACTTGCACTCCACGATTGGCTCCTGTGCACAAAGGTGCTGGCAGGCGAAACGCTAACCGAAGTGTGACCGATGGGTCGGTGGCCTTGCACACAATGAACCGCGCGGGAGCAAAAGTTGCACGGGACGCGTCCGCCCGCCCTGAGCATCCAAGACTTTTCCGGAGCGAGCCGGTTCGAAAGTTTTCCGCTCCGGGAGGTTGCACACCTCTGATCCATCCCGGCATTCACGCTGCTTAACCTGCGGTCATGGCGAAGGCGAATGGCCTTTTCGCCCAAGTATTCACGACCTATGCACCTTGGCCAGTTCACTGAGCCCAAGCTGCTCATTCCGCGCCTGTTGAGCCGCCGACCTGACGGGGCCATCCGGGAATTGGCTCTGCGATTGGAGGCGGCCGCGCGAATTCGAAGCGCGTCGTTATTCCTCGAGGCATTGTTGAAACGCGAGTCGGAGGCACCCACGTTTGTCGCCCAGAGCGTAGCCGTTCCACACCTCCGCGGCGGAGCGGTGAACAGGCTCTCCTTCGCCGTAGGGTTGTCCTCTTCCGGCATTCCCTGGGGCCGTAATGGACGGCCCGTTGCCACGGTAGTCTTCCTCATCGCCGTTCCGCTGACCGAGGCTGCCACTTATTTGTCCATGCTGTCCGGTCTTTCGAGCCTGATTCAGGACGAGTTCGCGTTCAAGTCGTTGAGGCGCGCGACGCAACCGGAACAAATGCAGGACGCGCTCAACGGGGTGCGACTGCCGCGCATCACCAAAGAAACAGATGCTCCCGTCTGAAGGGGTGGCTGCGGTAAGTGGTCGGTCGTGCCAGCAGCAGGCGAACCCGAACCGACAAACAAGAAATAGGATCAAGAGTGGATTCGCAGCCCTCTCTCATACCGAGCCTGTGCGCTTGCGAAGTGCGGTACAGCGACACATCGGTATTGACGCGCGGCAATCACGTAGCCGCCCAGCATCTCGCGCGGACTGCGAGGCCTTTCTTTCGTCAGGTCTTTGGCTAAGGAACTAAGATCGGTCATGGGACTCTAGAACCGTTCAACCCAGAAACAGCAGTTCAGCCGAAAGAAACGAAAGGAGCGAAAGAATTCGAGGGCTTTATGCAAACGCGGCCACTCACCTGCCGGGTGAATGGCGACCGCCTCAGAACTTCCTTTCTTTCGGCATTTTCGTTTTTTTCGGCCATCCAACTGCCGGATTAAGGTTCAAGACAAAGATGCACATACGAACATTGAGCCGTCCTCGCGACGAACATCTCATCGTCGGTGCCATCCCACGAGCGCACGTCGCAACGCTTTAGAGCGAGTGCTTTCTGGAATTCGGCATCCGGCCAAGTCGAAGAAAGAATTCAGCTTTTTCCGCTTCCGCGGAGATAACCCGCGATAAGCGGCCACCAACGTCGCCATCGCCAGGATTGCCGGGCAGTCCAACAAATCGGGCGCGCTCACCTTGAGGGCTGCGTATTGGGCCAGCACCGGTCGGGGAATTGTGTCTCGCAGCAACCGCAGGCGGATTTGAACTGCTTCAGCTTCTCTGGGCGTCAGGTGGCCCTTGCGTACAGCCTGCTCCGTGCCTTCTGCGCGCCGCAACTCGATTAAGAGGTCAAGCATCGGTTTCATTTTAAGCACTCAAGTTCAAGTCGCTGTTCGAATGAGACGAACACCCCTCACCCCGCCCCTCTCCCCATACGAGGGGGAGAGGGTGTCTGAAGGACGGGTGGGGTGTATTCCAAGAAGCACTTTGGCAACAATTAGTCTCATCTTGGTCGCTCACTGGAAAAAGGATCTAAGTTCGGCCAGGGGAGTTCAAATCGGCTGAACAGAAAGACGCACTCCATCATCTGGCCGTCCTTCTTGATGCGCTGCGTCTGTTTGCCTTGCCTGGAGGCCAAGTCCTCCACGATGTCCCTTTGCTGCTGGTCGGCGACCGGGATATAGACGTAACGAGTCTCGGTGGCCTGGGCAATCTGTTGTCGCACGGAATCTGCCCAAGCGGTTTGTTCCGGTGGGATCCTGACCGTCGTGCAGCCAACCAAGAGCACCCACAAGAAGACTCCGGCGAAACGGTGTTTGTTTTTCATGGTGGCAGAGTCATGGCGAGGCCGGGCCAAACGTCCCGGCCCCGTGGTTTGGTTTCCACACGATGGGGGGCCGCATTCGGCGGCAAGGCTGGCGATTGTGATCCGGTGGCCAACCCTGGTTTCAAGGGTGTTGTCACGGTCGTTTTTGATTCGTTCATCATTTCATTCTCTTGGTTATGGAGGAAGGATTCGGGCAACGTATCTTAGGAAACACGGGATGGGGAATCCCTTGGAAGCGACCATACAGTTGCCCGAATCGTATCTTTCCTCCCTCTCAGCATTCCGGTGACGCCGACGGAGCGGGAGAATCGGCGCTGGCTGGCCGCCAGGCTCAACCAGCGCCTGCGCGCATAAAACCGGCCTATACTACCCCCCCCTGCAAAGCCGGCCGTGCGGCGAGCACCGCACTCGCTGCGTCTCAATTAAGACTTCGTTCTCGCATAGCGCGTGCCGGGATGTCGCATCAATTCTCAACAATCTTGTCAAGAGCACCTTAGACATCTCCATTCCCGGCGTCGGATGATTCTGCCGCGCCACGCACAAATCTTTTGAGCAGTTTCTGCACGCGCAGTTCTTCTTCTTGTGCAACAAGCCGCCCACGCGGAGATGAAATTGACCGGCGCATGGCCGTGCACGGAAGGGAGAATCGCAATGCAAATTCTGCACAAGTCCGACAGCGGATAAGATTCGACAATGAGCCGGGCGCGGCGTCACAATGTTGAACCGATGACACCGGAAGATGTTGCATCGTGGAATTCGGCTTTGGCATTCAGCCTGCAGTAAGGCGCTTCATGACTTCTCACTTTTCTTACTTCGAAGACAACATGAGCCGGCTGGTTGAACTCAACCGGCTGGAGGACCAACTGGCGGACTTGCGGTCCGGCGGTGAAGATGCCAGCGACGCGTGGGCCCTCATCGAGTCGCTGCGGTCAAATATCCCAGTCGGCGTCCTTCTGCATCACGACCGGCTGCGGGCCAGGGGCAAAAGGAGCGTAGGAGAGGTTCGCCACGGAGTCTGTATGGCCTGTCACATGGGGGTGGCCATCGGCGACCTCCAAGTCCTGCGTCAGCGCCAGCAACTCCAGAAGTGCAATAACTGCGGGCGTTACCTGCGCCTCAGCGAGGAGGACGAAGCGGAAGTCACGGCTCTGGTCCACAAACCTGGGGCATCAAAGCTCAAAGCGAAATCCAGCCGCCGCGCCGCTTGAAGCCGCTCTGCGTTTGATACGCCTCCTCAAATTGCGTTAGGTCAGAGGCACGTAGGCGGGCGCATGGTGTTTGGCGAATAGAAACCGGCCGCAGTGCGGGCATTGGAAAGTCTGTGTCGTGGATTCGAGCAGGCGGGCCAGACGCGGGGGGATTCTTCGATCGCACCCCTGGCACGTGTTTTCGGAGACAGGGACGATCGTGTTGGTGTACTTCCGCGCCAGCCTGTCGTATTGAGAAAGCAGGTCACCCGACACAGACCGGCGCAGCCTGTCTATTTGTTCCTCGAGGAAATCGAGAGCCGCTCTTTCCACATACGGCCCCATGCAGGCCAGACCTCGGCGGAGCAAAACCAATCCCTCCAGGCGCAGCACCAGATCGAGGTCCTTGTTCATGGCAAGCTGAGCGGAGCCGGGACTTGAATGTGCTCAGCCACGAGACCCTTGAAGAAGGGTTGCTCGGCGATCAGGTCTAGAAGCATTGACATGCGTGAAATGACCAACGGGGCCCCTGACTTTTTGTTTTCATGCTCAGCGCGCTCCCGGCTCCCAATCAGAAGCTCGGCAGACGGCGGCTTTGTGGCCCTCCAGCAACAATCTCCGGGTGCTTTGAAGCCTTTGCATCATCACCTGGGAGATGCGCTTGAACATTTCGTAGCCCAAATCGTGATCGTTCTCGCACAGTTCACGCAGGCGGGTCCCGTAAAAGAAGATCGCGCGGCTCGGTTCGATGGCGCGGGCGTGCAGGTGCCAAATATACTGCGAGAAGAGCCACGACCATCCCAGCAGTTCTCCCGGTCCAAGGATTTGGAGGGGGACCGTTTCATCTTTCTCAATCGACGCTTCCAAAACGACCTCGCCGCTGAGCAGAAGGTAAAATCGGTTTGCGAGGTCGCCTTCGCGGAAGATCAAAGCTCCCTGGGGGAACTGGATTTCCATCGCGCAGTCCGCGAGCGTGTGGAGGTGTTGAAGGCTCAAGCCGTTGAAGAAGCCTTGCATCCCGATGATCTCAGCCAACGCGTCTGCACGGCGTTCTACAACAGTTCTCGACTTGGAATCCGTGTGTGATCGCGCCGCCTGTGCCGATGAGTGAGGCATAATCCTTCCGTGTTGCTTGACGGGAGAGCGCCAGATGCCGCTGGCGGCGGTCTGGCGCTGTGAAGCGGCGGATTGTCAATTGGCAGTCATCCCAATTCTGGAGATTAGTTTCTCCTGGGAAATGGGACGGTCAACGTTTCCGCGCGCCGCGAGAAGGAGAGACTTTGGGTCCGGCGCCGCCTGGGAACGGACCACTCTGCGGAGCCGCGGGCTTCGGCTGCGGAATCACATTTGGACTGGCGGCAGGCTGAACCGGCGCTGTCGCGGGCCGCGGTTGTGCCGCTGGCTGCGGGCTTGGAGGAGAGGTTGCTGGATTGGTCGCAGTCGGTGCTGCGGGTGTACCTTGATTGCTCATATGGTTTAACCTTTTAAGATCACTGTTTTGTTTCAGTTCTGTGGTTGCGCGCACACCGCGCAACCGAGCGGACGCGTTCGCATGGGACGTGCCGACCGGAGGGCTATGCTCCCAAGGGCTTTTTTATGAGGACATTGGCAATTCACGCCGCGATGCCGCCCGCTCGCCGACGAAGACAGAAACGAAGCGTTTGCGCAATTTCTGCACTAACCCTGCCTGTCATCGTGCAATCGAGGGCGGATGGCGCCACCGATGGTTGCACAGTCACGCAACGGAAATGCAAATTCTGCACGTGAAACGGGTCGATCGGCTTTGGGATCGGTGAAGGACGCGCGGCGCGATCGAGGACCTTCTCGCCTGGAAGAAGTTACAAAGCGCCTGGAGAATTTGGCATCGCTCATGCGATAGACTGGCTCATGAAGCATCTTCTCCAAAACACCCTTCGTCGCCTGACATGAACACGATTGAAAAGACTTCGGTTTCATTGGCGCGATTCACGAGTCCGGATCTCGTGGTGCCCGAACTTTGCGAGCAAACGCCGGCCGGCGTCGCGCGGGAGCTAAACGGCCTCTTGCATCGGCACGCGGCGTTGCCGGAGAGTTTCTTTTTGACACCGGCGGCGCTTTGTCGCGAATTGCTCACCAATACGACTTTGGACTGCGGCATGTTGGTCGCCCAGTTGCGCTCGACGCCTGTGGCGCGAACCTGTTTTGCCTTCGGCCGAGTGCGTCAACCTCTGCCTTGGCGCGCCCAAAGGCTCACGCCGGTTCAGTTCATCTGCTTGGCCGTGGAGTCCACCGGCAGTTCGGCTGAGTACCGCCGCGTACTGGCCGCTCTCACGCGCTTGGCCACGCAGATCGACGCCATCGCTGAGTTGCGTTCGGCCTCAACTGCCGAAGAAATCTTGAGTGTGCTGGAACGATTCTCGTGAAGCGAGGTCGGAACGCTGCGCTGCGAAGAATTCTGCCATGCGCCCGCGTCACGGCTTCGTTGACCATGGGGCTTGGGAGCACGAAGGCTTTGCAGACTCCGCCTATTCCAATTTCGAGTTCGCGAAAAACGCTTTCAATTCAGAGAGCGTGTAAGGAGGCGACTGGTTCCACGGCGGTTCATCCAAATTCACGTACTTGTCCGACAAATGGTGGATCATCAAGTCGTCAATCCGATCGATCGGGATGACTTTTTCCAAGCCGCATCCGATGAACACAAATGTTGCGCCCACTTCGCGGTTGAGAGGGTCGGAACGATTGTAATAGGAAAAAAAGGGGCTTCGAATCGCCCGTTTCAGTTGATGGCGGGTGAGGACGAAGCAGCCTTGATGTGAATTTCTGAGTCTCGCGCAACGGATGCCGTTGACCACCACTTGCCCCTTGCACACCTTCCCGCCAGAGGGGTGCGCGTCCGGCAGATAGAGTTCCGAATCACCCGGCTGCTTCTGGCTGTGCTCGTAGCGAATGAAGCCGACGACGTAGGGATCTGGGAGGAGTTCGGTGGCCGCGCGCCAGGCCGAAAGGTTTCGCTCGGTGATGAGAGTGTCATTCTCCGTGTAGATGAATAAGTCGTACTCGTCCTGGGCGTCCATCATCACGTGGCGATGGAGAAGCGCCAAATCCACACCGACCGACGGATCGCAAAGGGTTTGTCTCGCCCGAAAGGAATAACGGTTAAGCTCCACTTTCGTCGTCGTGTGCAGCACCACGTCAACCGTGAAGCCCGGCATGCTGTCATACGCAATCAGCAGTTGGTGGAGATAAAGCAATTGTGCATCCCCATAATTGGAAATGCAGACCAAAGTCTTCATGCGGGGCAACGCTTTATGGGGACACATAACGGTTTGCGTCCTCTGGAACAAGGCGTTTTTTCAGGCTCTAGGCATCGGGCTGGACGAATTCCTCCGTTCTTGGCAGTAATTAAACCATGCGAACCATATTGATAACGCTCCTCGCAGGTTTGGCTTGGTTTCCAACTGTCAACGCGGCCGCTCCCCAGCCGGCCGGAACGCTCTGCGTGATGACCTTCAACTTGCGGTTCGCGAGCCCGAAGCCGCCCAATGCGTGGCCGCAACGCCGGCCCGTGATGCGCGAATGCATTCAAGGCGCAAACCCTGATTTGATCGGGACGCAAGAAGGGCTCTATCAACAGCTCAAGGACATCGCGCAGGACTTGCCGCTCTATGAATGGATCGGCCTAGGTCGGGACGGAGGGAGCCGCGGCGAGTTCATGGCGGTATTCTATCGGAAGGAGCGCTTCGAACCGCTCGAATACGATCACTTTTGGCTGTCCGACACCCCCAACGTCATCGGATCAAGCACTTGGGGCAATTCGAACCGCCGGATGGTGACCTGGGTGAAATTCTTGGATCGCCAAACTCAAAAGCGGTTCTACTTTCTTAACACGCACTTGGACCACCAGATTCAAATCGCGCGCGAGAAAGGCGCGGCCCTCATCCGGGATAGGATCAGCGCTTTGGACGCCTCCTTGCCTGTCCTCCTCGTCGGCGATTTCAATGCCGCCGCCGGGAAGAACAAAGCCTATGACATTTTGGTGCGGGAGCAGGGCCTTTTCGACATTTGGAATGCGGCGGCCGCGCGTCGAGGCGAAAACGTCAACACCTTCCATAACTTCAATGAGCCCAAGCCAGGCGGAGACCGGATCGATTGGATCTTGGCACGCGGACCGGTTGTCGCGGCGGCGACGGAAGTCATCACCTTCCAAAAGGACGGCCAATTCCCGAGCGACCATTTTCCCGTGGTCGCGTGGATCCAGTTTCGTTGAGAGCGCATTTTGAAGGTGGGGACGGCGCGCCGGCGCTGTCCCCGCCGCGTGCAGCGGAGGAACAACGCCGCGTTTCGGTGAGCGGGTCACCAGTCCCATTCTAATGGGTTCCGCGCCTGCACGGC
>JACQWK010000694.1 GCA_016209525.1 Verrucomicrobiota bacterium
CCATTATCCAGGCACGGCGTTGGAGGCACTATGCCTGAGTCTCGACTGCCGCGATACCTGCGTCTCGAATCGGCTCTGGCGCGATTCATCAATGTCCTCGAAACTCAGGGCCAGCGCCACATTAAGCCCCTTCATCAGCACATCGCTATCCGGTTGGTCATCGAAGGTGGATTCCATCCGGACGAAATCACGCCGCATCCGCCGCTCGTCGTTGAGGGAGGTGGCGGACGTCAACGACTCGTGTTTGACGCGAGTGTCGAACGTGAAAATGAGCAAACCGTGCTTGGAGGACTGAAGACCAAGGATATTGATGTCGTTGTTACGAAACCCAGCGTCGGGCCGGTTATTGCAGTCTCGGTCAAAGGTACTGGTGGAGCGTTTCGGAATCTTACGAACCGAATGGAGGAAGCGATCGGCGACTCCACCAACCTCCACATCATGTATCCTGGGCTTGTGTACGCATTCCTGCACGTCCTGAAAGCGCATCGAGCAGGGACTGCCAACCTTTCGCCGAATGACATAGCCGTGGCTGCGGATGGTGAAGTCGTTCAATCAATCCGACGTTACCACGATGTTCTGCTCGGACTTGCAGGACGTCGTCTGGTTCGCGATGACTACACACGTTACGAAGCCGTGGCACTTGCGCTCGTTGAATCTTCGCCAAAGACTGCGGGCACGTTGTTCTCTTCTTTCCCGCTTGGCGACAGTCCCCTCGGGATAATGCCGTTCTTTGAAACGATCTACCGCATTTACGATCTTCGATTCCCTTACGTGGCGGCATCCGTTGCCGGATTGAAGCGACTCGATTGGGATGCAGCATCGCCTGCGCTCACGTGTTTCGGGTCAGAAGACCAGATTGCGGCGCGCCTTGGGTATAGACCGCGCGTCGGATGACTTCAAGCTCCCTAACCAAGAGAAATACTTGATGCGCTTTAGCACGCACGACCCGAAACGGCTCGGCGAAAAATACGTCAACGAACCGGAGCTCTGGATTCAGACCGAGAACATGGTCCGCGAGGTCATCAAAAGCAGCGGCATCAATTACGTCGAGGTGCCAAACGAGGCCGCGTTCTATGGCCCGAAGATCGACGTGCAAGTCTGGAGCGCCATTGGCCGCGAATTCACCATTGCCACCAACCAGGTCGATTTCGCCGTGCCCAAGCGTTTTGGCCTGGTCTATCGCGACCGCGACAACACCGACAAGACGCCGCTTTGCATCCACCGCGCGCCGCTCGGCACGCACGAGCGTTTCATCGGCTTCCTCATTGAACATTACGCCGGCAACTTCCCCCTCTGGCTCGCGCCCGAACAGGTCCGCGTTCTGACCATCGGCGATGACCCCCCGCTCGTGGACTACGCCCAATCCATAGTCGCCGAACTGCGCGCCAACATGGTTCGCGCGTCTGGTGATTTTGGCACCGACCCGATCAAGGCCAAGATCGCCAACGCCGAGCAAGCGAAGGTCCACACGATGCTCGTGATCGGCCCGCGCGACATGCAAGCCAGCAACGTCAGCGTCCGCCTGCACGGCAAAGGCAACGTCGGCGCGAAGCCGAGGGCGGAAGTGATGGCGGAGATTATGGCGGCGATTAAGGAGCGACGTCCATAATTCGCCGCCAAGAGCTGCGGGCCTTTGTAAAGCCGACTCGGTCTCGGAACTAGATAATCTTTTTGACCCAGTCCGGGCTTCCGGGAACCGGCACTGGATAATACCCGTCGGCGTTGGGCTGGACCGGGGCCGGAGCATCCCAAGCAAAGATTTTGGGCATGAGATCGACTTGCGAGTTGAGGGCTTTGTCCCACTCGATCACCTTCCCCGAGTAAGTGGCCATGCGGCCGATGATCGCGGTGAGACTGCTCTTTGCGCCGTTCTCGGCTTCGTTAAAGGGCTTGTTATTGCGGATCGCATCGAAAAAGTCGTCGTGTTCCTGCTGGTAAGGATTTTTTCCTCCCGAACCGAAGCGCCACGGGTTTTGACCTCGGATCGTATAGGCGCCGACGTCGCACGTGCCTTTCGTGCCCACGGCGTATTCCGAGACGCTGCTCCAACAGCCGCGAATGTGGCGGCATTGGCTGAACACGCGCGAACCGTCCGCGTACTCGTACTCCACCGCGTGGTGATCGTAGATTTCGCCGTACTCCTTGCCCGTCCGGACCTGGCGTCCGCCCATGCCATGGCAGCGCACGGGGTAGCCGTTCTTGACCCAATTGGCGACGTCGAGGTTGTGGATGTGCTGCTCGCAGATGTGGTCGCCGCTGAGCCAGGTGAAGTAATACCAGTTGTCCACTTGATACTCCATTTCCGTCTGACCCGCTTTCCGGGGGCGCACCCACACTCCATCGCCGTTCCAATACACGCGCATGCTGGTGATATCGCCAATCGCGCCGTCGTGCAGACGTTTGACCGTTTCGATGTAGCCCGCTTGATGATGCCTTTGCAGGCCGACTCCGACTTTGAGATTCTTCTTTTTTGCCTCTTCGGCGGCCGCCAATACTCTGCGCACTCCAGGGCCATCGACCGCGACGGGTTTTTCCATGAAGACGTGTTTGCCTTGGCGGATCGCCTCTTCGAAATGGATCGGGCGGAAACCAGGCGGCGTTGCGAGAATTACCACGTCGGCCAGGGCAATGGCCTGCTTATAGGCGTCGAGGCCGACGAACTGACGGTCATCAACCACATCCACCCGTTCTTTGTGCTGCTTCTGCAAATTTCTCAGGCTTCCTTGCAGACGATCTTTAAACGCGTCGGCCATCGCCACCAGCCGAACGCTGCCTTTGGTCGATAGCGCCTGGTCCGCGGCGCCGGAGCCTCGGCCTCCGCACCCGATCAATGCCACTTTGACGGTGTCGTCGGCCGCCGCATGGGCGCCGCGTTCGATGGGCAGGCTGCCCAACAGCGTGCCGCCCACGACGGTTGAGGTTGTCTTCAAAAAACTCCGGCGATTGAGTTCTCCCGGCGTGTTAGGTCTTATTGTGTCGTTCATGATTTGTTCCTGCGTTGAATGTCAGCACTAGTCTGACGTTTCTGCGTTCGGCGGGTATTCAATCTGCGAGAGGATCGTTACGGCGCGGGCCAAGCT
This sequence comes from Verrucomicrobiota bacterium, assembly GCA_016209525.1. Lineage (GTDB taxonomy): Bacteria > Verrucomicrobiota > Verrucomicrobiia > Limisphaerales > SIBE01 > VHCZ01. The sequence continues at coordinate 3,081 of JACQWK010000694.1, forward strand.
CGCCTCAGCCGGGAGGAACAATCGGCTGAGGACCACCGGCACTGCGCCTGTCCGCCGTTCGGTGAAGAGAGGACTCTCACCCCAATTTCTTTCACCTGGGATAGGCAAGGTTAGTCCTTTTCGACGCCGCTTGTCCAATATTTAGATAGCTCTTCCGGCGTTGGAACTTTCAATGGCCGGATCACGCGGAAGCCGAGGAATTGCGCGTCGGTGTGGTACCAAATGCTCTTGGGCAGTTGTGGATCCTGCACTTTCCAAGAGCGGTCGGACGCGCGCCGGGCCGAGCTGCGGAGCTTCTCCGGGTCATCGTCCCAGGAACCGCCCCGGACCGTGTGGGGGTAAGGCTGAGTCGCCGTGTTCCACGCCGACTCCGCGAGCGTTCCGGCAAACTGTCTGTAATAGTCCGGATCATATTGATCCAGCGTCCATTCGACGACGTTGCCGTGCATATCATGGAGGCCCCATGGGTTCGGCTTCTTTTGGCCAGCCTTTTGATACTTAAAATCGCTGTTCTTCGCATACCACGCGTACTCGTCGAGCTTCCATGGCTCATCTCCGAAGGAGTAGGCGGTGGTCGTGCCGGCGCGGCAGGCGTATTCCCATTCCGCTTCCGTGGGCAACCGATAAAAGTGTCCGGTCTTTGCGCTCAGCCATTGGCAATACTTGTTGGCCGCATGCTGGGTCATGCTGATGGCCGGAAAGCCGTCTTTGCCCATGCCGAAGCTCATCTCGACGTACGGGGTGGTGGGACGGCTGACCGCATCTGCCTCCGGATACAGCGCCGCATTGTAGGCTCGGAGCGCGCGAATCTTCTTTTCTTCTTCGGGATACATGAAGAGTTCGTATTCGTTCCAGGTCACTTCACATTTGCCCATCCAGAAGGGTTCGACTTTGGTTCGGTGTTGCGGTCCTTCATCGGATTTCCTTCCGGGCTCGTTGTCGGGGCTACCCATGATGAATTCGCCGCCTTTGATCGGGAGCATTTCAAATACGACGTCGGTGCCGGGGATTGCGACTTTGTAGGGCTTCATCTGGCTTGGGTCGGTGACGTCAAGCTTGGCGAGGATTGACCGATGGATGGCACGAACGGTTTCTATGTCCTCGGCAACCGCCTCCTCTGCTTTCCTGGGAATGAGTTTGAGTCCGTCCGGCCATTCCGCTCCCTGGATGATCCAATCCAAGAGGAGATCCGTCTTCTCCGAGGGCAGAGGACCGCCTTTGGACTTGGGCGGCATTAACTGATCATGGTCCGGCCGGAGCACGGTCGTGACATAGAGCGGGCTGGCCAGGGGCTTTCGCGGGATGATGGAGGGGCCATTGTCGCCCCCTTTGAACGCGGTTTCCTCGGTGTCCAACCTCAGCCCGCCTTCATCATGGCCTTCCCGGTGGCATCCGACGCACGAGAATTCGAGGATGGGTTGGATATCTCGGACAAACTCAATTTTCCTGGCTACGCTCAGCTTGATGTTCTCCGGCCAGATGGCGCCTTGATCGATCCAACGGCGAAGCAGTTCAGTTTTTTCTTTTGGCAACGGCCCGCCTTTGGATTTCGGCGGCATCAAGCTCTCGTCGTCGGCCGGAAGAATCGTTTGGGTATAGAGGGGACTCTGGCTCGGTTGGCCCGGCACCAGGCTTGGGCCGTTGTCCCCGCCTTTGATGGCTCCTTGCCGCGTATCCAAGCGCAGGCGCCCCTTGGGTTTTTCCGAGCCGTGGCAACTGAGGCAGCTTGTCTCAAGGATCGGTTTGATGTGTTCCACGAAATCCACCTTTTCCTGCGCTCGCGCCGGAAGGGAGGCTGACGGGAAAACCAAGCACAGTCCGCAGGTCCACGTCAAAATGGAGTACTTCATGAGTGATAGCGCAATTGACCGCGCCACTTTTGGCGGGGGCAAAGGTGAATGTCAACTCAGCACCTACGAAGGCGTAACACAGTGAAAAAAAGACGTTTTCCGAGTTCCAAGCGGCTTTGAAAGAAAACTGAAATGGCTCGTCTTCCACCGAAGCGACGAAGTCCTGCATGGACGGAACACGGACAACGAACGGCATCGGGAGAGATCGAAAAAGCTCCAAGCTCCGTAATGCGGATCACCCCGTTGGACTGGCGGGTCGGCTCTTGGTTTAGGATAATTCGGCCAGTTCCTTGCGGCGATTGTCGGTTGTCGATAACAAGCACTGGCCGTTCTCGAGACGCGAAATAAGCCACTCGGATTGCCATACGCGCTGGTTGCTCATAGATGAGAACTTCGGTCTTCAACCAAATGGTTTCTGCGCCTCCGTCCCGCCCAGGATTCGTTCTTGGATGCCCAACTCCCGAATCATACGGCGAATTGTTGTCACATGCACCGACGCATGGTCGGCGACCTTTTGCGTATCGTTGGAGTAACGCGCCAGCAAACGTCTCAGGTAGTCTGTGGTAAAGCGGTCTTGGGCTGCCTTCAGCGGCAATTCGTAGTGATCATCGTGAATCAGCCGTGCGCCGGAGGCCGGCCGTAGCATGCAATGCTCGCGGCGAATGGGCCCGCCTCCGGACAATAGGACGGCACGCTCCATGACGTTCTTCAACTCGCGCACGTTCCCCGGCCAATCATACTGGCGAAGGAGTTCGAGCGCCTCTGGCTCGATTTCGGGGACCGCCCGGAGGTTGGCCACAGCTCCTCGGACAAAATGTGCCGCTAACAGCGGGATGTCTTCCCGTCGCTCCCGCAACGGGGGGAGTTCGATGATCACGCCCGCGATCCGATGGTACAGGTCGGCGCGAAATTTTCCGGCAGCGATTTCTTCGGTCACGTTGCGATTGGTCGCGCAAATGATCCGGACATCCAACGGGACTTCTTGATCGCTTCCCACAGGCCGGATCTTTTTGTGCTCAATCGCTCTGAGCAGCGTCGCTTGGGTCTGCACGGAGACCTCGGTAAACTCGTCGAGAAACAGCGTGCTCTTGTGCGCTTCCTGAAAGAAACCTCTTCGAGACGACAACGCCCCCGTGAAGGCGCCTTTTGTGTGGCCGAAGAGCGCGCTCTCCCTCAACTGCTCTGGATTGTCAGCGAGATTGGTCGCGACCATCGAACGGTCTGCACGCGGGCTTGCGTTATGGATGGCCACCGCAACCAATTCTTTGCCTGTTCCCGTTTCACCGCAGATCAACACTGGCAGGTCAGACGGTGCCGCCCTCAGCGCCAAGTCAAGAGCCTCGCGCAGTTTTGGACTCCTGCCAATGATGGCAACGAAAGATGCGTTCCCATGAAGGCGATGTCGCAGTTCTCTTGCTTCGCGCTGAATCCGTGACGCATCAAGGGCGCGTTTCAGGGCGGCGCACAGGTATGCTCTGGACACAGGCTTAGTGAGAAAATCCTTCGCACCGAGTTTAAATGCGTTGGCGGCAACCTCCACCCTCCCGAAAGCGGTCAGCATGAGCACTGCTATGGCCGGATCGGCCTCGTGAAGTTTCGCCAAGACGTCGAGGCCACTGGCATCCGGCATGCGAAGGTCCACGATGGCCGCGTCGTAAATGCGCTTCTTAAGGAAGGATTCTGTTTCGTCCAAATTGGCCGCGATATCTGCGACATAAGCCTCGAAGTCGAGCATGTCCTTGATGCTCGACGCTACTTGGAGGTCGTCGTCCACAATGAGAATCCGTTCGTTCGGCATACTGTCCGGACGTTATCACGGAATGACCTAAAACTCAGCTTTTTCAATCGGCGCCGTTCCAGTCCGTCACATTTACCAAACTGACCATCTCTTGCCCTGAAGGTTCGACTATGGAAAAAGTTCTACGAGCTGGCCCTTTGAAGGCTTCCCCCAATCAATCGGTGGTTTTCCTTCGAGCCCGGCCAATTCATTTAGAAGCGATCTCAACTCTACGAGATGCCGTCGATTTAGCCGAAGTCGTGCTTGCGAGTATTGCGCAGGCCGAGTCAGGGGTTTCCACTCTCCAGTACTTTGGGCTTCGAAGTGCGTCGCAAAATCCTCAGAACAAGGGTTGACGAATCTATAACCGGCGGTCTGCAAACTTCGGCTCGGCCATGATCCAGCTTTGTAATGGTTACACACATGGCACGCGTAGTAGAGGTTGAAAAAATCATGGACGTCGGAGCCCGGGACCGCGGCGGACTTCGGACGAAAATGATCGAGTTCGAAATTGTCTGCGCCACCCGCCAAAGCCTCGTAAAGCAGGCAATAAGCGCAACACTCACAGAAATCTGCTCTAACTGAAAGCCGATAGTTTCGACACCCTTTCTGATTCTGAGGAGGCGATGCGCGCCGTACGAAAATAGACATGCCTAGGTCCTCCGCTGCTCATTTTGACTGCTCTTGAGCCTTTCACGTCTATCGATCAAAGCGCGCATGATCGGCTCATACAGTGGTGCTTCCGCTTGATCTAATGCTTTCTCTAATTTCTCCAACTCTTCGTTCTCACTCAACGAAAGTCCACCTGAGAATTTCTTGTCAATGAGTTCACCGTGTCTCCTCCGCTTCTGACCGAGGGACCGCATGATATTTGGTCGGACTTGGGAGAGTTGACCGCCCAAGCCAAAGAACAGCTTCATAGCCAGTTCTGTCATGGTCGAATAGTCAACGCTACCTGGGATCTGTGGAAGGGAGGGAAGTGGTCCCGGATCCGCCCGGCGGAGGAAAATGATTTTCTTCCTTAGCGTTGAGGCAATTTCCAGCTCGCGCTGTACGTTGGGCGTAGGATAAGAAATCAGAGTAACGAAGACCGGGCGGTCGGCAATTGCCTGCTTGATTTTTTCAGCTGGCAATAGAACGCTTTCGATGGGGATTTCATCCATTCTACGCAAATCCAATCCCAGACGATTCATCGTGGGGCGAATGGCAAAGTAATAGTCATTATGGGCGAAACTTTCTGAATCGGCAGGCAAGCTTATGAAGCCCCAAGGCCTGTTTCGGTCATCGACCGTAACTATTGGATCGTACGGTGGTTCTTTGGCAATGGCTCTTCTAAAGACCTGCCACAATCTTGATGTTTTGGTGATGACGCTGGAGACTACATTGAACGCACCAAGCTCAAGCATTTTGAAAGCGCTTTCTACGTCGTCATCTTCCAATTCTACAATGATCCGAACTTTAGGAAAATCCCTTTTGAGAATTGGCATGTCGAGATCAGGAGTTCTACTCCTAACCAGGCTGAGGACGATGAAGGGCACTGTGTCCCGGTCTTGTACCGTACTCGCTGCATCATTTGCTGTATATGCCTTACGAACATCTATGGCGCCTCTAGGAGCGCACACCTTCACGACCTCTCCAAGGAAGTTTTGCCTAGTCTGGTCTGAAGCGACGATGATGATTCGCATGAACTGCTTCTCGTTTAAAGAGTGACTTCAACTGGTGCGGTGTGGTCGTCACACGCCGGGAGGATGACTTGAACGATCGTTCCTCCAGTGGGATCGCTCCTCGCCTGAATTACGCCGTTCGCAACTTCCACTAGACGTTTGGCTGCCCGAAGCCCGAGGCCGTGTTCTCCGCGACAGAAGTCCTGCTCCTTGGTGCTGAAGTGACGCTCGAAAATCCTCGGCAAATTCTCCGGTGAGATGCCACATCCATTGTCCTGAACTGACAGAAGAACGCTTTGGCTTGCGTTTGGATCCGTGCACAAAACGACTCTGATTCGACCGAGCTGCGGCTCACCTTGCGACTCGACCCTTTTTCGCTGGATCGCCTCGATCGCGTTTTCCAAGATACAGTTCAGCACATAACGCATCTCAGCTCGGTCAAGTTTCAACTTCGGAATGACCGAAGCAATGTCAATTTGAATTTCGCAAGAACTGGATTTGGCGCGTGCCTCAAACGAGTCGGCGATCTCTTGGACCAAGAGTGCCAGTGACATCGGCCTCAGCGTGATTTGGCGAGGTAGTGTGCTCTGGCGGAGCTGTTCGGTGGCCTGGATTGCCTGCACGATGCTCGCCAAGGCGGGTTCGAGTCGGCTGAGTAAGTCCACAGATTTCAACTCATCATTCCTGCGCAAGCGCTCCGCAAGCAGGTCAATATTGCTTTGCGCGATCTGAAGCGGATTGCAAATCCGATGGGCAATTTCGGAGAGAAGACTATTACGCTCAGCGTCGCTACTTTCGGCTCCCTGCTGCGCCAATCTCTTGGCCCTCGCAAAGGCAATGCCCACGAAGTCCGCCAATGCAGACAGCATTTCTCCGTCTTCTTCGTCGAATGCGGCTTCTGTGGTGCTCTCGATCCACATCAGCGCGAGAACCCTTGTAGCGTGCGGTGCATGGAGGTCCTCCGGCTCAAAAACAGGCACGATTAATTGGGACCCTGGGGAGTCCAAGAGGACACCCTCAGACCGGATGATGTCGTCGCGCTTCGTGCTTAGGTGACAGCGTCCCGTCTCCTTGGTTCGTTCCGCATTTGGAAAGCCGGCGAGAAATGCTTGGCCAGTCTGGAGTGCGCTAGCCAGGGGCCCACCGAGAGCATCCTTGCACTCGCAGTCGCCTATGAGAAGCGCACCACCTGGCGCGAACTCCAAATAGGCTACGCAGTAGCCGTGTGGAGCAAGCATGTCGCCGATCCTCGACTTCACCTCGGAAAGAAGCTCGTCAAGCGAGCCAGAATACAAGAGCGAATGACGGATTCTTTTGCACAATTGCATCTGCATTCCCTTGCGGCACACCCGGTCCAGGGTTCTTACCTCGGTCCCTTTCATCAGGTAGCGGAAGGCACCATGACGTGTGGCCTCTTGGGCAGGCTCCTCACCGCCGTGGTTCGTCAGCATGATCGGGCACACGTAGCGCCAGCGTGCCGTGACATCCTTCAAGAATTCGTCCCCAACGTCGTTTCTCAACTCACCAGTACTTGGATCGGGCATTCGCCGATCAACGATTACCACATCGAAGAGGGATCCAGCTTTTTCCGCTTGTTGAAGCTGCTCCTTTGCCTCGTTTGGCCCAGCGGCGTGTATTACATCCCAACCGTAGTCAGTCCCCAGCGGTCTCCCCCAAAGCTTAAAATCGTCATCATCGTCGTCAACAAACAGCAGACGTCGCATTTAGGTACCCTCCTTCTCTAGGGGCAAAGTGATCGTTACTCGGGTTCCGATGTCCTCTCGGGGGTCGAGCGTAAGCTGTCCGCCGTGCGAACGAACAATGCAATACGCGGCCGGGAGCCCCAGCCCAGTTCCGGTAGTCTTGGTCGTGTAGAACGGCTCAAACGCCCGACACCGTTGTGATTCTGTCATTCCCGGTCCGTTATCCTCAATGAAAACGACGCAGGATCCGTCTGATGGTTTGCTGACGGTCACTGTCGCTGCCCCAGCCGTACCTCTTGCCGCGGCAGCTTCAACCGCATTGTTGACCACGAACTGAAACGCGCTCTGCAAATACTCTCGAATACCACGTACCATCAGACCGCCGGCCCGGTTAACCAGTCTGAGCGTCGGCCCTCCGGCGCCTGGCTGGCATTTCTCCACAGCGTTTCTCAGGCAGCTTTCCAGGTCCACTGGCGCAAAGGTTGTGCGGGAAAGACCAACCATGGAGAGCATTTGCTCGATAAGAGACTGGAGCTTATTCCTTTGGTGCCCCATAATCTCAAGCATCTCGCGTACTTCATGCTCTTTGCGGGGTGGTCCGGTCAGGTACTCGATTGCACCTTTCAGTTTGCTCACTGGGCTTCGAACTTCATGCTCAACGCAGGTGAACATCGAGCCTAACAACGCAAGAGGTCGGGTGACCTCCAAGTCCTTCAATTGTTGTTCAAATCGCCGCCCCAGAAGAATGATCTCGGCCACTGGCCTCAATAGCCCGGCCGCACGCTCTAATTTGGAGTAACTGACTCGATCTGGGGGATTCACGAACAGCGAAAAAAGTGCCAGAGGACCATTTTCCGTTTCCAACAAGACGGCGCAACCATGAGATTTCTCGACGATTTCTCTATAGGCTCGAGTAGGATTGGTCACAAACGCTCTTATCCGGCGGTCATGATCCCATTCGGAGACGACACCAAAGAGGTTCGGTCCGAGCAAGCTCTTCGCGTCCGCAACGCCTACGTGGGGGACCTCGCTGACGGAAATTCCGTGCGCGCAAATAGCTTTGAATTGGCATTGTAGTTCATCGGGCGTACGCACCCACGCAAAAGCCGCTTGGAAACTCTGGCGTAGCGCATCGAGAACGCTTTTCATTAGCCTGGTCTCTTGTTCGAGAACAGGCGCACGTTGGAGCAGGTTCCGCAGGAATTCGTCCACGGCTTCCTCCAGGTCGATCTGGACATCGTTGTCCTCTCGCTTGCCTTTGACTTTGAGAGCAGGACCAGCAAGCCTAGAAACCTCCTCGACAAATGTGATTTCCCGGGGGGACAGAGCATGTCGAAAGTGTTTGTGAATGTGCAGTGTGCCAATGAACTCGTCGTTCGCCGTGATGGGTACACACGCGCCGCAGCCCACCTTGGCGAGCAGGTCCTTTGTTTGAAGGTTCTCGTTCATCGCGTCCTGAATCCAAGGCTCATGGTCCACATCCTGGTACACCAAAGTGCGCTGTTCGATCCAAACACGACCGGCAATCCCTTCGCCTTTCCGTCGCAAGTAGGGCGTGGCTTCCCAATCAGGGTGGCTCACGGTGAGACGCCGGAGGACAGGGATGACTTCTCCAGTAGTGCTCCGGAATTTGTCCAGAAGACGGATGTGACTGACGCAATCCCCCACCTCACTTGAAAGTGTCTCGAAGATGCTCTTCGCTAGTTCTTTCTGTGATTGCGACACCGTGAGGTGCGCCGAAAGTTGCAGGAACGCCTTGGTGCGGCGCTGCTCCGCTTCTTCATACAGGTAACCCGCCAGTCGTGACGTGGCCGCCAGCGCAATCTGCTGGTCATAAGAACTGAACCGGCCTTTGCCTGCAGCCGCGAAGCGCAACACGCCAAGAACTTCGCCTCCAACCGCAATGGGAACACCCATGTAGGAATTGTTCCCCTCGTCCTCTGTCGGCTCGTCGTATACTTTGTCCCGTGGCGCTAAATCTTCGGCAACAGCTTTCAATTCGTCCTCGTTCTTGACGTCGGCGATCATGAGTGGACGATTCGCCTTTGCAATCCAACCGGTCAACCCTTCGCCGTTCTCGTAGGAATTTTCCACTCGATCCGAGAACTCAGAATTGGCGAACTCAGGGTGAGTCAAGTGAGCAACCACATGATAGCGCCCAGTTTCTGGTCGCCTCAGGAAGAGCGCGCCGTGCTGATTGCCCACCATTTCTGCCACGATTCTGAGGAACTCTTGGTAGTCGGGCTTGAACGGCCCTTTCTCTCGAGGCTTTAGAGAATCCTCAATCTTTCGGATAAGTTCGTCCATGCCGAAAGACTTGATGGCTGTTGCGTACCGATCCACGAGTATTTCCAAAGACTTGATCGTAACCGCGTCAAACCCACGAGGAGCCTCCCAATCTAAATTCAGAATCCCAAAGGCCTGCACGCCCGATTTCAGGATAATTGATGCGTGTGAGCCCGCTTGAGGTCGTATCGGTATGTAATGAATGCCCTTCACACGTGTATCTTCTATTGTGTAGGTCTCCCTGTTTCTAAAGGCCCATGTCGCGGCACAGTCCAAATCCATGGGCACCGGGTTGTCCCGAAACTCGGAGGTCCAAAGTCCTGGCTTGCGTGCGGCCGTCTCTGCGACACTAAGCGTTTTGCCATCCGGGCTAAGCAGGCGCACAGCCGTGCGATACGCTCCACTCATCTTCAACGCTTTGTCCGCCAGCTCCTGACATAGCTGGTGTACTGCATCGGCGCGTTTTGAGCGCGCCACGCGCGAAGTCAAATCCCCAAGCGCAGCCGCGTCCGCTTTAAGCGGCATGATGTGGCGGGACAAATCCTCACTTGCTTGAACTGCGGCTGCTTCGACGCTTGCGCGAGCGGCGATGGCTTCTGCGGTGCTCACGGCGTCCAAGTCGAAATCACCCTCCCGGCGGCGGTGCAAACATATTATTCCTAGGATTTCGCTGCCAGCTTTCACAGGCAGCTTCACACAAGAACGAAGCTCGCTCAGAAAATCGTGATACCTGCGCCAGTAGGATTCGTCATAGCGGGTGCTCTGTATGCTGGCATGCGATGTCAGGGTTTGAAAGTCGGGGTCCTGCGAAGTCTGTGGCACGACAGCAGTAATCTTCGTTCTGATCACCCGTCCAGTGATACCAACGTCGTCGGGCACAAAGTAGGGCAGATTTTCCGCCCCTGTTCCATGGCGACCCACGACGCGCAAGGAGCCAGGGACGTCCTGAGCCACGAGTGAGACATCGCCGGTCTCGCACTTGAGCAGCCTGACGCAGGTCTCCAGAATGATCTGGAGCCGTTGGTAGTGATCATCGGTTGAGCACAATTTGAGTTCCAAATCTTCCAGGTGTTGCCTTGCCGCTCGTGCTCTGATGGCGGCCAGTGTTTCGGCGGCACCCTCAGCCAGTTTGCTCAAACGACCGATGTCCTCCACCGTCAGTTGGTTCCCCTCAGCCAAGTGAATCCGAAGAACTGCCAGAGGTGCCTCACCACACCCGAGCAGCAGCAGTGCTTCGCTTGGATGGTTCATGTGAAATCCAGCCTTCATGATAGGCTTCAGGTCGGCAATCCTAGGTGGAGGCAGTTGAGATGGGGGGTTCGGCCAGACACTCGCCAGTGAATCCATGGCGGGAGCGATGCTGAAAACCTCAACACTGGCGGCCGGTACGAGGAGTCTGACTGACTCGGCCACAATCGGCCAAAGCACATGAGTCGTATCACTCGTCGCGCATTTCTTGACCCGAGCGACGACGCGTGACAACCACGCATCTCCAACCATTTCCGACAGAGCAATTACCAAGCGGTTGAACATCTTCCGGCGCCGCTCCAAATAGCGCATCGAAACGCCGCGTGAGCGTCGGTACGCGCTGATCAACTCCTCGGCAGAAATCCCGACCTGTTTTGCTAATTGCGCGAGCCTCGCTTCTGCGCTCACCTTATGGCGTTTTCCTTCAACCCGGGCCTCTCCCCCAATGAGAAACCCGAAAAGTCGGCTGCCTACGCGAACCCTGGCTCCCATTACTGCCATTTGGCCATGGCATGTGAAGGTCTGCACAGCCTGGTCACCTTGAGAAGACATCGCGAACTGGCAGTGCTCGTGGCACAAACGCCTCCCTTCTTCAGTGTGATGAAGGAGGCGGCAAACTGGCGGCACTGTCGGCGTTTGCGCCAGCTTTTTCCATCGGCTGTCGAAGAAGCTTAGCTCTACGCCGCTCAGATCTGCAAGGATCCGAAGAAACCTCCTCCATTCGAGCTCGCTGAATTGCCCATGATCCTTGCCGGGCGATGGCTGGTGCATTGCGTCACTTCCTTTCGAGTCATTGTGCGTAAGACAGCTTACGGCCCCTCCGCAAAGTCGAACTCTCATTCGGTCTGTCGTCTTCATCTTGTCCATCATCTTCGTTGATTTCGCCCGGTTCCGCTACGGTGTACGCTGCGCTTTCGCGAGCTGGGCACCTATCTCTCTTGATCAGAGAGTTCCGGGAGTGAAACAGCCTCCTGAATGGTGCGCAAGAAACCAGGCATCGGCGATCCTCAAATAGCTTCTCAGAGCGCGGCCTTTCAATCCTGTGTTTCGAAGATCGCTTCTCAAAATCTGGCCGATGCGCGAAGTTCTGTTTCTGTCTCCGATAACTTAAGATTGATACGAGATCCTGACGAACCCGGTCCAAGTCTGTCGGCGCTGCTAGATTCCACTTCAACTCCCGACTTCTACGTTCCCAAATCTGCCAATTTCCTTCCACGAACTCCGCCATAATCAGGAATAGCTCTCGGGTGTTTCTTGCCGCGGGTCTGACTTCCTCCCATTCCACCTGTCGGATTTCTTCACCTGTTTTCATTTGGTCTCTTGGGTTCGACTCTTTGACGACTCAACGAACATTCATCTGTTCTGTCTAGCTTCAAACTCCGCTAGCCAGCCCTGTGCCAAACCTATGATCGTTGCGATCGAAGTCCTGTCGAAGCGTGACGTCGCGACACTCTCTGTTCCCCGTAGCCGCAGATGAAATAGCGAACGCGCCTAAGCTACAGGCACTTTCCCACCGCCGTTGAAATCAATGAAGCACTCGCGTAGCGACCTATGAACAATTGCCCTCGGCCTATTTCTTGCCTCCTTTTCGCACCGATGGCCCTCCGAGGCGAGCGAATCCGCTCCCTAACGAGCATTTCCGCTCTCTTGGTCTTGCCGGTAGCTAGGGAAAAGTCAGGTGCAGTTCCCCAGGTCCGCCGAGATATTCGACATGCTTGTCCGTTTCCTGAATCATGAAAAACCGAAGGGTGTTGTTAGAGAAATTTCCCCGGATTGAGAATGCCGTTTGGATCGAGGGCGTGCTTCACCGCTTGATGAAGTGCCCGAACGCCCGGCGTCGCAGCGAGAGGCCACCAAGGCTTTTTGGCCAAGCCGATGC
>JACQWK010000695.1 GCA_016209525.1 Verrucomicrobiota bacterium
ACCCTGGCCCTCTCCCTCAGGGAGAGTATCGGTTTAGCGAACGTGGCGCAGGCGTCCGCGCCTGCGGGTTCTGGCGCCGACTCGGCGCCGCAATCGCCGCGACTGGCAGCGAGACGCTGCCAAAACCCGCAGCCGGGACGGCTGCGCCACCCAAGGCTAAACACGTACCAGGGAGAGGGGAAAACGTGCCCGCGCAACAGACCAGCCAGGCTCGATCGGCTCGTCTAAACGCGACGGACACATCTCCCTTTCGTGTATTTCGTGTATTTCGTGGTCAACGCCCTAGGGCGCGTTCTCGCCGGCGCAAGGAGCGTTCGGCTTGCTGGATTTCGCGGCGCAGGAGAGCTTCGGCCGACCAGCCTCTCGCTTGAGCGTATTCCACCAGAGCGAAGAGATTCTTGGCGATGGCGGGCTTCGACAGATTCCGCTGGGTCGCTCGCCCATTTCGGAGTGGTGACAATCCTGCCTTGCGAGCCTTTTTCACGAGTTTTTCGGCCCGCAAGAGCGCCGGCAGATGTTTGGGAATGCCGTCCAACGCGGAAGGCCGGGCATGCTTTGTCCCTTCCTTCTCCGCGCGTTTGATCTTGTCCCACTGTGTCCAAACGCCTTCGACGTCTTTCACTTTGGCGTCGCCGAAGACGTGCGGGTGGCGGCGGATCAGCTTTTCCACGATGTGCCGGGCGACCTTGTCGAAGTCGAAAGCGCCGCGCTCGCGTGCGAGTTGGCAGTGAAAGACGACCTGGAGCAGCAAATCTCCCAACTCCTCCATCATTTCGTGGTCGTCGCCGGCTTCAATGGCATCCATCAATTCATAAACCTCTTCGACGGCGTGAAAACGGAGGCTCATGTGGCTTTGCTCACGGTCCCAGGGACAGCCCGTGGGCGAGCGCAGTTTGGCCATGACGTTGAGCAAATCCGTGATGGCGGAGTTGGTTTTCTTTCGCATTGTGCAAATTGGTGATACGGCCCAGCGCCGCCGATCTGCAATTGAAATCCGAATTCCGAAATCCGAAATCCGAAACAGTTCCGAAACCAAAAAATCCGAAAGCCCAAACGCAGCCGTGCATCTCCGATATTTTCGTAGCGGCGGGCGTCCCGCCTGCCGTAGAGCCGGGCGTCCTGCCCGGCGGACATTGCGCCTGAAACCGAGGCCGCGTTGGCATTTGAGGCAGGGATCCGGGCGGAATGATGCGCGCCCTCTACGGCAGCCAAGATGGCCACCGCTACGACGCCGCAGACAATTCAAAGAATCACCAGATTGTCGCGGTGGATCACTTCGCGCCGGGGCAATTGCTTGGCTTGGATTGCATCCGAACCAAAATCAGAGATGCCGCGGGCGAATTCGGTTCCGTTCGCATCGCAAATCCGAACGATATCGCCGGCGGCGAAGGGGCCTTCGGATCGAGTGATTCCCGGAGGCAGGAGGCTTTTGCCGGATTCCCGCAAGGCTTTTTTCGCGCCGTCATCGACGAAAATTGCGCCCTTGGGATGATGGAAGAAAGCGATCCAGCGTTTCCGGCTCTTCAACTTTTGCGGCTGCGGGACGAAAATCGTTCCTTCCTCTTCGCCCGTGACGACCCTGGCCAGGACCTCCTTTTTCCGACCGGAGGCGATGACCATCGGGATTCCAGATCGCATGACCATCTTCGCGGCTTGGATTTTTGAGGTCATGCCTCCGACGGCCGTGCTGCTGCTGGTTCCGCCCGCCAATTGTTCGATCGCCGAGTCCACGCGGGTGATCGTGGGAATAGTCCGGGGGTTGTGCCCGCCAAAATTTTCCAGAACGCCATCGACGTTGGTGAGCACGACCAGCAAGTCCGCCGGCAGGAGACACGCGGCCAGAGCCGAAAGCTTGTCGTTGTCGCCGAATTTCAGCTCCGTAAACGACACGGCGTCGTTTTCGTTGATAATCGGGACTACGCCGCGAGCCAGAAGAGTGACGAGCGTGTTGCGCGCGTTGAGATGGCGTTCGTGATGTTGAAGATCGTCGTGGGTAAGCAACACCTGGGCGACGCGCAGATCGAATTGCGCGAAGAGCTTTTCGTAGGCGGCCATGAGCCGGCATTGGCCGACCGCTGCGCAGGCCTGCAACTCGGCCAGTTCGGCGGGCCGCTTTTCGTATCCGAGCACGCCCATCCCGGCGCCGACGGCACCGGAAGTCACGAGAACGGCCTCGCGCCCGGCCTTCCGCTGCTGGGCGACCTGAGCGACCAATTGTTCCAATTGGGCGAAGTCCAGTTGCTTCCGGTGGTCCGTCAAGACGCCCGTTCCGAGCTTGACGACGATCCGGCCAACGTTGTTCAGCAGTTCTTTCCGCACTGGCAGAGTAGGTAACAGATGGCCATGGAGGTGTCGAGGGGGGAACGGAACGTGAAGCGTGATGCGTAACGAGTGATGCATAAAACGTAAGGCGTAATGAATAAAGCGTAATGCGTGAAACGTGAAACGTGGAACGTGATCTCGGCTGCTTGCTGTTCGAGGGCAAGGCATGGCGTCTCGGTCGTCGCCTCTGCAACCGACTTCTTCTAACCGGGAAACATCACAAACTCGCAGCGCAGATTTTCAATCTGCCGTATCGCAGGCTTGTAGCCTGGACCGGCTCGGCCTTTGCGAACTGGCCGGGGCGTTCTGCGCCCTGCCGACTGCATGCCTCACGTGTTACGCCTTACGCTTTGCACCTTACGTTCTACCCCTCACGTTTCACGTTTTACGTTTTACGTTTTACGTTTCGCGTTTCACGTTTTACGTTTCACGCCTGTCCTGCCACACTGCGCCCGATGCGTGAATCTTCACTGACATTCTTGCGGGCATTGTTGAACACGCCGAGCCCGCCGGGTCACGAGGCGCGGGCCCAGCGGGTCTGGCTGGATTACGTCAAGCCGTACGCCGATGAGACCTATACCGACGCCTACGGCAACGCCGTGGCGGTTCTGAACAAGGGTGGCTCGCCGCGCTTGATGCTGGCCGGGCACGCCGATGAAATCGCGATGACCGTTAACTTCATCGACCCGGACGGTTTCATTTACGTGCGCAAGTTGGGCGGGGTCGAACCCGCCATTACGAAGGCGCAGAGGGTGACGATTCATTCACGAGGCGGCCCCGTCAAAGGAGTCGTCGGGAACGTGGCGCCACATTTGACGAAGCATGACGAAGACCGCAAACCGCCGAAAATCCACGATCTCTTCATTGACATCGGCGTGAGGAATCGCAAAGAGGCGGAGAACCTCGTGCGCATCGGCGATCCGGTCACGCTCAACGACGATTTTGAACTGCTGCGAGACGATCTGGCCGTGGCCCGGGCTTTCGATAACCGTATTGGCACCTTTGCCGTGGCTGAAACTTTGCGCCTCCTGGCCGGAAGTCGAGGCAAACTGAAGGCCGAAATCGCGGCGGTTTCAAACATCATGGAGGAAGTGGGACTTTTTGGGGCGCGCCAAATCGCTTACGCCCTGAAGCCGGATGCGGCGCTGGTGGTGGACGTGACGCATGCGACGGATTATCCCACAGTCAGCAAGGCCCAGCATGGCGACGTCGCCTTGAGGAAGGGGCCGACGCTAACCCACGGCGGGTGCAACCATCCCGAAGTTGTGGCGCTGCTTGAAAAAATCGCGCGGGAGCAAAAGATCCGACTTCAGCACGAATCGATGTCGGCCACGTCCGGCACGGACACGGACGTGATTTTCCGGACGCGCGGGGGGATTCCGAGCGCTCTCATCAGTTTGCCGAATCGCTACATGCATTCGCCGGTGGAAATCGTGAGTTTGAGGGTGTTGGACCAGATCCCGCAGTTGATGGC
>JACQWK010000696.1 GCA_016209525.1 Verrucomicrobiota bacterium
AAGGTCCCGGTTTTGCGCTCATACATCCGCAGGACATTACGCTTTCTCTCGAAAGATTGCGTTCCTCGGCCCTGAACCAGCTCCAGGGGCGCGTGCAGAGTATTGCGACCGCGAGCTCTACCGTGGAGCTGCAGGTTGACGCAGGACTCATCTTCAAAGTTTTCATCACGCACCAGAGTCTGCGGGAGCTTGACCTGACCGAAGGCGGCGAGGTTTACCTGACTTTCAAGGCGGCGTCGGTGAAGACGTACTGAGAAACCACTGACCACTGACCACTGACCACTGATAACTGCTCAGGCCCTCAACCAATAACTCTCAACCATGTTGACCGACCTCCGATACGCGATCCGCATGCTGCTGAAGAATCCTGGATTCACCTGCGTGGCCGTCTTGACGATCGCACTCGGCATCGGGGCGAATTCTGCCATCTTCAGCCAGATCAACGAATTGATCTTGCGGCCGATGCCGGTGAAAGACCCGGAAAAGCTGATGGCGCTCGTGCTGATCGACCCGCAGGGCGACTATTCAAACCAGAACATTCCGTTTCCGATCTGCCGCGACTACCAGGAGCAGAGCCGCGCGTTTTCGGATCTCGTTGCCTACGCCACCGTCCGTCCACCGATGCAAGTCGGTGAGACGACCGCCCGTGTTCCCGTCCAACTTGCATCAGCCAATTTCTTCTCCACACTGGGCGTTGCTCCTGTGCTGGGCCGCGGTTTTTCGGCGGAAGAAGATCGAAATCCTGCCGGTCAGGTGTCAGTGGTGATCAGCTCGGCCTGCTGGCAAGAGCGCTTTGGCGCCGACCCTGGGGTCATCGGAAAAATTCTTGTCCTTCGGCCGGCCTATGTCCAGCCGCTGCATTGCACCATCGTTGGCGTTGCGCCCCCCTGGTTCCACGGACTGGAGCCGGAAGCGCCGGAGGTTTGGATTCCAGCGGTGATGGAGGCGCATTTCAAGAAGAGCGAGCGGGTGGATTTCAGACTGGTTGGCCGCCTGGCGCCCGCCATCACACGCAAAGAGGCCGTGGCCGAGCTGAACGTCGTGACGCGGAACATCGCCGAGAAGTACAAAGGTGCGGTAATCCCAGGCTACGAAATGGAGGGCATCTTTCCTTCGGACCTTCGGGTCGAATTGCGTTACGCCGCGCTGGGACGATGGGGCGCGTTCAATTCGCACCGAACGCTGCGCCGAGCCGCTGTGCTCGCCGCAGGCGTCGTCGGAGTGATCCTCTTGATTGCGTGCGCCAATCTCGCGAATCTGCTGCTGGCGCGTGCCGCGAATCGTCGAAAAGAAATCGCCATGCGGCTGTCGCTTGGGGCCAGCCGGAGCCGCCTCTTGCGCCAAATGCTGACGGAAAGTGTGCTGCTGGCGTTGGTCGGAGGCGCTTTTGCCTTGGTTTTTGGCGTGTGGGCGAATCAGTTGCTCTGCCATTTCAAGCCGAGCGCCATCCGTCTGCTGGTCGAGTCGCGCCTGGACGGAAATGTGATTCTCTTTACCGTGGGGCTTTCGATCCTGACCGGACTGCTCTTTGGGATGGTTCCCGCCTGGCAAGCGATTCAGTTTGACCTAAACTCGGCGTTGAAAGAGGAAAGGGCCGCCATGAACGACGCGGGCTTGCGGCTTCACGTGCGTGACGCTTTGGCGGCGGCTCAGGTCGGCTTATGTCTGCTGCTCCTCATGGGTGCCGGCCTTTGCCTGAGGAGTTTTCTGGAACTTCATTCCGCGAACCACGGATTCAACGTGCGAAACACGATGATCGCCTCCCTGAACTTGAAAGGAACTGGGAGCTCTGAGGAAACCGCCCGTCAGATTCTCGAACAGCTCGTCCAGAGCGTGAAAGCGCTCCCCGGCGTACGATCGGCCAGCTTCGCCAGTTCCTTCCCCTTGCTCGGAGACGGGCCATGGAGCATGCCGGTATTCGAGATCGAAGGCTACGTCCGACGAAAAGACGAATTCTTGGTCATGGAGTTTGGCAATGTCGGCCCGGACTATTTCGAAACTCTCCAGATTCCGGTGCTAAGTTCTTCCGGCGCGCATCTCAGGGAGCGGGGCGCGCTGGCCTGGGTCAACGAAAGTTTCGTCCGGCGATACTGGCCGGGCATCAATCCAATCGGCAAGCGCGTCGGACCCTATGAAGTGGCTGGCGTCGTGAACAACAGCCGGGTCAAGAACCTATGGGAGGAGCCCGAACCGTACGTTTACGTTCAGTACCTGGTTCCGCCCCTGATGCGTTCCGATCAACTGATCCGGCGTTTGGGACATCTGCTCGTGAGAACGGAAGGCGATCCCAAGGTGCTGTTGCCGGCGCTCCGGCAGGCGATCCAGACGGCCAGTTCCGGCCTAGACGCCTCGAGAATTCAAACCATGCGGCAGGTGGTCTCGAGCTCCTTGGTGGGACAGCGTTTCACGCTGATCCTCTTGGCGAGTTTCGCGGCGACCGCTCTCCTGCTGGCCGTCATCGGACTTTATGGCGTGATGTCGTACTTGGTCACTCAGCGGACGAAGGAGATCGGCATCCGAGTGGCGTTGGGGGCCCAACGGCGTCATGTGCTTGGTCTGGTTTTGAAACGGGGATTGCTCCTGGTCAGTTTGGGCCTTGCTCTCGGCCTGGCGGGTGCGCTGGCCTCGACGCGCCTGATGTCCGGCTTGCTCTTTGGAATCACGCCGACCGATCCGGCGACTTTTGTGTCGGTCGCCTTGCTCCTGGCCGCGATTGCGCTCCTGGCTTGCTACTTGCCTGCCCGCAGGGCCACCCAAGTCGATCCCATCGTGGCGCTGAGATATGAGTAAAGCGTTGAATCGAGAGAACGTGAAACGTGATGCGTGATGTGTGACGAATGACTGGCCACTGACCACTGCCAACTCAATAATCGCCATTCGCAAACCCACAAACTAGAATTGAACGATGGAACCAATGATCAAACTCCGGAACGTCGAGAAGTGCTACAAAACCAAGGCCGGCATGACCTATGTGCTGCGCCAAATCAACATCGACATCGAAGATGGTGAATTCATCACGATCATGGGACCGTCGGGCGCCGGCAAGTCCACTTTGCTCGCGATCCTTGGCATGTACGACAGCGCTTGGGAAGGCGAATTCCACTTCCTCGGCCAGGCCGTTCACACCTTGAAGCCCCGAGACCGCGCCGAAATCAACAAGCGCTACGTCGGCTTCGTGTTTCAGCAGTATCATTTGCTCGATAGCCTGACGGTTGCGGAGAACCTTGATATTCCTCTCTCCTACCGGAACATCAAGAAATCCGAGCGGGACGCGGCCGTCGCCGATACACTGGATCGGTTCGGCATTGTCGGGAAGAAGGATTTGTTTCCCAGCCAGCTTTCCGGCGGCCAGCAACAGTTGGTCGGAGTTGCCCGCGCCGTCATCGCCAATCCAAAATTGCTCCTGGCCGACGAGCCGACAGGCAATCTCCACTCGACGCAGGGCAAGCAGATCATGGAGTTGTTCAAGCGCTTGAACTCCGAAGGAACAACCATCATCCAGGTGACTCACTCGGAAACCAACGCGGCCTACGGTCACCGCATCATCAAACTTCAGGATGGGTGGATCACGAAGGAATGAGATTTATCAATCAGTTCATAAGTCAGCTAACATGAAGATTACCCCTCACCCCATCCCTCTCCCCCTCAGATGGGGAGTGGGTGTCCGTAGGACGGGTGAGGAGTGTCTATCAAGTTCTGAACTCATAGACAAGACTTGAGATTCAACGAATGGGGTACTTGGCCAAGAATTTCTTGAAGTTGTCGCGGCTTCTTTGATTCATCTCCTTTTCAATGACGGCGTTGACGCCTTTGAGCCGAATTCTCACCTGTGTGGCACGGGCGATGTCCGCGAGCAGTTCCGGCGAAACTCTGTAGAGATTCCGGCTGATTCCGTGTTTCTTGGTGCCCGCGCACCCCGCGATCAAGCCTGCAAGCGCAAACAGAGAAAGCAATCTCACGCCAAACATTCGCTAGTCATCCAGAGCCATGCTATCGAGCGCGACCGCGCAGTTGATGCGCTCCTCGGCCGCCTTGGCAAAGTGGGATTGAAGATCACGGTTGGAGTGGGCCTGCGCCAGAAGGTAGTCCACGCGCCTGATATTCATCTCGTCCGCGCAGCGGGTCCAGAACTGTGCTCGCCAAGTCTCGAGCAGAACCTTGGCCAGACAAATCCGCAATACGGTCCGGTGCTGCCGGCGAAATTGCCGGAGGTCTTGGCTGGTTGGATACGTTGCTCCGCACAGCGATCGAAGCGCCGGGTCAGCGAGCGCAGCCTGTTCGATCTGTTCCGAATCGTAAAGGCCGCTCGCATAGCAGTAGGCGAGCAGAGCCAGCAGCCTTTGCGGATGCGGATGATCGGCGGGGTGATCCGTAAACGGAAGGCATTGCGCGGGATCATCCAAATCCAGAACGGCCTCGAGAACCACCTTCAGAAGGTTTCCGCCGCTCAACAACGCGTCCAAATCCGGGGGAAGCGAATCGTTGGCAAGAAATTGTCGTCCGCCGCAATGCATAGTTCTCTGGACCATTTGAGATCGATCAAATTCCACGAGGGACTATGCCCGTCCCAGGTTACGATTCGGCGACGGTTGTGTTACGTGTTGTCGAAAATTGGTTTTAGGATTTTCTGCACCTGTTTCCTTGCGCCGCGTGTGCGTAGCCGCCGAGGTAATGAGGCGGACACTCCCAAATCCAAAATCGTAAATCGTAAATCGTGACTGGGCCTCCGCCTCCTCACGTCGGCGGCTACAGTTCATGGCGAGGCAAGTCTCGCGAAGTTCGGCTCACGCCTTGGGGAGGGTGAAATAGAACGTGCTTCCTTGCCCCAAGTGGCTTTCGAGCCAAACCTTCCCGCCATGCGCCTGCACGATGTGTTTGACGATAGCCAGGCCCAAGCCGGTGCCACCCGTCTCCCGCGACCGCGCTTTGTCCACGCGGAAGAATCGCTCGAAGACACGCTCTCTTGCCTCCGGTGGAACGCCCGGACCATCATCCTGCACCCAAACCTGAAGCTTGTCCTCGGGAAGCTCCCGGGCGTCGATCACCA
Organism: Verrucomicrobiota bacterium; assembly: GCA_016209525.1. Classification (GTDB taxonomy): domain Bacteria; phylum Verrucomicrobiota; class Verrucomicrobiia; order Limisphaerales; family SIBE01; genus VHCZ01. The sequence goes on from JACQWK010000696.1 coordinate 5,048, forward strand.
CCCGGCCCTGCTGCCGGTGGCCATATTTGATCGCGTTTTCCACGAGATTGAACAGCACTTGCTGAAGTCGGTCGGCATCCGCCAGCGCCCACAAGTCCGGCGGGAGCTGGTTCTCGACCGTGACGTGTTTCTCCGCCGCGCGAGCGCGCAGATCCTCCACGACGCGCTGACCCTGTTCGCGGAGGTTGACCCGCTGGGCGTTCATGACAATTTGGCCGCTTTCCAGTTTGGAAATCGTGAGCAGGTCCTCGATCAAATAAGTCAGCCGGTCTGCGTGTTTATCGATGATCTGCAAAAAGCGGGTGGCCTGGTCCGGGTCGTTCCTCGCCCCTTCCAAGAGGGTCTCGACGTAGCCTTTGATCATGGAGAGCGGCGTGCGCAGTTCGTGGCTGACGTTGGCCACAAATTCCCGGCGCGTGTTCTCGAGTTGTTTGAGCCGGGTGATATCGTGGAACACGAGGATGGTTCCTTGCTGCTTTCCATCCGGATCGACATAGCACGCGGCGTTCACTTCCAGACAGCGAGGCTCCGTGCCTGGATACTCCAATTCGCTTCCCAGAACTTGATTCTCAACGGCGACTCGCGCCACCAGATCGGCCAGCGCGGGCCACCGCAACGCTTCCGCGATCGATTGTCCGCGGATGTCCGTGCTGAGCGAGAGCAGCCTGGCCAGCGACTGGTTGATCAATTGGATCTTGCCATTCGATCCCAGCAACAAAACGCCGTCCACCATGCTGTTGAAAAGCGCTTGCTGGCGGGTTTGCGCCTCCGCGAACGCTTGCTGTTGCTGGCGCAGCATGGTGGCCGTGTATTCTTGGCGTTCTTGGAATCGCTGCCGGCGGTGCCGCCGCTCTCTTCGCCAGGCATCAAGCAGGATCAGGCCCACGATGATGATGAAAATTACGCTCGGCCACATTTTGTGAATCGGGCCACGCCTTCGCCAGGCACCGCTGGCACGTCCGGCGAATGCCGCGGCGCAGTCTGCCCTTGAGCCTGGGCAGCCAAGCACGTGGAGCAAATTTTCATTCAGCCGTCTTCGGATAGACTCCGGCGCTGCGCCACTCCAAATAGGAACTCAATCGTCTGTGCAGCGATAACCCACCCCGCGCACAGTATCGAGATATTTGGCGCCGGGACCCAGTTTTTCCCGCAAGCGTCGCATATGCGTATCGACGGTCCGGGTATCGATGAAAGTGTCATAGCCCCAGACCTCGTTCAGCAACTGCTCGCGCGTTTGGACTCGCCCCCGGCGCTGCACTAACAGGGTCAACAGCCTGAATTCGGTTGGAGTCAAGGTGATCGGCCGGTCGCTTACTGTGACCCGGTGTCTGGGGATATCGAGACACAACTCGCCCAGTTCGAAGTGTTCTTGTTTTTCTTCCCGGCTCTTGCCGCGCTGAAGCAGATTCTTGACCCGGAGCACGAGTTCGCGGGGACTGAAGGGTTTGGTCACGTAATCGTCCGCTCCGAGTTCGAGTCCAAGCACGCGATCAAGTTCCGACGCTTTCGCCGTGAGCATCACAATGGGGATCGCCGACGTCGCCGGATCACCGCGCAACTTCTTGCAGACCTCAAGACCGTCGATCTCGGGGAGCATCAGGTCGAGCACGATCAAACTCGGATGGACGGAGCGCGCTTTCTTCATCGCTTCGGCGCCGTCCGCCGCCGTCACGACGTCGCATCCCGCCGCTTTGAGATTGAACTCGATCAAGTCCAAGGCATCCGGCTCATCGTCCACCACCAGAATTTTCGGCTTCATAACTTCCCCTTAGATTAAGCGAGTTACGAAGCGATGCCAATTCGGTTACGGTTCGGTGACAAAGTCCTGCGATTTTTGGATTGGCAGAAAAGGATTTCCTCGTACGATTTGGAGCCGAGGTTAAAACTATGAAATGGCTCACAGTTCTTCTACTCACGCTGGCGACGGCATTGCACGCCGCCGATTCCAAACCCAAGATTGAAACCTTCCTCGATCCGGCAAAGGCGGGTCAGGATTACATCGACCAAGGCGAATACAGAAACGATTGGGGCGGCGCTCAAGTCCTAGCGTTGGGCGGTGGCAATTTTCGCATGGTGACTTTTCGCGGCGGCTTGCCCGGCGACGGATGGGACAAAGAATACCGGCAAGAAAACGCTGGCAAACGCGAAGGCGGCAAGATTCTTTTCACCGGCCCGGAGAACTATCGCGCCGAACTCGCGAACGGGAAAATTACGATCACGACCGAAAGCGGCGGGCCTTGGACGATGGAAAGAACCGAGCGCAAAAGCCCGACTCTCGGCGCGAAGCCGCCGCCCGGCGCGGTCGTCCTGTTCGACGGCGCAAATACGGACGCATGGGCCGGCGGGCACTTGGACGAGCGCAATTTGCTGGCGGCCGGCTGCAAGAGCAAACAAAGCTTCAAGGATTTCACGGCGCACCTTGAGTTTCTGCTTCCTTTCATGCCGCTCGCGCGCGAACAGGGCCGAGGCAACAGCGGCGTCTATTTGCAGGACCGTTACGAGATTCAAGTGCTCGATTCTTTCGGGCTGAAGGGTGAAGACAACGAATGCGGAGGTATCTACTCGCAAGTCAAGCCGTCCGAGAACCTGTGCTTCCCGCCATTGGTTTGGCAGACGTACGACATTGAATTCACCTCCGCAACATTCGATGAGTCGGGCAAGAAAACGAAAAACGCGGTCGTCACGATCCGGCACAATGGCGTGCCGATCCACCAAAACTTGGAGTTCAAAGGCCCTACGCCGGGCGGAAAGAAAGAAGACTCGACGGGCGGACCTCTCCAATTGCAGGGCCACGGCAATCCGGTCTTTTATCGCAACGTTTGGGTCGTGCCGAAGTGAATCGCGAGCGGAAGCCGGTCTGCTTGTCCTGTCGCGAGTCGAGTTGCATTCGCAGGCAAAGTGTGAGAGAAATGCCACATGCCAGCGGCGCGGAAGACCAACTGGGACTCTATCTTGATCGAGGTCGGCCCAGGCCATTTATGAGCAGCTCGCAAAGCAATTCGATGGGTTGCTGCCCGGGTCGGCTGTCCCAGCCGATGACCCGCCGCTCGATGCTCCGCGCAACCGCCAACGGCTTCGGCCTGCTGGCCTTGTCTGGCCTCCTGGCGGACCGGAAGTTCGCGCAGGTCGTCCCCTCGCCTTCCCCTCATTTTCCGCCGCGCGCCAAAAATGTCATTTTCTGCTTCATGGATGGCGGGGTGTCGCACGTGGATTCTTTTGATCCAAAGCCCAAGCTCGACGCGCTCGACACAAAACCTTTTCTCGATTCCAAGAATCCCACGGCTGCAGGCAAACGCCAATGGCTCAAAAGTCCCTGGAAGTTCAAACAGCACGGCCAATGTGGCATGCCCATCAGCGAACTCTTCCCGCACATCGCCACGTGCGCGGACCAAGTGGCCGTCATTCGGTCGATGAAAGCCGATTTGCCGCTCCACTCGACCGGCGTGCTGTTGCTGCACACCGGGAGCAACAACGCGGGCCGGCCCAGCCTCGGGTCGTGGGTCACCTACGGATTGAGCAGTCAGAACCAGAACCTGCCGGGCTTTGTGGTGCTGGGTTTCGAGGTCGTTCCCTGTGGCGGAATGGAGAATTATTCCGCCGGATTCCTGCCCGCCACAACGCAATCCACTCAGTTCAGAGCGGAGGGCGTTCCCATCGACAACATTGTTCCCGGCGACTCGGACGCTCGAATTCAACGGGCGAAATTGAATTTGTTGCGAGCGCAAGACCGGGATTTCTCCCAAGTCCTGGGCACGCACGACGCCGTGGAGGACGCGATCCGAAATTATGAGATGGCTTTCCGCATGCAATCCCTGGTTCCGGACGTGTTGAATCTGGAGCGTGAAAGCGAGGCGACCCAGGCGCTCTATGGAATCGATTCGACCGACAAGTTCAAACGGTTGTACGGGATTCAATGCCTGCGGGCGCGGCGCTTGGTGGAATCGGGTGTGCGTTTCGTGGAAGTGAATTGTCCTCCGGGCGCCTCGAATGGCACCTGGGACCAGCATGGCGATCTCAAGAAGGGCCACGAGAAAAACGCCTTCCAAACCGATCAAGCAGTCGCCGGGTTGATCAAAGATTTGAAGGGCCGGGGGCTTTTTGAGGAAACTCTCGTGATCTGGGCAGGCGAATTTGGCCGCACGCCGCATTCGGCCGGCCGTGATGGCCGGGATCATCATCCGGAAGGCTTTAGCGTTTGGCTGGCGGGAGGCGGCGTCAAAGGCGGCGCGATCTACGGCGCGACCGACGAGCTCGGCATGCACGCGGTGGAAAACGTGACCACGATCCACGATCTGCACGCGACCATTCTCCATCTCCTCGGTCTCGATCACGAGAAATTGACCTACCGGTTTGGCGGCCGGGATTTTCGCTTGACCGACGTGCAGGGGCATGTGGTCAAGGAAATCCTCGGATGATCAGCTTTTTCAGCGCTTCCAAGCGTTGAGATGCGGCCCTGATTCTCCGATTCTTTCGGCCCTCAGCAGACGATCCAATCCAGAATGGCCTTTTGGACGTGCAGCCGGTTTTCCGCCTGATCGAAAATCGTCTGCGCATTGGCCTCGAAAGTCGCTTCGTCGATTTCCTTGCCGCGATAGGCGGGCAGGCAATGCATCACGAGCGCGTCAGGCTTGGCCAGCTTCACCATCGCTTGGTTGATCTGATAGCCCCCCAATACTTTGACGCGTTCCGGAGCCTCGGCTTCTTTGCCCATCGAGACCCATACGTCGGTGTAGAGGAGGTCCGCGCCCTTGGCGGCGGCGCGGAGATCTTCCGTGCAACTGATTTTTCCCCGGGCCCGGCTGAGCAACTCCGGCGAGGGCTGGAACTCTTTGGGCGCCGCGATGCGCAACTCGAAGCCCAGCGCCGCGGCCGCAAACATCCATGAAACCGGCACGTTGCAGGCTCCATCGCCCACGAACGTGACCACTTTGCCTTGGATCGGCCCGCGCTTTTCCTGATACGTAAAAACATCCGTGAGGATCTGGCACGGATGCTCGTCGTCCGTCAGCGCATTGATCGTGGGGATTCCAGCGTGCGCGGCGAATTCTTCGACATCGGCCTGTGCGAACGTTCGAATGATCGCTCCGTGAACCATTCGACCCAGGACGCGGGCAGTGTCCTTGATCAATTCGCCCCGGCCTAATTGAATCTCGTTGGCGCTGAGGAACAGGGGCTGGCCGCCTAATTCGCGAATCCCCACTTCGAATGAAACGCGGGTGCGGGTCGATGACTTGGAAAACAACAAGGCCCAAACCTGCCCGGCCAAAGGCCGCCTGGAGGAGGTCCGTCGCTCTGCCTTCCAACTCTTAGCCGCCGCCAAAATGCTCTCAACGGCGTCGCGCGTGAGCTTTTCGACACTCAGCAAGTGTTTCATACGAAGCCGTCACACTGAGTCATAAAGCAGACAAGAGGCACAAAATTCCGAAAAGTCTCAAGGCAATTTCCCCGCTTCATCTCACGCGCTCAGATCCAGGGCGACCCGTTCAATGATGCGAAGGCCCTCCTCCGCCTCGCTCAGGCTCAAGTTCAGCGGGGGCAAAAGACGAACGACGTGTGATCCGGCCGGTATCGTCAGCAGGCCGGCCGCATGCAACCGATTCACAAACTGGATCGACGCAATTTTCGCTTCCTTGGCGAAGGCCGGGATCCCGGTGGCGAGTTCGATCCCGATCATCAGGCCGAGACCCCGCGCCGCTTTGAATACGGACGGTGTTTTTTCCACGAAACGGGAGAGCTCGATCTTGAGATAGTCTCCGACGCGGCGGGCATTCCCCTCCAGTCGCTCACGCTCGATGACTTGGAGAACTTTCAAGGCGACCGCGCATCCGAGCGGCGTGCCGCCGAAGGTCGAGGCATGCGTGCCTGGGCCTAGCAAATCGGCATACGGTTCCCGCACCCAAAAGGCGCCGATGGGAAAGCCGCCTCCCAACGATTTCGCCATGGACAGGCCATCGGGGAGAAATGGTTTTCCATTGGGTGCGCCTTCCATCAGGCGCTGGAAGCTCTGAAATCGTCCGGTCCGGAAATGCCCATCCTGGACGCCGTCCATCAGGAGCAACATGTTCCGCTCATGGCAGAGCTCCCGCAGGCCGAGCAGGTAATCCGGCGAGGCCGGAGTGATGCCGCCCTCGCCTTGGACTCCTTCGATCAAGACCGCCACGGTCGAGGGCGAAATCGCTTTACGCACGGCCTCCAGATCGTTGTACGGGATGTGACGAAACCCCGCGACCAACGGTTCAAAACCTTTCTTCACCTTTTCTTGGCCTGTCGCGGCGATCCCCGCCAGGGTGCGGCCATGAAAGGAGTTGTGCGCCGTCAGAATTTCGAAGCGCCCCTCGCTGTGGCCGAATTTGCGGGCGAGCTTGAACAGGCCTTCGTTGGCTTCCGCGCCGCTGTTGCAGAAAAAGACTTTCCCCGGCGCGAGGAGTTTGACGATTGCCTCCGCCAATCGGCCCTGCGGTTCGTGGTAATAAAGATTGGAGACGTGGACGAGCCGGCGCGACTGTTCCACGAACGCTTCGGTAATCGCCGGGTGCGCATGGCCCAGCGCGCAAACCGCGATGCCGGCGCCGAGGTCCAGGTAACGCTTTCCGGTCACGTCCCAGACGTAACTGCCCGAACCATGGCTGAGCACCAGATCAAATCGCCCGTAACTGGGCACGACGTGCTTTTGAAACAACGCCTGGATTGCGGCAACGTCGTTGCGGACAATCGGCGGCGGAGTGGGGATAACTTCTTTCATTTCACACTGGGGTCATTCACGGCTTCGATCGTGGCATGATTGATCGCTGTGTTCAATGCTTGGCTCAATCTTTGGAGAGTGTCCGCGAGGTCTGAAGCTTCACAGCGGCCGAGGCATCGTCAGAGCACGACCTCCGTGCCGACGCCGGCGTCTGTGAAGATTTCCAGGAGAATGGAGTGATCGACACGGCCATCGACGAAGGAAACCTTCTCAACGCCCGCTCGAATCGCCGTCACGGCGCTGTCCACCTTCGGGATCATGCCCTTGTCAATGACGCCATCCCGCTTGAGCGCTTCCACTTCATCGATTCGCAAGTGAGTGATAAGCGATTTTTCGTTTTTGGGATCGCGAAGCAGGCCGGGCACGTCGCTCATGAACACCAACCGCTTGGCCTTGAGCGCAATGGCGGCCTGCGCGGCAGCCACGTCGGCGTTGCAGTTGTAAATCTTTCCGTCCTCGCCGCGTGCGGTCGGGCTGATGACCGGCGTGAGGCTCCGGCGGATGCACTCCCGCAACGGCTCCGTGTTCACGGACGTGACGTTGCCGACGAATCCAATATCGACTTCCTCGCCGTTCTGGCCTTGGAGCGCCAACTTGCGGCACTGGAGGATTTCCGTGCCGGAGAATCCGCGCGCTTTGCCGCCGAGCGAATTGACCGTTTTGACAATCTCCGGATTGATTTCGCGAGACAATACCTGCTCGACCAGGTTCACCGCCGATTCATCCGTGACGCGCAGGCCTTGGATGAAATCGGCCTTCAGTCCGGCGGCATCCATCGCGCGCGTGATGGCCTTGCCGCCGCCATGGACGACGACGGGGTTGATGCCGACGGCTTCGAGGAAGACGATGTCGCGCGCCACGCCGTTGCGCACCTCAGGATCCGGCGAATCCATAAAACTGCCGCCGTATTTCACCACAAACGTCTGGCTGCGGAAGCGCTGGATGTACGGCAGCGCTTCCAGCAGCGTGGCGGCTTTGGCGATGAAGTCTTGCATGGCAGGAATCAAAGACAGGCCGAACGCAATCTGGCAATCCTGTCAACCGCCCAACGACGCCGGATCACTCACGTCGCCTTTGTTGAAGTCCACGTATTCCTCGGTGAGATCGGCGGCATAGACCGCGGCGCTGGATCGGCCGAGGTTCAGGTTGATGTGGAGATCAAACTCTCCCGCAGCAACGGCGGCGCAAAGCGTTTGGAAAGGGGTCCTCGTGGGTTGGCCGCGCTTCAGCGAATAAGTCCACTGGCGGCTGCCGGGAGCGCTATAGGCAATATCGACTTTGTCTTCGACAATCTTCGCGGCGCTGTAGCCAAGCGCGTCCATGATCCGGCCCCAATTCGGATCGCCGCCGTGCCAACTCGTCTTGACAAGCGCGCTGTTGGCCACGGCGCGAGCCGCCGCATCCGCGTCGGCAACGGATTCGGCGCCGCTCACACGAACCGTGACGAAGCGCGAAACGCCTTCGCCGTCGCGAACGATCATTTTGGCGAGTGCCAAGCAGACGTGGTTCAAGGCGGATTGGAATACCGCGGCGTCGCGCAATTTCGGATTGCGCATTGCGGATTTCGAATGGACAAAAGTGAGCCTCCTTACGTCGGATGCTACGATGGCAGGGTTTCCCGCCAGCCCGTTCGCCAGCGCCAGCACCGTATCGTTGGTGCTCATGTCCCCATCGACGGTGATGCGGTTAAAACTGAGGGCGACGGCTTCATGGAGGGCGGCTTGGAGCGCAGTGGCTTCGATGGCCGCGTCGCTCGTGATGAAGCAGAGCATCGTCGCGTGACGCGGGGTAGAGGCGGGCCGGAGGCCTGTGCTGCTCATCCCTGGCTGAATCATGCCCGCGCCTTTGCACATGCCGCCGATGCGCGCGGTCCGTGCGCCGAGCTTGAACTCGACCGCGACCTGCTTGGCGCGCGTGTCGCTGGTCAGGATCGCCTCGGTGGCCTCTGAATCACATGCCGATGACGCGCCCAGACGAGAGGCCGCAGCCAGGATCCCGCGCTTCACGAAGACCATCGGCAGCGGGGTCCCGATGCGTCCGGTGGAGGCAACCAGGACATGGTCCACTGGCATGTGGAGCTGGCGCGCGACGATTTCCGTCATGGCGACGGCATCGCGCAAACCCCGCGGACCGGTGCAGGCATTGGCGTTTCCGGAATTGACGACTATGGCTTGCGCCGTTCCTTGTTTCACACGTTGGACGCAGACCTTGACTGGCGCCGCGCAGACTTGATTGGTCGTAAACATTCCGGCGACAGCCGCGGGGACTTCCGAGATGATCAGCGCCAAATCGCGTTTCTTGCCTTTTTCCGAACCTTTGCCGGTGCCCAAGCGTTTGATATCGCAGAACACGCCGCTAGCGAGGAATCCTTGCGGCGCGGTGATGGATCCGCCGATTTCTTTGAAGGGTGATTTCATCAAGCCGGATGAACAGAGACTAGATCAATCCGGAGGTTTCAGGGAATCCACACATGAGGTTAAAGCACTGGATCGCTTGGCCGCTGGCGCCCTTCACAATGTTGTCCTCGGCGGTGATGACAATCAATCGTCCCGTCCGAGGATCGAGCCGCCAGGCCATTTCGATGACATTTGTCCCCACCACGTTTTTGGTGTCGGGCAATCCTTTGCCTTCAAGGAGGCGGATGAAGGGCTCATTTCCGTAAGCTTCCTGGTAACACGCGATGATCTGATTCCCCAACGCGGCAGCGCTCCTTTCATCGGGACATCGCGCCGTGGGCGCAAAATAGAGGGTGGTAAGAATGCCGCGATTGACCGGGATCAAATGCGGTGTGAACTGAAGGATGACCTTCTGTCCGGCGGCACTGGAAAGCTCCTGCTCGATCTCGGAAAGATGCCGATGCTTGGGAACCGCGTACGGACGGAGGCTCTCGTTGCATTCGGCGAAGAGATACTCCAAGTCCACCTTGCGTCCGGCACCGCTCACGCCGCTGAGCGAGTCGGCGATGATGCCCGTGGGTCGAACGAGCTTTCGACGCAGCAACGGGAGGGCGGGCAGAAGAATACTCGTTGGGTAACATCCGGGGCAAGCCACCAACGCGGCTTTTCGGATGGTTTCCCGATACACTTCAGGCAAGCCGTACACCGCCTCGCCGAGTAATTCGGGAGCGGGGTGGTCTTGCCCATAAAACTCCCTGTAAACCGACGGATCCTTGACGCGAAAGTCGGCGCTCAGATCGATGACGCGGCATCCAAGTTTGCGCAGAGGAACCGCATACTCCGCCGCGAGTCCGTGAGGCAGCGCCAGAAAAACGACCTCGGACTGTTGGGCGAGCACCTGAACATCCGGCTCGCTGAACCGCAGCGCCTTGGCCCTGGGATTGCCGCCGATCTTTGGGACAACCTGTGCGAGCGGTTGGCCGGCGTATTGACGGGAAGTAACCGCAGCCAAATCTGCGAACGGGTGCGCTACGAGCAGGCGGACGAGTTCTTCCCCCGCATAGCCGGAGGCACCAACGATGGCGGCTTTTGTCTGCACTCCAGGGCTCATCTTTCCAAAAGAGAAAGCCCCGCGGGAGTCAACCAGCGGGGCTCGCAAAATTTCTTTCCGGTTAGCGCTTGCTGTACTGGAATCTTTTTCGAGCGCCGGGTTGGCCATATTTCTTGCGTTCCCTCATTCGGGGATCGCGCGTTAGCAAACCTTCCGACCTGAGGGCAGCGCGAAGGTTCGCATCCGAGGCGAGCAACGCGCGAGCGATGCCGTGACGCACGGCTCCGGCTTGGCCGTTGAGCCCTCCTCCCGTGACATTGACCCTCACATCAAATTTTGTTGTCGCGTCCGTTCGAGCCAGCGGCTGCATCACCAGGCTGCGCTGGGACTCGATGACGAAGTAGTTTTCGACCGGCCGGCCATTGACCGTGATTTTGCCTGAACCCGGGGCAAGCCGCACGCGGGCGACGGCGGTCTTCCGCCGGCCGGTGCCAAGGAATTCGGTGGTTTCTGCCATACGAAACTCAGTTCGAACGATTCAACGCCAGCGGAGCCGGCTTTTGCGCGGCATGAGGGTGCTCACTCCCACGATAGACTTTCAGTTTGGTGAGCAGCACTCGACCGAGGCGGTTTTTCGGGATCATCCCTTTCACCGCGTGAGTGATCAGGCGTTCGGGGTGCCTTGCGCGAATTTGCTCCACGGAGGTGTACTTCTCACCGCCCTTCCAGCCGGAGTAGGTCATGAACTTCTTGTTCGTCTCTTTTTTGCCCGTCAAGAGCACCTTTTCCGCGTTGACCACGATGACGAAATCTCCCGTGTCGAGGTGGTCCGTGTAAATCGGTTTGTTCCGGCCACGAAGAATGTTGGCAACCTGCACGGCCAATCGCCCCAGAACAGCGCCATCGGCATCGATCAGATACCACTTCCGCTGGTCCAAATTCACTTTAGGCAAATACGTTTTCATCACGCGGACTCGATCTCAAAGGGCGCAGAAAATAACAAACAGCCCCGCGAAGTCAACAGCCATTTCTGGTGTTTTCTTCAACCGGTCATTCTCCCGTGTAGGTCGGAGGCTTCCGCTCCACAAGGTAAACGATGATTTTGTAGGCGAGGAGCACGAAGACAACTAGAAGGACGATCTGGAACGGGGTGATCTTTGGGTTGCGCCCGAAAACACGCTTCTTCACGCGGCTCCAAAGGGAACGATGCAGCCGGTGGCCGCAGTAGGAACACCGGACCGCGACTCGAACCATGGAGTGTCCGCAGTTGTGGCAGGAGATATACAGACGAGCACCGCATGCCGCGCAGTGGTTCGTTCCTGCTGGGTTCGCGTGGCCGCATTTGGCGCAGGCCACCGACGCTCTGCTGCTTTCTTCGGACTTTTCTGCCACGACCGTGCTGCTTGATCGCCTGTCAGAGGTGCCGCATCGGGACCGTTCGATGCCCGGCGGAAACTCACTGAACGTCAACGCTACCGTTCGGCCCCGTCCTAACGGAACCGCTGGCCGATGTCAATGCGTGTCGATTTCTTTTGCTTTCGATCGAAATCGGGATACTCATACCTCCCATTTTGAATGACTGCCCGAAGATTCGTCAAAGGTAGCGCACTGAGCCTGATCGGATTTCTGCTTTCTCCCATCTCGTGGTGGAATGATCTGTTCGTAAACGTGCCATTAGCCCTCGTGTTCGCTTGGACGGTGAGCCTGCTTTTCCCGCAGGCGTTCCTCGGCAGCTTCGTTCTTGGGTATTGGATGACCAACGTCCTGGGCTTGATTCTGATGCATAGAGGCGCTCAAATTCTTCTGAACGGAGGATCAACCGCCTTTGATCGGAAGAATCTCCTGAAGCAATTGATTATCTCATTATTTTACACCGCAGTGGTGCTTCTGCTCGCGAAGCTCAAGATCGCTCAACCGCTCCCCGGCTATTTCGTCCCGAGCTAAGCTGCTGCTTCCCCAATTTCCCTGTTTTCTGGCTCGGCCTACTGTTATGATCCGATTGCTCCTATGAAAATTACGCGCGCACAACAATGGGAACGGTTCAAAAGATTTTACACTGAGTTTCCAGGCATCGGATTGGCCATCGACTTAAGTCGAATGAACCTCGAGGAGGATTACTTCGAGGCAATGCGGCCAAGGATGCAGGAGGCCTTTAAGTCGATGACTGCACTGGAAAAGGGTGCCATTGCGAATCCAGACGAAAACCGAATGGTGGGTCATTATTGGCTGAGAAATGCATCCCTAGCCCCGGCTCCCCAACTCACTCAGGAAATCGAAGAAACACTGCGCGGAATTAAGTCGTTTGCGGCCGAGGTCCATAATGGCGGCATCCAGGGCCTCGGCGGCCCCTTCAGGAATCTGCTGGTTATCGGAATAGGAGGATCCGCTCTGGGGCCGCAATTCGTTGCAAACGCTCTGGGACATCCGTTGACGGACAAGCTAACGGTTTCATTCTTTGACAACACGGACCCGGATGGCATGGAACGGGTACTTTGCGGCTTGCGTGAAGAGTTGGCTCAAACACTCTGTATCGTGATCTCCAAATCCGGTGGGACCAAAGAAACACGAAACGGCATGTTGGAGGCGAGCGCCGCTTTTGCCAAGGCAGGCCTGAAGTTCGGATCGCATGCCGTTGCCGTCACTGGCGTCGGGAGTGAACTTGATAAGTTCGCAAACGAGAACAAATGGCTAAGGCGATTTCCTATGTGGGATTGGGTCGGTGGAAGAACGAGCGTATTGTCGGCGGTCGGGCTTTTGCCTGCCGCTCTCCAGGGTCTCGACATCGATTCCATGCTCGCCGGTGCAAAGGCGTGCGACGAAGTGACCCGCCAGCCGGTTTTGGAAAGGAACCCTTCTGCGCTTCTAGCACTGGCGTGGCACTATGCGTGCAAAGGAAGAGGAGCCAAAGACATGGTGATCCTGCCTTACAAGGATCGACTCGAGCTGTTTTCTCGCTACTTGCAGCAGCTTGTCATGGAATCGATCGGGAAAGAAATGGATCTTGACGGAAAGATCGTGAACCAAGGAATTGCCGTTTATGGCAACAAAGGATCAACAGACCAACATGCTTATGTTCAACAACTTAGAGATGGAATCAATAATTTCTTCGTCACCTTCATCGAGGTCTTGAAAGACGGAAGTGGCGACTCGATCTTGGTCGAACCAAACGTCACGTCTGGTGACTTTCTGCACGGTTTTCTTTTAGGAACCAGGCAAGCACTTCACGAAAAAGATCGTGAGTCGATCACAATTACGATAAGCGATGTCTCTCCCTTCGCCGTTGGCGTGTTGATAGCACTCTATGAAAGGACGGTGGGTTTCTATGCCTCGCTGGTCAAGATCAACGCTTATCATCTGCCGGGCGTCGAAGCCGGCAAACACGCCGCCGGAGCTGTTTTGGCGTGTGAAATCAAGATATTGGAACTTCTGCGGAAGCGGAGCGAAGGTTCCTTAACTTGCGAACAAATAGCCACCGAGATCGCTGCCAGTGAAGAGATTGAGACAGTCTTCAAGATTTGTGAACGTCTGGCTGCCAACCCCAATAGAGGCATTCGGAAGACATCAGGAAGTAACCCGTTTAGCGGCCGATATCAAAAATCCTAGTCGCAATGTTCGTTTACCCTAAGAACTACGATGTCATCGTAATTGGCGCAGGCCACGCCGGCGTCGAGGCGGCTCTAGCAGCGGCACGGATCGGGTGTCAGACTCTGATGCTAACCATAAATGCCGACACGATTGGACAAATGTCGTGCAACCCAGCGATTGGGGGGTTGGCAAAAGGGCATCTGGCACGTGAAATCGATGCATTGGGAGGGGAGATGGGAAAAGCCACAGATATGACGGGACTTCAGTTCCGGATGCTCAATACGAGCAAGGGTTTCTCGGTTTGGGCGCCACGCGCACAATGCGATAAGAAAGCTTACCAATTTCATCTAAAATGGATTTGCGAACGGGAACCGAATCTGGATGTTCGTCAGGGGCAGGCGAGCCGGATTCTCTGGTCGAGCAACAAAGCGTACGGCGTCGAGACCACCCTCGACGTTCAGTATCACGGGAAAACTGTGATCGTTACGACGGGCACCTTCCTGCGAGGATTGATGCATATCGGTTCAAACACACAGTCGGGAGGGCGTGCCGGTGAAGGCGCCGCCATGAATCTGTCTGCCTCCCTCAAGCAACTTGGTTTCGACCTTGGACGATTAAAGACCGGGACTCCTCCTCGGCTCCTTAAACGTTCCATTGATTTCTCGAAGACTGAGATCCAGCCTGGGGACGAGCCGGTTCCATTCTTCACATACTGGAAGGATGATTTGTTCCACGTGGAACATTCACGTGGATTACCCAAAGGGTCGAACGACCTCCAACTGCGCTACCCACCTGGATCCATCCTGGAACGGATCAACGGCCAATTGCCATGTTTCATCACGACGACGACAGAGGAGACAGCTTCGATGATTCGAACAAACATCCATAAGTCACCCATGTACTCCGGTGTCATCGAGGGTATCGGCCCGCGTTACTGTCCATCAATTGAGGACAAAATCATCAAATTCCCGCACAAGACCAGGCATCAGATATTTTTGGAGCCAGAAGGAATCGCAACAGATGAAATCTATGTTAACGGCTTCTCAACCTGTTTGCCATTTGAGGTTCAGGTGGATCTCGTACGAACCATTGTGGGGTGCGAACGAGCCGAAATCATGCGGCCAGCCTACGCGGTCGAATACGATTTCGCATTCCCTACACAGTTGAAACAGTCTCTCGAATCAAAAGTCTGTGAAAACCTCTATCTGGCTGGGCAGATCAACGGCACCTCCGGATACGAAGAGGCTGGAGCACAAGGCATCATTGCAGGGATTAACGCCGCCCGCCGAGTGGATGGGAAAGATCCAATAATCCTGAAAAGAGATACTGCCTACATTGGTGTCCTCATCGATGATCTCGTAACTAAAGGCACAAGCGAACCGTACCGGATGTTCACTTCAAGAGCCGAGTATCGGCTTCTGTTGCGTCAAGACAATGCCGATCTACGATTGTCCCAACTAGGATATGACGTCGGTCTGTTACCTCGGAGGAGTTTCGTAAAGTTTCTCTCAAAGCAAAGAGCTATAGGAGAGGAACTTGATCGTCTAGCACGTACGCGACATGGAGCTAGCAGTCTTCTGCAGCTCCTGAGGAGACCAGAAGTCAGGTATTCCGATCTACCTTCGAAAAATGACAGGCTTGATTCTGAAGTTATTCATCAAGTGGAAGTTACAGCTAAGTATGCAGGATATGTCGAGCGTCAGCAAACAGATGTAGCCAAGTTCAGATCCATGGAAGACAAGACGATTCCGACGTGGCTCGATTACTCTGAAATTCCGAGCTTGAGAAGCGAAGCCCGACAAAAACTGCAACGAATCCGCCCTGCCACATTGGGTCAAGCGTCACGAATCTCTGGGGTTTCGCCCGCGGACCTTAGCCTCATAATGGTTTGGATGAAACGAGGTGCCAATGGGCAATCACAGGAATCGCGCGCGAGTTTGAAAATCGAGGATTTGGAGGAGTCATCTTCGTAGTTTCACCAAACTCTACGTGAGATTGGAGATGGGCTGGAATTCGACTTTCAGCCGGAGGAAGGTTTTGTCCTCAGAAGCCAGTTAGTGAGATTTAGAATTATTCTAAATATTGACAAGCTCAAATCCGACAGTAGAGTAGCGCCTCTGAGTTGAAAATGCAGCGCATGGAAACAAACCAATTGAACCTACGGCTGGCAACTAGCGGGTTTCGTTTCACGGCGCAGCGGCAGCATGTGTACGACGTCTTGCTGCAGACACAGGACCATCCGACCGCAGAAGAAGTATTCATGCGCGCGAAACAGAATATGCCCGACATTTCCATCGCCACCGTTTACAACTGCCTCGACGCCCTGGTCAAGTGCGGCCTTGTCCGTCAGGTGAACTTGGACCGCGGGGCGGCCCGATACTGTCCGAACATGAAAGATCACTTTCATTTCTGCTGTGACGAATGTGGAAAAGTGTTTGATATTGACACAAAGGACCTGGATGGCGTCTCGCAAATCTCACTTCCGGGCGGATTCAAACTCACCCAGCGCGAAATATCACTGAGGGGTTTATGTCCAGAATGCGCTTCGAGGTTGTAGCCTTTCGCTAAGATCGAGTTTCGTCCTATGAGCACAGCCACTGAAACAATTGAGGGCTTCGTCAGCAAGGAGTACAAATATGGGTTCTTCACTGAGGTCGAAACGGAGTCGGCTCCGCCTGGCCTTAACGAAGAGATTATCCAGTTGATATCGACCAAGAAGAATGAGCCCGATTTTCTGCTCGAATGGCGCCTAAAGGCTTACCATCACTGGCTCACCATGAGGGAACCAAACTGGGCAAAAGTGAAGTACCCGCCTGTCGATTATCAAAAGATTATCTATTACTCGGCGCCCAAGCGGAAGGGCACCGGTCCGGCGAGCTTGGAAGAGGTCGATCCGAAATTGCTCGAAACCTATGAGAAGCTCGGCATTCCCTTGAAAGAACGCGAACGCCTGGCCGGCGTCGCCGTCGATGCCGTTTTTGACAGCGTTTCCGTCGGCACAACCTTTAAGGAGCAACTGGCGGCAAAGGGGATCATCTTCTGTTCGTTTACCGACGCCGTGCAGGAGCATCCTGAGCTCGTCAAGAAGTACCTCGGCACCGTAGTCCCGTACACAGACAATTTCTATGCCGCCTTGAACTCCGCGGTGTTCAGCGATGGTTCCTTTTGCTACATTCCAAAAGGGGTGCGCTGCCCGATGGAGCTCTCCACCTATTTTAGAATCAATGCGGCGAACACAGGACAATTCGAGCGCACCTTGATCATCGCCGACGAAGGCAGTTATGTGAGTTACCTGGAAGGTTGCACCGCGCCGATGCGTGATGAGAACCAGCTCCACGCGGCCGTGGTTGAGCTTCTCGCGCTTGACCGGGCCGAGATCAAATATTCCACCGTGCAAAACTGGTATCCGGGCGACGAAAATGGCCGGGGAGGCATCTATAATTTTGTCACCAAGCGCGGCATGGCCAAGGGCGCACACTCGAAAATCTCATGGACCCAAGTCGAAACGGGTTCCGCGATCACCTGGAAATATCCCAGCGTGGTGCTGCAAGGCGACAACTCAGTCGGCGAATTCTATTCCGTGGCGCTTACGAACAACTATCAACAAGCCGACACCGGAACCAAGATGGTGCATGTCGGCAGGAACTCCCGAAGCACCATCGTGTCGAAGGGTATTTCTGCCGGACACGGCCAGAACAGCTACCGAGGCTTGGTGAAAATCTTGAAAGGGGCCTCAAACGCGCGAAATTTCTCCCAGTGCGATTCCTTGCTGCTGGGGAACAAATGCGGAGCGCACACGTTCCCCTACATCGAAGTCAAGAATACATCCTCGAAAGTCGAGCATGAAGCCACGACTTCGAAGATTGGCGAGGATCAGATTTTCTATTGCAACCAGAGAGGTCTCTCCACGCAGGACGCCGTCAACATGATCGTCAACGGCTATTGCAAGGAAGTTTTTAAACAATTACCGATGGAGTTTGCGGTCGAAGCGCAAAAACTCCTGGGCGTGAGCCTGGAAGGGAGCGTCGGCTAACCGGCTCCGGACGGTGATGCGAGCCTGTCCGATGCGGAAGTCTGGGAGAGAACTCACGAAAGTCGAACTGTTCACAGGTCATCTTAGGGAAATTCAACTATGCTGGAAATACGAAACCTGCACGCGGGCGTTGAGGGAAAAACCATCCTCAAAGGCGTCAATCTTACGGTTCAGCGCGGAGAGGTCCACGCGGTGATGGGTCCCAATGGGAGTGGCAAAAGCACGTTGGCCCAAATTCTCGCCGGCCGCGAAGGATACGAAATCACCGACGGAGAAGTCATCTACGAAGGCAAAAGCCTTCTGGAGCTGGACCCGGAAGAGCGCGCGCGCGAAGGAATATTCCTGGCCTTCCAATATCCGGTTGAGATCCCAGGTGTGAACAGCGCCTACTTTCTCAAAGCGGCGCTGAATGAGATTCGAAAACACAAAGGACAGCCCGACCTCGATGCTGTTGAGTTTCTCGCGCTGGTGAAGCAAAAAATGAAGCTGCTCGACCTGAGCGAGGACTTTCTCAAACGACCCGTCAACGAAGGCTTTTCCGGCGGCGAAAAGAAGCGGAATGAGATCTTCCAAATGGCCGTGTTGGAGCCGAAGCTCGCCATTTTGGATGAGACCGATTCCGGCCTTGATATCGACGCGCTTAAGATCGTGTCGAACGGAGTGAACAAACTCAGACGTCCCGGCCACGCGCAGCTCGTCATCACTCATTATCAGCGTTTGTTGAATTACATCGTGCCGGACTTTGTTCATGTGCTCTTCGATGGCCGGATCGTTCGTTCCGGGGAGCGCCAACTGGCGCTGGAGCTCGAGGAGAGAGGATACGAATGGATCATCCGCCAAGAACCGCAGTTGGTTTAGCGTTCGCAATGCCTGGATTTGTCATCTCATGATCGCCACTCAACCCACCCGGGAAATGAAAGTGACGGACCCATACTTCAAGCATTTCGAACGCTTTGAAAAAACGCGGAGCACGGATGGGCCGGGCTGGCTTTTCCCTATGCGCAAAGCCGGCCTCATGCGTTTTGCCGAAACCGGCTTCCCCACGCTCCGCGATGAAGACTGGCGATACACCAATGTTGCCCCGCTGGCCAGTCTGCCGTTCAAACCGGTGTTCGATTCCGCCTCGGGCTTCCCGGAAGCCCGTTCGATCCGCCCATGGCCACTCGCACAATCGATCGGTTGCCGCCTGGTGTTCGTCAACGGCTGTCTTTCGCCGGACCTCTCCTTGATCCCGGACCGCAATGGCGGCGTCAAAATCAAAAACTTGAAGGCCGCCCTGCGGGAAGACCCCGACTTTCTCCATGCCCACTTCTCTCGGTACGCCGGAAACGGGGATAATTCTTTCGCCGCGTTAAACACCGCCTTCTTTCAGGACGGCGCTTTCATCCACGCTCCGGCCGGAAGCGGTCTGACCGAGCCGATCCTTCTGGTTTTCCTCTCGACCGCGACCGATGGGGGCAATACCTCGCACCCGCGGAACTTGATCATCGCCGAAAAGGGGTCCCGTTTAGCTGTCTTCGAATGTTACTACTCTGTCAACGATGCCGTCTATTTCACGAACGCCGTGACCGAAGTCGTCGTGGGTGACGCCGCGCGACTCGAACACGGCAAGTTTCAAGACGAAAGTTCCGCTGCCTTCCATATGGCGTCCATGCACGCGCATCTGGCGGACCGTTGCGATTTCAGATCTCATTCCGTGGCGACCGGAGCCCGGCTTTCACGGAACAATATTCGCATCAAGTTGGACGGCGAAGGCAGCGACTGCATCCTGAACGGTCTTTACCTCACCAAGGGCGATCAGCTCTGCGACCATCACATGATCGTCGAGCACGCCAAGCCCCACTGCAACAGCCACGAGTACTTCAACGGCATTTTGGATGGCCGATCGCGGGGCGTGTTCCACGGGCGCATCTTCGTCCGCCCGGAAGCTCAGAAGACAGACGCCAAACAGACCAACAAGAACTTGCTCCTCTCGGACGACGCGGCTGCGAATACAAAACCTCAGCTTGAAATCTACGCGGACGATGTGAAGTGCACCCATGGCGCAACCGTCGGGCAGTTGAATGATGAGTCGATTTTCTATCTGCGCGCGCGGGGCATCCCCCTTGAGACGGCCCGGCGCATGCTCATCCACGCTTTTGCCGGCGAAATCATCGAGAGGATCCAATGCGAATCCGTGAGAAATGAACTCGACCGTTTGATTTGGGAGCGTCTCGAACAGAATCCGCAAGTGGCGGCAAAATGACGACCTATGTTTGATGACCTGCACGACCTGTATCAACAGATGATTCTTGATCATAGCAGGAGTCCCCGGAATTTCCGAAAAATGGAAGGCGCGAATCGGAGAGCCGATGGGAGGAATCCCCTCTGCGGGGATCAGATCACGTTGTACCTCTTCATGGAGGGCGATGTCGTCAAGGACATCAGCTTTCAAGGTTCAGGCTGCGCCATTTCCAAGGCCTCCGCCTCACTCTTGACGGACGCGTTGAAAGGCAAAAGCCGACAGGAAGTGAAGCGCCTCTTTGACCAGGTGCACGAGCTGGTGACAACAGGCAAGACGGGCGGTGATGACGTGGGGAAACTCGCGGTCTTCGCCGGCGTCCACAAATTCCCCGCGCGCGTCAAGTGCGCCATTCTCCCCTGGCACGCGCTCATCGCGGCCATAGAGGGAAAAGTCGAACCGGTCTCGACAGAATGATTCTATGCAAACGGATGGACCGATCACATTGACTCGAGACGTTGAAGCGGCCGTGGTGCCCGTCGGCACCATCGTCACACTCCAGAAGGGCGAACAAGCCTACGTGACACAATCGCTTGGAGGCAGCTATACCGTCGTCGTCAACGGCAACATGTTTCGGATCGAAGGCAAGAACGCGGATGCTCTCAGCCTCCAAGCGGCCTCAGTATCGGCCAGCGCTGCGCTCGGCAAATCCGCGACCCCAGAAGAGCTGGAGACGCAAGTGTGGGACGCCATGCGCACCTGCTACGATCCGGAAATTCCAGTGAACATCGTGGATCTCGGCCTGATCTACGACTGCCAAGTCGAACGAGTCGCCGAAGGCAGCCATCGCGTGAATGTGAAGATGACGCTGACGGCTCCCGGCTGCGGCATGGGGCCGATGCTCCAGCAGGACGTTCAGAGCAAATTGATCTCTCTGGAAGGCATCGACGAAGCCAACGTCGAACTGGTCTGGGACCCGCCCTGGAACCAAGGCATGATGACCGAGGCGGCTAGGCTTCAGCTCGGGTTGTATTGAGATGAGCCTCGCGAGTCCAATTCAGGAGCCGAAAAAGTCTGCGATCGATTGGCGGTCGTTGCGCGATGATTTTCCCGCCCTCCACCAGATCGTCCATGGCCATCCTTTGATTTACTTCGACAATGCGGCGACGACCCAGAAACCACGTTTCGTCATTGAAGCCCTCCGATCCTTTTACGAGCGCGACAACGCCAACGTCCATCGCGGCGTCCATGAATTGAGCAATCGGGCCAGTGCCGCTTATGAAGCCGCCCGTGCCCGCGCTGCGCAGTTCATCCGCGCGAAAAGCGCCGACGAAATCGTTTTCACGCGCGGCACGACCGAGGCGATCAACCTCGTTGCTCAATCCTGGGGCCCAAAAAACCTTCGACCGGGCGACCGAATCCTTCTCACGGAGATGGAGCATCACAGCAACATTGTTCCGTGGCAGCTCCTCGCCGAACGCGTCGGCGCCCAGTTGATCTTTCTTCCGATCAGCGACGACAAAGGATTGTTGGATCTCAATCGCCTCGACGAATGGCTGACACCGCAAGTCAAGATCCTCGCGATCACTCACATTTCCAATTCGCTTGGAACGGTGAATCCCGTCGCCGAACTTTGCCGCCGCGCACGCAGAATCGGCGCCGTCACCCTCATTGACGCCGCCCAAAGCGCCGGGCACTGCCCGTTGGATGTCCAGGAAATCGGTTGCGATTTCCTCGCGTTCTCCGGTCACAAAATGTGCGGGCCCACGGGAATCGGCGTGCTCTACGGCCGCCACGAACTGCTCGAAGCCATGCCTCCTTACCAAGGCGGCGGCGACATGATTTCAACCGTTGATTTCCATCGCAGCACTTGGAACCGCGTGCCGCATAAATTTGAAGCAGGCACACCCCATATCAGCGGCGCCGTCGGGTTGCACGCGGCAATGGATTATCTGGATCGAATCGGCCGCAAAAACATTGCCCAGCGGGATCATGAATTGGCGGCCTACGCCTACGAGAGGCTTTCGCGATTAAGTGGGCTCCGCCTTTTCGGCCCGCACGTCGGCAGGGCTGGGCTGGTCAGCTTTCTGGCCGCAGATGTCCATGCCCATGATCTGGTCACCGTGGCCGATCAACGAGGAATCGCGCTCCGAGGCGGCCACCACTGCAATCAGCCTTTGATGAAACAGCTCGGAGTGGAAGCGACCGCCCGCGCGAGCTTCTATTTCTACAACTTGGAAGAAGAAATCGACCGCTTCGTCGATGCCTTACGGGAAATCCAAAAGTTTTTCAGCCGCTAGACTCCTCCTATGTCACCCGCCGCTTCAACGATCGGTCCGCAGAGCACGATGCATGAAGTGCTCGAAGCTTACCCCGGCGCCCAGCGCGCGCTGTTTCGCCGGTATCACATCGGCGGTTGCAGCAGTTGCGGGTTTCAATTGACCGAAACCCTCGAACAGCTTTGCCGCCGCAACAACGACCTCAAAGTTGACGAAGCCCTGGCGCACATCCAATCGAGTCACGAACAAGACGCCAGGATTCTGATTTCGCCGAAGGAACTTTCCGAACTGCTGGCCAGGGATTCGTCTGTGAAATTGCTCGATGCCAGGTCCCGCGAAGAATTCGAAGCTGTCCGCGTCGAAGGTTCACAACTGCTTTCCCAGCCGGCCATGCAGGAAATCATGGGCCGTTGGCCGCGCGACCAGGTGTTCGTCATCATCGATCACCAAGGCAAACACGGACTCGACACCGCCGCTTATTTCCTCGGTCATGGCTTCGAGAATGTCCGCTGTCTGCGCGGAGGAATCGACGCCTGGGCCCAGGAAATCGACCCCAAACTGCCGCGTTACCGGCTCGAACCCACAGCCAAATCATGAGTGACACCGACCTCCAACGCCGCATCGCGGAAGCCATCCAAAATCCCAAAAACATGGGTGAGTTGGAGGGCGCCGACGCCGTGGGCACCGTGGGCAACTCCGACTGCGGCGAGATGCTCCGGATGTGGATCAAATTCAAAGAGGAGCACGGGAAGAAAGTCATCGATCGCGCCACCTTTCAATCGTTCGGTTGCGAAACCGCCATTGCCGTCGCCAGCCTGGCCACCGAATTGATCCGAGGGAAGACCACGGAACAAGCTCTTTCAATGTCAGGCGAAGAACTCGCCGGAGACCTCGGCCCGTTGCCGCCCATGAAAATCCACTGTTCACAGTTGGTCGAAGAAGCGCTGCGCTCGGCCCTGCAACCGAGTTCCGAGTCGCGCCCGTGCGACGCCGTGAAGCAGGCAACGCCTCCGGCTCCCACCGACGCTCCGAGTCTCCTCGGCAATTTGGGCCAGGCCTCCCAGACAGGCGGCGGCTTCCGCATCATTATGCTCGACGAAAAACGGCCGACTGAACCGTAGCCGCCGACGTAAGGAGGCGGATGACAATAGAAGACAGACAGGATTCTCGCCCCACCGGGTTTGGTTGCGGCTCCGCCGCGCCGCGTTCATCCGCGGTTGAAGCACTTCTTCCAGGGTAAATGAAAAGCCGCGGCTGGTTTTTTTTTATCGGATTCTTGCTCGGCATTGCGCTCGGCTACGCAGGGGCGCAGGAGTCCATCCAGCTAAAATCGAAGGAAATCTTCATGCAAGTGGCTGGCAAGATCGATGAGGGAATCCGAGATCTGCTTCGACGACGGGAGAAAGGCGCGAGGGAGGCTGCCGACGACGGAGTGGTCACACAGCGGATGCAGTCCGTTCCCCCGCAAGCTGACGCCGACAAACCGATCGATGCCGCCGGCTACATTCGCCAATCTGTATCGATTCAGGACTTGGCAGCTAAAGTTTCCGACGAAGCCACGAACGCCGCGGTGATCTCCGGCAAAGTCCTGAACTCCGGCGCTCAACGGCTGCCCCGCGTGGAAGCCACCGTCTTCTTCCTCGGCACAGACACGATTGTCTTTGATACGAGGGTGCCGATAGTTCTCAAATCGCCACTCGGCCCGGCGAGTGAACAGGCCTTCTCCGTCACTGTCCCCAATATTCCGCCCACTTGGACTAAAGGCCGCGTGCGGGCCGCCATCACCCACATCACTTTCTAACAGCGTTTTCTGAAGTCACCCAAACGTTTCATCACGCTTTGCCCCCTCAAGACGCGGCCAATTCACTCGCTTTCTCCAGGGCAGTGGTCAGCGGCAGAACCTCGACCTTCTCGTGCACGGGATATGTGCCGCTCCCCGGATACACAATCCAGACTCGCTCCGGCTTCAAATCCTCAAGCGCTAAGTGCATTGACTTCGTCATCGCCGGCGCGTCCTGATACTTGAACTCAAAGCCCCAACGCTTGCCCCGCGCCAATACCAGCAGGTCGAGTTCGGCCCGGCTCTGGGTCGCCCAGAAATATGCGTTACGCTCCCCGGTCAGCGCGACGATTTGCTCGACGGCGAAACCCTCCCACGATAGGCCGAGCTTCGGATGCCCTTGCAACGCTCCCGCATCCGGGAGGTTCAGTAAGAGATGCAGCAGGCCGCTGTCACGCACATAAATCTTGGGCGACCTTACCACGCGCTTGCCGACGTTTTCAAACCACGGCGGCAGAAGTCGCACCATGTAGGCCGCCGCCAACAAGTCAAGGTAATGGCGGGTCGTATGGTGACTGACCCCCAGCGAAGCGCCAATCTCCGACGCATTCCAGACTTGTCCGTGGTAATGCGCCACCATGGTCCAAAAACGGCGCAACGTTTCGGCCCCGACGCGCACACCAAGCTGCGGCAAATCGCGCTCCAAGAATGTCCGCAGGAAATTCTGCCGCCAAGACCAGCTTGTAGTTTCCGATTCCGCCAGAAAGGCTGGCGGAAATCCGCCACGGACCCACAAGGCCGATAGTCTCTCCGCACCGACTTCTTCAATGGAGAAACCCGTCATGTCCACGAAATGAGCGCGACCGGCGAGGCTGTCGGATGCCTCCTTCATCAGGTCCGGAGATGCGCTGCCCAGGATAAGGAAGCGGCACGGAAGCGGTTTCCGATCAGCGAGCACCCGGAGCAGCAGCGTCAGTTCAGGTTTCCGCTGGATTTCGTCCAGGATCACGAGCCCTCGCAAAGGTTCCAGGACCAGCTTGGGATTGGCGAGCCTGACCTGATCCTCCGGATCTTCCAGATCGAAATAAGTCGCCCCTTGTTGCCGGGCAAGTTCACGAGCGAGTGTGGTCTTGCCGCATTGCCTGGGACCGAGCAATGCGGTGACTGGAGCGTGGCGAAGCCCTTCGGCGACAGCCATCATCAATCGCGTGCGAGGTAACATTATTGTGGCATTTTGGAAGTTTGCCTTCCAAAATGCAAGGTCATCGCGTCGCTATTTCATCTCTCGTTTCACAACTCCACCTCGGTCTCAAACGCGTCAAAACAACGCTTGCCCGCAATCAACGCACGGCGCCTGCGCACGCCAAACCATCACACGTTGGCTCTGTTCGTCGATGTTTGTTTCAGGCATTCTTTCTCGTAGCATGAAACGAAGCCGGTATGAGAAGAGAAAAGCTATGATTCTTTTCTTCGACCTTGAAACAACAGGCCTGACAACAGAATTGTGCCGGATTCCACGCTCCGGTGGCGGGTACAAATGGCCGACATTGGATGAACTGCACAGGCATCTTTTCGGAACGGGCGTCCAAGGCGCGCACGACGCAGGTTCCGACGTGCTATCGTGCTCCAAATGCTATTTCAGACTTCAACAGATGGGCGCTTGAAGATCGCCATTGACCTGCGCCTTTAACGCATCGTGGCCAAGCGGGCCAAAGATCGGCCGCGCGGCAGCGCAGCCCTACCATGCGCATCGTCCACACCGAGCTGGAGCATGAGTTTCTTGGGCAAGCGGCCTACACGCTGGCCGTCATCACCGTGCCGGAATCCGCCCTCGAACCGCTGCGGGAGAATGAGGTCTGCTGCGTCCGGACGTTGGAATGGCGCGGCACTTTTTCCTCTCAACTCACGACTACCAACACTCAACTCCCGTCGTAACCTCGGCGGAACTGGCGCGTAAACATCTGCCGGGCTACGAGAAGAAAGTCCGGCACGTCCCACGCCGACGGTCGGCATTGCGAACACCGGGGATCAAGCATTTGTAAGCGCAAAAACCATATCCGTGACAAACCGCTTGAACGATTCGTTTTGGACATACTGCTTGTAAACTTCCGTGTCGTCCTTGAGCAATGAGAGCATTACTCGCGCAAGAGCCTTGTCATGCTCAATGCGCGCGGTGTTCGGCGTGTTCTGTTTCGCGTTCTGGTAAGCCGTATCTGCCGCGACTTTCGGTGCTACATCGTCGCGTATGCGCTTCGCCACCCGATCCGCATCGGTAAACAACGTGCCAAACTGGTCATTGAACGCCTTCAAAATGTTGCTCAGGCGGTCCAATTCCGGTTCGGCTTTCCGTCCGCCGCCGCTCGTCCGCACCGGTTCGATCTCCGCGTCCTCGTCTGGCAGGAGAATCTTCATCGCGACCTTCTTCTCCACGCGGTAGCTATCCATGTCTATCGCTTCGAGGATGCCCTTCGATAAATCCTCGTCCACCGGCGCGGGCAGTTTGGGTACGAGGAACGTCAGGAAAATGGAAAGCTTCTCCCACGCGACCACGTTGTAAGGCAACAGCGACGCGAGGAAATCGTAGGTGCGGGTGAATCCCTTGGCTTTGCCCTTGAAATCAACCTGCCCATTCTCGTCGAGCCGCTCCCGATAAACGGCGACACACGCATCGAGAATCGGATCGAGTTTGTCCCGCTCCGCGCCGTCGAGATAGAGCTTCACCAAGATTTCGATCTGCTCCGGCGAATAGACCTGATAACTGTCAAGCGCTGTCTTCAGGTCGTGCAACTTGTTTGGGTCGGTTTCCTCGCTCAAGACCGTCGCGCGATAGTAATCGGCAAACGCCTGCGCGATCGTTTCCGTGTTGTTTTGGAAATCAAGCACGAACACGTCGTGCTTCTGCGGGTGCGCCCGGTTGAGGCGGGAGAGCGTTTGCACCGCCTTGATCGCAGACAACGGTTTGTCCACGTACATCGTGTGGAGCAGCGGCTCATCGTAGCCGGTCTGAAACTTGTCCGCGCAAATAAGGAAACGATACGGGCTTTCCTGGATTCTGTCGGCGATGTCGTTGCTGGGAAAACCATTCAACGACGCCTCGGTGACTTTTGCGCCGCCGTATTCATGCTCGCCCGAAAACGCGACGATGGCTTGATACGGGCCCTTGCGTTCGGTCAGATACTCCTTGAAGGCGTGGAAATACTGGATGGCCCGCTC
Organism: Verrucomicrobiota bacterium; assembly: GCA_016209525.1. Classification (GTDB taxonomy): domain Bacteria; phylum Verrucomicrobiota; class Verrucomicrobiia; order Limisphaerales; family SIBE01; genus VHCZ01. The sequence continues at coordinate 32,348 of JACQWK010000696.1, forward strand.
AATGCCGCTGCAAACCACCATCGCCCGCGCCTGCCCGCCAATCTTGTTCAAAGCCAGCACTTGCTCGTGGAAATGGTCCACCATGATTTCCGCCTTCAACCGGATGGCGTGATCGTGGCTCTCGACATACTTGCGCAATTTCTTTTGCGCCCGCTTCGTGTCGAACTCCGGGTCGCCCTCGATCTTCTTCACCAGTTTGTAATAGCTGTCCACAGGCGTGTAGCTCTTGAGCACATCCAGGATGAAACCCTCCTGAATCGCCTGCTTCATTGTGTAGCTATGAAACGGCTTGTGCTTCACCTTCCCCTCAGCATCCGGCGGTAACGGCTCGCCAAACATCTCCAGCGTCTTGTTCTTGGGCGTGGCGGTGAAGGCGAAGTAGCTGGCGTTGGTCAACATCTTCCGCGCCTGCATCCGTTTCTCCAGCGCGTCGTTCACCGTGTCTTCGGGGTCGGCCAATGCCGCGCTGATGGCGGCGGAAGTCTTGCCGCCCTGGCTGCTGTGGGCCTCGTCAACGATGATGGCGAACGACCGGCCGGTCTCCTTCTCTATCTCATCGAGAATGAACGGGAACTTCTGCACCGTGCTGACGATGATCTTTTTGCCTTCCTGGATGAACCGCCGAAGGTCGCCGGAATGTTCCGCGTGGCCGACCGTCGCGCCCACTTGCATGAACTGCTTGACCGTGCGTTGAATCTGGTCGTCCAGAATGCGCCGGTCGGTCACCACGACGATTGAATCAAAAATCTCGTTTCCGTCCTTTCGCAAGCCGACGAGTTGATGCGCCAGCCACGCGATGGAATTGGACTTGCCGCTGCCCGCAGAGTGCTGGACAAGGTAGCGCCTGCCCGCGCCGCGCGCGCCCACTTCGGCCAAGAGCTTGCGCACCAGGTCCAGTTGGTGAAAACGCGGGAACACCTGCCTGCGCTTTTTCCGGCCCGTCTTCGGGTTCTTCTCCTCGGTGATCTGCGCGTATCTCTCCAAGATGTTCGTCAGGCCGGCAGGCGTCAGGATTTCCTTCCAAAGATAATCGGTCTTCAGGCCGTCCGGGTTCGGCGGATTGCCCGCGCCGTCGTTCCAGCCCTTGTTGAACGGCAGAAACCACGAGCCCTTCCCGCGCAGTTCCGTACACATCATCACCTGCTGGTCGTCCACCGCGAAACGGACGATGCACCGGCCAAACTCGAACAACCTCTCGCGCGGGTCACGGTCGCGCCGGTATTGCTCGACGGCGTCCTCGACCGTTTGTTTGGTCAGGCTGTTCTTCAACTCGAATGTCGCCACGGGCAGGCCGTTGATGAACAGGCACAAATCCAATGCCCGCTTCGTTTCGTCGGTGCTGTAGCGAAGCTGCCGGGTCACGCTGAAGCGGTTTTGCCGGAACAACACCGCCGCCTTCTCATTGCCGGGCGAGGGCGTGCCGTAGAACAAATCGAAATGCACCGCCCCGTGCTCCGCGCCTTTGCGCAGCAGGTCAATGACGCCGCGCTTGCCGATCTCGCTGGAGAGACGCGCGAGAAACTTAAGCAGGGCAATGTCCGACTTGTTCGAATAATCGGCGATGCCGAGCTTCCGCAATTCCTCCGGCTGGGTTGCCTGAAAAAACGCAAAAAGCTGCGCCCTATCCAAGGCGTAGGCGCGGTCATAGTCTCTCGGCCAGCCCGCCAACCAACCCGTGCCGCCGGCGGCGGTGGGCGAAACCTCCTGCCACGCGTCCGGCACTGGCTCAAGCCCGGTGCGCCCGGTCATCGCTTGGAAGATGAGCGTCTCGAGACCTTTCTCAGTTGTGTCTGTTGGCGGCATTGGTGCGAATACTCACGGTTTCACCCAGCGAAAACTCGCTTTCAATTCCTTGAGCATGGCGAACGGATCAACGTATTCCACGCCAAACTTTTTGCAGACGTTCGGCAGCGGGACGCGTTTCTTGGCATCGGCGTTGAACTCTTCATGCGTTGCCACGACGTGGTGCGGATGCGCCTGAGCGTAGGCCGCCAGCCAGCCATCGGCGACCTGGGCGAACTCGGTTTTGGCTTCGAGTTTGAACTGCGGCTCGGTCTGCACCCACTGGACCATCGCGGCGAAGTTTGCCGCCACAACCGCATCGGCCGTTGACACGAACAACGTCTTCGGCGCTGAATTCTTGACCCACGCCTCCAGCGCGTCACCGGCGAGAATCTCATCTCGAACCCGGTCAATGCTGATGACTCGCCCCGCATGATGGTGGTGAATGACGCAATCCCAAAAGCCCGGGCAAATGTCGAACGCGTAGTGCCGCCGATGAGCTTGCACGAAGACGTTAGCGTCCAGCACGTAGATTGGCGGCGCGGCGCTCATCCCATTCTCATCCCATTCTAAACCCCAGCGTCTCCGCGAACCGGTCAAACGTGCTGCCGCTCAATCCAGTGAGGTGATACGCTTCGCGATAGAGCAACCGGCCTTCCTTGGCCGCGCGCACCACCGCCGCGCCGAAACGCTGCCCCACACGGACATTCTGAGTGTTCCAGAAGTCTCCGCCCTTGCTCGCGCGGTGTTGCTTGCGCCGTTCGTCTTGCTGGTAGCCGCGGTAGAAATCGAAGAACTGATTCCGTGTCGCCAATCCCAAGTCCAACGCGCGGCGGGCGGCGACCGGCGTGCTGACTTTAAAACGGCTCGCCACGTATTGATATGGCTCTTCCGCCTGCCGCGCCGCCGGCCAACATTCTCTCAGTTCGCGCGCCGGAACTAAAAACTCCGCCGCCACCGCGTTGCACCACTGCTCCACCCGATCCGGCGGCGGTTGCAACGCCTCGAAGTTCGAGACACCATCCTGCCCGATCCAGAGGTGCGCCAACTCGTGCGCGAAAGTGAACATCTGCGCCGCCTTGAAATCCGCGCCGTTGATGAAAACCAGCGGCGCGTAAGCGTCGCACAACACGAACCCGCGAAACTCATCCGGGTTCAATTTGCGATAGACATTGTTCCCCACGATTCCGTTGACCACGATCAAGACGCCCGCGGCCTCGATCTTCTGGCGTAGGTGCATCAGCGCTTCCGTCCACGTGTTCTCCTCGTTCGCCCAGCCTTCCGCAAAACCGAGCGTCTTGCGAACGTCCGTCGCGACCCGCTCTGGTTCGGTGTTCAAGTTCGCACTGCCGACGAAGGGCAATGGCGGTTCTCCTTCTTCGATGAGAAAATCCCGCATCCACGCCTGCCGGCGCTGCATGAGGTAAATCGTATCCAGTAGGTCCGGGCTGGGACGACGCAGGGGCGTATCGCCCACGGTGCGAAAGTCTGGAATTGGCAGCTTGTCTTCCAGAGGTTCAGCCAGATAGAGAAAGCCCTCCGGCGTGCGCGTTACGTGCGCCAGTTTCTTCGCCTGCGTGAAAGACAACTGGCCAGTCTGTTCCCATTCCTTCACCCGCGCCGCGGTGACGTTCCCGCCCACCTTCTTTGCCAAAGCCGCAGCGTCCAGGCCCGCGCGTTCGCGAGCCCACTGCAAAACTCTTGGTTTCAGATTCAAGTTCATCGTCCGATTCAGCTTACAGGTTTGCCGTGGATACGCCAACGCCGGTATTCAGTCCGCTTCAGCCGCCGCCGGTTCAGTCGCTTCATCGTTTTCCGCTTCATCGACTTCGGTTGGTTCGGCGGATTCGGGCGGAAGTTGGCGGGCGGCGGCGTGCACGTCCAGCTTGCCTGTCACCACGTCCGCCACCAGCCGCGTACGGTATTCCCGAAGCAAAGCGATTTCGCGCTCGGCGCGGGCGAGGGCGGATTCGAGGTTCCGAGTCTCAGTGCGCACGCGCTGAACCAAAGCTGCCTGCTCTTGCACTGGCGGAAGCCCCAACTTGAAACGTTTCAAGTCTTCGCAGGTGAGCGCGCCTTTTGTGCTGCCTGAATCTTCGCTCAAGATTCGCAAGGCTTGGTAGGCCGCACTCAGCGCCAGGTGCAGGAACTCAGCCGTAACAATCGGCGCTCGCGGTTTGATAAAGGCAAGGTGCTGATTGATGGTGGCCTCAAAGCCAAGGACGGCGGAGGTGCCTCGCGTCTTGCCCTGTCCGGTTATCGCCACAAGGACGCTCCCCGCCGGGACTCGTGGCAGGTGGCATTCCTTCAGGGCGGTTTCTGTTACGAATTGGTCGGCGCTGTCGATAAACCCGCGGTTCACCTGCGAACTGTTTAGCCACGGGAAGGAGCCGCCGTTCCAATAGGCAGGTCTGGCGCGAGACGGCGTTGAGCCATTCCCGACACGAGCAAAGCGGCTGATTCGCCAAACTTCCCAATGCTTCGGAATGTCGCCGAGCCAGGAGATGCCGGAGGGTTTGAAGGGGACGGTGGAGTCAAGGCCGCGGGTGACGGCGCGATGGATGATAGCCTGCTACTGCTCGTTCAGCAGCGCCATCAGCTTCCGCTTCGCCCGAATCGCTCGCTCAATCCGTCCGTTCGCGTGGTCGAGGAACCGCACGATGGCGGCCTGTTCGTCTTCCGGTGGGAGCGGGAATGGCGCATGGAGAAAAGACTCATCCGTCAATTGCAGCCGCGAAGTCCATATGCCTTTGGAGCGAACTTGGAGTTCCCAATTGAACGGCGAAGATCGCACCAGTTCGTGAATGAAGCCCGGTATCGCTGGAGCATCGTGCCGCAGGCGATAGACACCGTAGGCGGAACTGACGATGCCGTGGTGTTGAGAGATACCAAGACCACCGCCCCACGCCCAGAGGCTGTGGATCACGAGATCGCCGGGCCAGCAGAGCTTGTAGCCTTTGTAAGACTCGGCTTTGAACATCGTGACATTCGCCGTCTTCCTCGGCACGACACCTCGCGCTGATGAAACCGTCAGGAGTTCTTCATTGCCTTCCGCTGAGCGCTTATCGATGCGCTCGAATATGGCTTTGCCGCGCTTCAGCCTCCAATGGCTGGGCATTGCACTAAGCCACGGCAGACCGGACTCCTTGTATTCCGGGTAAGGCTTGAGGCCGTCCATCATTTCGCGCCTCCGTTCATTTGGAGAATCCCAACGGGATTCCGTCGCAAAGCCCAAGGTTGCGCCGTCTGCGGCGCTACCTTGGGTAAGAGGTTCAGATTTGAAACAACCCCAACGGGGTTGCGTCCTTCCGCGCATGAGTCGAACACGCAACCCCGTTGGGGTTGGACTAATAAACAAACACGTTCACCCAGGGTAGCTCGTTCCTCGCAACCCTGGGCTGAGTGGCGCAACGCCGTTGGCGTTGAGAGGACACGACTCGCGGGCCTGACGCGAATGCTGTTCATTTCGCCCCTCCTTTCACAATCTCGCCGAGCAGGCCCTCGGTTTCCTTTTCCAGCGCCAGGATGTCGGCGCGGATTTCCTCCGGTGTGCGGAGCGGCTGCGGTTTGTAGAAGTGCCGGGTGAAGGAAATCTCGTACCCGATCTTGGTGGAGGATTCGTCAATCCACGCGTCGGGGGCGTAGGGCAGGACTTCGCGGCGGATGAACGCCTCGATCCTGCCGGGTTCGAGCCGCGGCACTTGCTCGGTGTCGCGCAGGTCGGGGTCGGGGTCGTATTCGACGATCATTTCCGGTTTGCCCCTCACCCCGGCCCTCTCCCCATCCGATGGGGCGAGGGAGTAGAGGCCGTGCAGCGGGTCGGCTTGCCGAGATTTTTGCGAAGCGGCTTGAACCATTGGGTGGCGTCAATGAGCTGCATCTTGCCGCGGCGATGTTCGGGCTTGCGGTTGGACAGTACCCAAACGTAGGTGGCGATGCCGGTGTTGTAGAATAGGTTCAACGGCAGCGCGACGATGGCTTCGAGCCAGTCGTTCTCAATGATCGAGCGGCGGATGTTGCTCTCGCCCTGGCCGGCGTCGCCGGTAAACAGCGACGACCCGTTGTGAACCTCGGCGATGCGGCTGCCGAGCTTGGTTCCATGGTTCATCTTCGCCACCAGGTTGGCGAGGAAGAGCATCTGGCCGTCGCTCGAGCGGGTCACGAGAGAAAGTTCCTCGCCGTTGTGCATCACCTTGAAACGCGGGTCGCGCATCCCGTCCTTGCCACCCATCGCTTCCAAATCCTTCTTCCAGCTTTTGCCGTGAGGCGGAGTGGAGAGCATGAAGTCGAACTCCATCGCCGGGACGGCGTCGTGCGAGAGCGTGGACCATTCCGCGCCGCCGACGATGTGGTCGGCGTTTTCGCCCTCGCCTTTCAGGAGCATGTCCGCCTTGCAGATGGCGTACGTCTCGGGATTGATTTCCTGGCCGTAGAGGTGGGTGACGATTTGTTTGCTCTGGCCGTTGGCGCGCTGCCGAAGGATTTCTTCTGCCACGGTCAACATTCCGCCCGTGCCCGCCGCACCGTCGTACAGCAGATAGGAGCCGGAGGGGATTTGTTCGGCGACGGGCAGGAAGATCAGGTTAGCCATGAGCTTCACGGCGTCGCGCGGCGTCCAGTGTTCGCCGGCTTCCTCATTGTTTTCCTCGTTGAACTTGCGGACGAGTTCCTCGAACACCGTGCCCATCGCGTGGTTGTCAATGCCGGCGGGGCTGAGATCAATCTCTGGATCGAGAAGCTTGGCGATGAGCGTGCCGAGGGCGTCAGCTTTCGCCAGCCGGGGCACGCAGTTGCGGAACTCGAAATTGGCCAGGATGTCCTGGACGTTGGGCGAAAACCCGTCGAGGTAATCCATGAAATCCTGCTGAAGCTGCTGCTGGCTGCCGCGAGATCTCAGGTCGCGGAAGGTGAACTTCGATGTGTTGTAGAACGATTGTTTTGCGGCGTCACAGAGCGCGGCCTTCTGCTCGGTGATTTTCGCCTTGTCGAGCATGTCGCGCGTTTCGAGCACCGCTTTCTTCGTCGGCTCAAGCACCGCGTCCAGCCGGCGCAGCACGCACATCGGCAGAATCACGTCACGATATTTGCCGCGCACGAACACATCGCGCAGCACGTCGTCCGCGATGCCCCAGATGAACGAGACGATTTTGTTGTGCGTCGCTTGGTCCATCCGATTGCAAAGGCTAGGCGAGCATCAATAGAACCGTGTCAAAGGCCAGTGACTCCAGCATGGTGCTGTGCTTTCCGCCACCGAAGCCGACTGGCCACGGTGACAAGCCGTTCGGGTAGGGTTTGCGGACAAATTCCTTGAGGCTTCGGCATACCATGGTTCCCATGAGGCGGTAAGTATGCCGATTCTCTGAGCCGTCTTCAAGAATCGCCTTCGCGGTGTTAAACAAATTTCAGACTTTGAATTCGAGAATCCCTGGTTCGGCCATTCGGGCGAGAGAACTTCCGTTGCTTAAGGCCCACGCATGATTTCCGGCCGCTCTTCCGGTGTCATCGACGGCCCGTCTTTCTTTTGATGCGGTAAGGAACGCTCTCTTCCTTGACGTAAAATCCGATTTCCTTGCGCGGCGTTTCCGACGGGGTCATCAGTTGATGGATGGCCTCAAAGATTGTCTGATTTTCCGAGGATGTCACAATTTGTGATATCCGCATGACCTCCTCGCGAGTGAGCGAAATAAAGGAAGTCCTCTGTCGATTCACCAACGCAGGACAGGTTTCCAGCCTGCCTTCTTTGGGGAATCTCAAAGTGAACTCGGAGGCAGGCAAGACGCCTTCCCTGCTTCTAAAACACGCTCTCTGAGTTGTTCGTTGATTGATTCGCCGCACACATTTCATGAAGAGAGCTTCCGAAATTCGAAAGTTGCGTAGCGCACCTGGGCTGGAGCGCCGGTCTCCGATCCGGCGCGAACC
>JACQWK010000697.1 GCA_016209525.1 Verrucomicrobiota bacterium
CTTCGGTCGCCATGGCTGGCGACAGTACGTCAGGAAACTGAAAAAGCGGACAGGTTTGGGTTCGCACCACAACCTCAATCGAAGTGCCAAAAAGCCCGGAATTACAGGCGATCGCGCTCCCCTATGTCAGGAGTTCTGGACAACAGAACGACCGCCGCCAGAACTGTGCTCCCGGTCATCGTGTCGAGAGATCAACTCATCGGCCAGGTGATCTTCGCCCTACGATGGCTCCCGCGGAGAAGGAACCAACGTGAGCTTTTCAGTGCATCTCCGTGTCTTCGGCCGGAGTAGCGGCGTGCGTCCCGCCTGCCGTGGAGCCGGGGCGTCTCGCCCGGCGGGAGCAGTCTGGATGATCAGGCATGCGGCAATCCTTGCAACCGAGACCGAGCCGCGAGATGCCGCCCTCTAAAGCAGGCGAGGATGCCCGCCGCTACGGACACGATGCCGATGCACCATGCACCCTTGAACCCTTCGTCGGTTCTTTCCTTTGTTCACTTTCTGTGTGAGTCTATGAAGCGGATGGAACGGCTGTATGGATGACCAATCTGACCGGGAACAACGCCTCTTCGAAGTCGCGCTTCGTCTATCCACGGACGAAGCACGCGCCGCTTATCTGAACGAAGCTTGCGCCAACGATTCCGCCTTGCGCCGGAAGGTGGAAGACTTGCTTCTGGCTCATCGGCAATTGGGCACGTTCCTCGAGCGACCGGCAGTCGCCGATGCGCTCAGGCCCGAAGCAGCGGCCCGCACCCCGCTTCCGGCCGGCAGTGGCACGCAGCTTGTGCGTGTCACCGAAAAGGCCGGCGACAAGATCGGCCGCTACAAGCTGCTCCAGTCCATTGGCGAGGGCGGTTGCGGCGTGGTATATATGGCGGAACAAGAGGAACCGGTGCGCCGCCGCGTGGCCTTGAAGATTATCAAGCTGGGCATGGACACCAAGAGTGTCATCGCCCGCTTCGAAGTTGAGCGGCAAGCCCTGGCGATGATGGACCATCCTAACATCGCCAGGGTCTTCGACGCCGGCGCGACCGAAACCGGGCGCCCTTATTTCGTGATGGAGTTGGTCCGAGGCATTCGCATCACGGAGTATTGCGACCAAAACACGTTGCCCACCGAAGACCGGCTGAAACTATTCAACCAGGTCGGCCGCGCGATCCAGCATGCGCATCAAAAAGGAGTGATTCATCGGGACATCAAGCCTTCCAACATTCTCGTCACGCTGCACGATGGCGTCCCGGTGCCGAAGGTCATCGATTTTGGCATTGCGAAGGCGACCGACCAGCGGCTGACCGACAAAACGCTGTTCACAGAATTTCAGGCATTCATCGGCACGCCGGCCTACGTGAGTCCCGAACAGGCGCAAATGAGCGGACTGGACATCGATACTCGCAGCGATGTCTATTCGCTGGGCGTCTTGCTCTACGAACTGCTCACGGGGAGGACGCCGTTCGATCCCGAAGAACTCATGCGCTCCGGATTGGATGAAATGCGCCGCACCATCCGCGAGGCCGAGCCGCTGAGGCCCTCCACGCGGTTGAGCGCGCTGCGCGAGGCGGAACTCACCACCACCGCCAAACGCCAGCGAGCAGAGCCCCCCAAGCTGATCTCCCGCATTCGGGGCGACCTTGACTGGATCGTGATGAAGTGTTTGGAAAAAGACCGGACGCGCCGCTACGACACGGCCAGCAGCCTTGTCTCCGACGTTGAGTGTTATCTCAAAAACGAGCCGGTCCAGGCCCGTCCTCCGAGCCCGGCCTACAAATTCCAAAAGCTGATGCGCCGAAACAAAGTCGCGTTTGTCGGCGGTGCCGTGGCGGGACTGACGCTCACGGCCGGTTTAATGACCTCCACGTGGCTTTTCTTCCGCGAACGCGAAGCGCGCAAGGACGCCGTCGCCGCCCAAACGGAGCAATCGCGCCTCTACGGCGAAGCTGAGGAAGCTCGCACTCGGGAGTCGCGCGAACGCAACCGCGCGGAATCCGAGAGACGCCTCGCGCTGCGGACCGCCTACAACTCGGATATGAACTTGGTCCATCAAGCCATGGCGGCGAACAATTACGGCCGCGTGATAGACTTGCTGAACAGGCACAGGCCGGGAGACGGAGTGAACAGTGGCCAGTTGCCAGTGGTCAGTGGTCAGAAGTTAGTGGCCAGTGGACGGCGGCCAGGGATCACCAATCGAATTGACAACTCGGCTCCACTGACAACTGACCACCGACAACTGGCAACTGATCTGCGGCAATGGGAGTGGCGATATTTCTGGAGCCAATTCCGGAGCGATGCGGCGTTCGCGCTCCCGCGCCAGTCCAATGCGATTAGCCTCGTAGCCGTGTCCCCGGATGGACGTTTCTTGGCTTCCAGTTCGGAGGGAAGGCCCCCCGTGCTCAAACTCTGGGATTTGTTCCGGCGGGCCGAAGTGGCTTCCTTCGATTTGGCAGGAGTTGGCCCGGGTTCTGATCCGGACCGCGGCCCGGGCCGGGGACCCGGTCGAGAGCCCGGTCGTGGTCTTGCTCCCGTCCGCAGCCCCCGCGGAGCTCCAGGTCCAGGTCCTGGCTTCGGCACCAGTCCTTTCGCATTTTCCCATGCCGGAGATCGTCTGGCGGCGGTGTTGATGGATGGCCGGCGGCGCACCGCCGTGAAAGTGTGGTCATTACCCTCCGGAGAGATTATCGCCGAAATCGCCGGTAACAACGATGTGGCGGCGCTGGCATTCAGTTCGGATGGCACGAATTTGCTGACCTTCAGCGATGACATGACGGTGCGCGCTTGGGATTTCGAGAAACGACAGTCCACGCTTCGAACCACCGTGAAGCTGCAAGAAGAGGGCTTCCGACGCCGGCTGTCCCTCTTCTCTCCCGACGCCGGACGCTTGGCGATCAGTGATGAATCCGGTGTGATTCGGATCCTTGATCTGGCGACCGGCGCCGAAACGGACACCGGGGTTGCTTTTGAAGATGGGGGAGCGCGTTCCATGGCGTTCTCTCCCGATGGGGAGTGGATCGCGGCCACGGGTTTTCTCACAGAAACTTCCATCAAAGTTTTCTCCGCCAAAACCGGCGCTTTGGTTTTCAAGCTGGATGGGCATACTTCGTGGATCCCTGGAACGGCATTCGCCTCGGATGGCAAGCGGCTTGTGTCCGTCGGCGCGGACCAGACTGTGCGCATCTGGGACCTCGACAGCCGAAAGGAACGCGCCGCACTGCGAGGGCACCTTTCGGAGGTCAATTGTGTCGCCATGACGCCGAACGGCAAGACGATCGTCAGCGGCTGCAAGGATGGCACGCTCTTTGGCTGGGACGCGCAACGCGCCGTCGAGCCCAAGCATTCCTTTAGAGCGCTTCCGATTCCGGTCGCCGGCATCGAGTTTCTGCCTGCCCAGAGAGGAATGCTCAGTGTCAACGCCGACGGCACGGTCAGTCTCTGGGACCCAATCACGTTGCTCGAAAGCGAGCGCATCGCCGCGCTGGGCGATCGCGTGGCGCGTCTGGTCGTTTCTCCGGATGGCACGCGACTGTATGCCGGCACTGATGAAGGGGAAATCAAAGTCTTCGATTGGGCGGCCCACTTTGTCGTGACAAACTGGAGGGGCACAACGTGGCGAGGTCTTCCGCCTCGACCCGGATTCCGCGGACGCGACTCTGCCGTGGGACCGGTAGGCCAGGCGGAGGGTGGCCGCATTCTTGCCGTGGCGGGCCCAGGTCCCACGATTCGCTTGTTGGAGACGGAATCAGGGCAACTCAAAGCTTCCTGGGACCTCGGAGAAGCCGATGGCGAATCTCCGCGAGGACCAAAATTCCCGCCGCGAGAACCGAGGCCATCGCCGAAGCCTGATTCGCCCGCGCCGCCGTCAAGACCCGGAGCCGAATTTCCGCCACCAGGACCAAAGCCGGCGTGGAAGGGCAGTGGGCGGCTGCCTTTTTTCCGGCCTCAGATGGCTCCAATGATGGTCACGCCCGACGGATATTTCCTGTTGGTCGCCGAACCCGACGGATCAATCGACTTCCGGAATCTGTTCACTGGCCGGACGGAAGCCACGCTGCCCGGCCAGAACTTGGGCCTCTTGGGAATGGCACTTTCCACCGATGGCAGCCTCTTGGCCACCGCTTCTATCGAAGGCACGGTGAGTCTTTGGGATTCTTCCACGCGCTCGCTCGATGACGTGCTGCGCGGCCACTTGCTTGGTGTCCACGCCGTCGCATTTTCTCCGGATGGCCAGCGACTGGCGATGGCCAGCACTGGCAGCGAGGCGGTCAAGCTCTGGGATGTCCTCACCCATCAAGAGGTAGCGACGCTCTCCGGCCAAGACGCCGTCTTCGGGATCGTCAAATTCTCTCCGGATGGCAGACTGTTGGTCGCGGTCAATCGTCAAGGAACCGCGCACATCTGGCTGGCCCCGAGTTTGTCGGAAATCGAGGAGAAAGAGAGCCTGCGGAGTGGCGCCATTCCATGAACCGCCCCTCTGGATCGCCGATTTGTAATCGGCTGGAGGCCGGACGCTCCGCAGGCTGCAAACCTGCGATTCAGCGCAGCTTGGCGGAGCCGCAACCAAGACATCGAACATCCAACATCCAGCATCGAACGCCGAATGAACGAAGCTGAACCGAACGATGTCACACGCGTTCTCAACGCACTGGACCAAGGCGACCCAAAAGCCGGTGAGGAGCTGCTCCCGCTGGTGTATGAAGAACTGCGCAAGCTCGCGGCTTATCGAATGGCTCAAGAGTCGCCCGGACAAACGCTGCAAGCGACGGCCCTGGTGCACGAGGCATGGCTGCGATTGGTCAACGCCCAGAATCGGACGTGGCAGAACCGCGCTCACTTCTTCGCGGCGGCGGCTGAAGCGATGCGCCGTATTCTGATCGACCGCGCCCGGCGCAAACATGCCCTTCGACACGGCGGCGGACAGCAGCGTGTTGATCTTCAAAACGTGGAGATCGCCGCTGGAGTGGAGGATGACCGGATTCTTGCCGTCAGCGAGGCTCTCGATAAATTGGCCGCGCAGGACAAGGTGAAAGCGGAACTGGTCAAGCTGCGGTACTTCATCGGCCTGACCATCGAGGAAGCTGCCCAGATACTGAATATGTCCGAGCCGACCGCCAAACGGCACTGGACCTATGCCCGCGCCTGGCTTTTCCGCGAGATTCAAGGCGCATCCTCGTAGCCGCCGGCATTGGGGAGTGGGTGCGATTCATGGCCTCCTGTCCACGCCTAACGGAAGGGGGAGTGACTCCAGACTTAGAACTCCTGATTGGGAGGAATTCTATCGACCCCGACAGGCCGACCCGCGTACATGAAATTTGTTCCGTACGGAACAAATTTCATGTACGCCATTGATGTCTGGGATCAACCCATTTCCATGGCAGTTAGCAGTCCAAGGCAAGGGATCAGGATCTTTGAGACTTGAGCGGCAGTTCCTCAGCCAAAGCGGCGATAAATCAGAAGAACGAAATTGAACAAAGGAAATGGATGGTAGGGACAACGCGCTGCGCTGTCCCCGCCCGCGTCCAGCGTGCGTAACGAACGGTGCGCAATCCCAATCCGTGCCAGTACTGAGGGGCCCGTGGGATGGACTACACGGAGAAGGTTTGTAGTCCCGCCTTTAGGCGGCCCGGACCGGCTAAAGCCGGGACTACGAACGCCGGGCTGTCGTGTATCCCACGGTCTTCTCAATAACTGTTCCGAGCCTGAACGGCGCGGTGACGGCGCGGCGCGCCATCCCTACCAACGTCGGTCTTCGGGATAAATCGTCCGCGATCCAAATGTTTGACGGCTGCCGGTCAAATCTCAGCCGTGACGCTGTCGTTCTAAGGCGCCCGCTGCGACACGACGCGGAAGAACCGCGCGGATGAGCCGGGAACGATGGGTAATTGCACCACTCGCTCGGACGGCGTTGCGCTTACATCTGTGAGCTTTTGCCAGATTTCTGCGGCGAGGGAATCCCGAAACTCAATGGAATAGGCTCGATCGGCTGCGGCGTTGAATTGAAGGACGAGTTCGCTTCCGGATTTGATCTGGACAGTAGCCTTAAGAACGCTGCCCGCGTTGGTTGGATTTGTGCCCGCCAGATATTCCTGCAAATTAGTCAGACCGTCGCCGTCGCTGTCGGCGAGCGCATCGGACGGATCCTTGGGATTTAGGCGGTTGGCCAATTCCCAGTCGTCGGGCAGTCCGTCGCGGTCGGAATCACCCGAACTGGCCGGGCTGCCGCCCGGAGTTGGAGAGGCGGCGATCCAATTCACCGGATCATTGCCGTACAGCAGATCATTGGTCTTCTGGAGCGAATGACCTGCTCCATCAGCGGAGGCCGGCCAGGGCGCTGTGTCGGCGTAATCGATGCGGTCGGCGACAAGGTACGGCACGAGGCCGAAGTCGGGGCCCGGCAGCGTCTGCGGCGCATCGGGTTTCTGGAGTTCGATCGTATCTCCGGCGTTATCCAACTTTCCGCGGTAAGGGCCGAGGAGCGTGGCCGTGTTCCCGTACGCGCGCTGAAACCCCGCGAGCGCCTCACTCTCGAATCTTGGATCGAAGCCGACCACCACCAGTTGGCCGCCCGCCGGCATGGTCACGCCCGGAGGAAAATCGAAATCGATTCCCTTCCTCAGCCGCCAAGTGTTGTTCGGATTCGCCGGATCATAGAGCGGCACCGCGCCGGAGCTGATGTTATGGAGTTCGACGAATTCGAGGGCATCGTTGGTGCCGGCGGGATGGTACATGATTTCGCTCAGGACGATCGGGCCGACTTTGGCCGGGGCATTCGGGGCGCCGGTTCCCAACCGGAATTCGTTCGTCGAGGCGGGTTCATCCTTGCCGAAGGTGCGTCGCAGCATGGGCACGAAACGGTAGCCCTGGCTGGTCGGAAATCGGCCGAACGACACTCCGTTCTCAGCCGGACCAAACGCCGCAGAGGCTCGGTAGCCTGTCAGAACGCCATTCACCGCTTGCGACAGATAGACCTCGTCGCCTCTGGCCGAACTGAACGAGAACCGTTCGCTCGCCGCGTCGCCGTTGAACTGCGCTTCATAAATGACGAGGTAGCCGCCGGCTGGAACCATCGTGTTCGCCGGGATTTGATATTTCCGGAGGTTGATCACCGAATCACTCAAGAACCACCCGCCGATATCGACCGGCCGGCCGCCGGGATTGTGCAATTCGACTGTGTCCTCCAAGGGCGGATCGCTGTGGCTGAGCAATTCATTGATGACGATCTCTTCGAGCCGCCGAAAATTGCTGCTCCCGGGGGTCAGTGACGACGGAAAGCCGGCGAGGTATGCGCCTCCATCCGGCAAGCGGCCCTCGGAAACGCCCGCGACTTGTGGTCCAAAACTCACCGCGTCGATCAGCGCGCCCGAGGGCGCGGAGATCACCAGCGATTCGCCGGAGCCGCTCAATTTGAAATCCACATGATCGGCGCCGGCGTCCAGGTTTTCGTCGGCCACGAACGATTGGAAGCCGAAAGCACCGCTTCCGATGAACGACAGGGGCGGAAGGATGTGCTTCTTTGCGTCGGTGGCGTTGTCCGACAACGCAAGGGAACTGATCTCGACCGGTTGCGGATTTGGGTTGTAGATTTCTAACCAATCTTCGCCCGAGACAGGAGCCGCCATCCATTCGTTGATCTTGAGAAATTGAAGACCCCCGAGAGTCGCGGCCCTGTTTTCCATCCCGAAGGTCGGGATGTTCAAAACCCAGTTTGTGCTGCCGTCAGGCACGCGGCCCAGCGACCAATCGGCCGCTTGCAGTCCGTAGGTGAGCGCGCTCTGCAAGCCGTTACCGTCGGCGGGCCGATTGAAGAGAAAGACGCCGCCGCTGGCAGCATTTAACCCAAATCCGGTATTCACGACTGAGGCCGGCGCTTCGGGAGAACAGCGCACTTTGAGAAATCCTTTAGCGGGCAGGAGAGAGCCGCTCGGAAAAATCCAACGCCGCGGGTTCGTCAGGTCGTCGCTTAAACTCATGCCCGCGAGGTCCACCGTGCTTCCGGAAGGATTGTAGAGCTCGATCCAATCCGGTTTGCCGCCGTCCGACTCAACGAGCGTCGCATTATTCGCCAGCACCTCATTGATCACGATGCCCGCTTGCGCCGCGCTGTTCGTGAGGACCAGCGCTTCGAGTTTAAGCCCGAACACCATGTCACTGCTGGTCCGATTCACCTGATGCACTTCCACCGCCAGCCGGTTTGTTCCAGGCCGCAACCGGTCCGGGGAGATTGTGAATGTCTGGTAACCGGCGTCGCCCACCGTTCCCGAGGCGAAAGTCTGGAAGTTGGCCGCCGTGGGGAGATTAAACCGCGCCCCGATTTCCACTCCGTTCAAGTAGAAGGCCGCGCCGTCATCAATCACGTGAGTGATTTGCAGACTGGACGGCGACAGAAAGGCAGGGACGTCGAAGGTTGTCCGGAAGTAAAACGTAGCGACGCTGCCGGGGTTCGCAAATGGCGTGAGGAGTGGCTCAGGAAGTTGGGCGGTCTCGAATCCAAGCACTCCCGGCCCGGCCCGCCAGGCCGAATCGTCGTAAGCCAACTCCTTCCAAAGCGTGCCAAGGTCCGTCCCTGACGCGTCGTATCGCCACACATTGGTGAAGGCGACAAGCGTGACCGTCTGCGTGGGTGGAGGTCCCAACGAGCACTGGTTTGGCCCGCCGGGAGTCGGCGTCGAGAGCGGCACTTGCTTCGACACACCGTCGGGGCAGCGTCCGATCGAAACGCCGGTCGTCTGCGGACCGTACACCACGGAATCGATGAGCGACAAGTCCGGCGCAATCAAAGAAAGCTCGCCCTGCTCCGCAGCGAGAC
This sequence comes from Verrucomicrobiota bacterium, assembly GCA_016209525.1. Lineage (GTDB taxonomy): Bacteria > Verrucomicrobiota > Verrucomicrobiia > Limisphaerales > SIBE01 > VHCZ01. Next base: position 8,792 of record JACQWK010000697.1, read on the forward strand.
GGAAGTTGATCTCGCCTGCTCGGTCCCCATCGCCCGAAGTGAACACGGCGTATCCTCTCGGCGGCGCGAAGGTCAGCGGCGCAAGGCGGCTGCGCGTCGGCGCTCCGACAGGCTGGTCGGTCAGATAGCATCCACCCAACGCGACCGGCAGCGGTTGCGGATTGAAAAGCTCAACAAAATCCTCCGGATACGGACTCAGGCCGAAGGTGAGCCACTCGTTGATCCTGACTTGTTCGGCATCGCCCAACGGTTGAACGACGTTCGCCGCGCCGAAGGTGGCTTGCATGAGCATCCATTCACCGCCGCTGCTGAGCCGGCCAATCGACAGGTCGGATAACTGAGTTCCAAACTCGACCGAGTCGAGCAATGCCCCTCCTTCGGCGAGGCGATGGAAGAGGAAAACGCCGTCGCCCTGGTGGTCGAGCGCGAAACCAAGCTGGTTTGCATCGAGGACCAGATAGGCGCCGCCGTCGAGCGTGGTTCCGTTCGGGAAGGTGTACTTGCTGGGACGCGCCGGATCATCCGTCAAGCTAAACCCCGAAAGGTTCACCGTGGCCGCGCCTTCATTGTAAAGCTCGATCACGTCGGGAAAACTCCCATTGCGGTTCACGGCGGCGACATTCCACGCGAGCACCTCGTTGATTCGTACCAACGGCCAAGAAGTGTTCACGATCCAAGTGAGAACGGTCGCGTTGCTCTGAACTTGCCATGCGCCGGCTGCATTCCGGCCGATCACGGCGATGGTATTCGTGCCATTGGCTAAACCGGCGACTTGAATCACACTGCCGACGGGCGTTTCCAGTCCATACGGTCCGGAGTTCAAGCTGTATCGATAATGGGTAATCTCGAATCCACCCACCGCCAGAGTGGCGCCGAGCTGCGGGGTCGGAGAACGCGGCGCGCCCGTCACCGTCGCCACTGGCGCCGGGTTCGTGACGATTGGCGGGAGTTGCGATCGCACAAACGCGCGGCGCCCGTCCATCCAGGTCTTGACGGAGTCGATCGTGGCTTGTGGCACGTAACTGCCGAGCGTTTGATCGATGAGAGCATCAAACTGGGATTTTGAGAAAGTCGAATCCAACAGGCGCTGCAGCGTCGCGAAATACAACCGCTCGAAGTCCGGCCAGTGCAGGAACCGCGTCATCGCCCGCCACGCTCCCTCGGAATCGCCGGAGATTGGGCAGCAGGTCGCGCGAAACAAATCCACGTTCTGCGCCAGAGAACCGGGCTGTCCCAGAATCTGGTCCAAGTCATGAAACAGCAGGATGAATCGACGATCGACCCAGCCGCGATACAGGTAATAGTCGTCATTGTTGCCCGTATTCAGGCCGGACTCCCCGTTGGCCAGTAAGTTCATGACGGCCAGGTGCGTCAGCCATTGCTCGACGTTGATCACCTGACGGACATTTTCAGTCGCAAACGAATCACCGCTCTTCTCGCCCATGATCCGCAGCATGGCGATCAGATCCGTCCAGTCGTTTTCGCTGACGTTGGTTTCCTTGAAGTAAGTGTTGGTGTAGGAATTCCATCCCGGCCCGCGATAGTCGAAGTTCGGCGGGCGAATGTCCCGGGCCACCTTGTAAATATTCCCGGCGCTGTCGGATGGGAAATGGCGATCGGCCCAGGCACTCTCATACACTTCATTGGCGGCGTAAGAACCGAACATCCCTGCGCCCGGCGCGGCTCGGTTCTCATTGTTCACGCGCACCCGGACGGCCCGCGAATACGTGCCCACCGCTCCCGACTTGTTGGCAAGCACGCTCCCGAAATGCTGCATGTGAACTTGTCGCGTGTTCAGGTTGAGGGCCGTCACGCCTTTCCACGGATGGTCACTGCGAAAGTTGACGCGATAGTTGGGTGGATTCGCGGTCCGCGTGCCGTGGCCACGGTTCCGAACGCCGACCAGATAACGCAGGTTCGTGCCGGTTCCATCAATGCTGATGAACGTTGCGTTCATCTGGGAGTTCGGACCTTCCGCGTTGCTTTGCGATGGAATCACCGCCAGTTCCGCGCGCTCGTTCTCCGTCATGATGAGTTTGTAAAGCGGCCGGCCACCCGTGTAGGCCGTGTCATCCACCTGCAACAGAACGTTGACAACCTGTCCGCTCGGACCGGTGCCATCCGCCGCCGCGGTCGCCGGCGCCGGCCACGTGCGCGCAGCTCCGGAAGCATCGGTGGCGGTAACGTAGAATTCCACGACCGCATTGTTCGCCTGTGGAGGCAGGATCGCGCTGAACACTCCATCGCCAGCCGAAACATCTCCGTTCGACCCATCGTCACGCATCGGCACGACGGCGAAGGGGGGAGGCGTCGCGCTATCCAACCGATGATGCAGCGTGACCGTGACCGCGGCGCCGGGCTCATCCCTCACTTCGGCGGTGAATCGAATGGATTCGTTCGACTTCGGAACGATCGGGAAATGGGCCACGCTTTGGATCAAGGGCGCCGTATCGCTTCGAAAGATGGAGTTGACACGGCCCGGGGTGCCTTCCGCAGTCGAACTGGCCGCCCAGTTTTGTCCGTTGTTGTTGGACACAGCGGGATTGATCAACTCGAGCGATTTCCCGAAACCGTCGTGATCCGCGGACCACACCCAGCCGCGGTGTCCGCGGTCGAGTGGTCCGCGCTGCCGCACCGCCCAATCGCCGTTATCCGCGTAACGCACGCTATCGACCCGATTCCCGAACGGATCATCCAGATCGAGGTCTTCGCTGCTGTTGCTCAAGATGCCCGTCCAACCTCCGACCACGTTGGTCACGGCCGGGTATTTGCTTCGGAAGGCGGCCAGGTCCGCTGCCACAACCAGAGAACCGCCCGCGGGGATCGATACGTCCGGAAACGTGAATTCGACGCCGTCACTGATCCGCCAACCCCGCAGGTTGATGGAGGACGCCCCTCGGTTGAACAGTTCGATGTATTCCTCCAGCGGATTCTCCGAAGCCGGATGGTACATGATTTCGTTGATCACAATTCCGACCTGATTCGTATCGAGCACATAGGCCCAGGAGCCGCCCCCAAATGGATTGTTCGCCAGATCGCGAATCCCATGCGATTCGGCCCAGGCTACGGCCACGGTGCCCGGCCCTGGTTGCGGGAAATCGAAAACATAAGGACCGGCGCCCAGACCCGACAGTCCTATCGCGGGGGATGAATTGATCAAGAGGTCGGCCGCGTCCACCCCTGTGACCGTTTCATTGAACGTAACCTGAATCTTGCTCAGCGCCGCCAGCGTCTCTCTCGGCTCTGGGCCGACCTGCGCGAGAACCGGTGGAGCCGCGTCGATAAACTCGTATTGCCAAACCGCTCCGGCCCCGCCGGCGTCAAACCCGCTCGGCGGCTGGAAAGTGTCCGTAATGCCGTGGGACAGCGACCAACTCACGGTGACGGTCCCAGGCGCCGGCTGGGCGAAGCTAAAAGTGTAACTGGCGCCCGACCCGACGGCCTTGGTTGCGGGCACGCCGTTGAGCAACAAGTCGGCCGCGTCCACATGGGTGACCGACTTGCTAAACGTCACCTTGATTTCGGTAAGATTCGTGACGACGCCCGGAGGAGGAGATTGCGCGACAACAGTGGGCGCACCCGTCTCCGCGCTGACGGTGATACTCACGACGCCGGAAGTCGCGGAAAGCCCTGTCGCGTCGGTTGCGACCGCGGTGATGGCATAGTTTCCAGGCGGCACGCTGCTCCAAGCAAAGGCATAAGGAGCGGCGGGGTCCTCGCCAAGTTTTGCGCCATTGGCGTAGAACGTCACATTCGAAACGGCGCCGTCCACGTCCGCGGCGTTAGCCGTGATCAAGAGATTGGCCGGCGCGCCGAAGACGGTCGCGTCCGCCGGGCTGGTGAGGACGACGATCGGACGGGCATTCGTCGGCGCCGAGAACACGGCAGCCAGCTCGAGATCAAAACTTAGGTCGGAACTGGTGGCGTTGCCTTGATGAACCTCCACGGCCACGAGATTCGTTCCGGCGGTCAACAGCGTGCCCGCCAACGGAGAACTCTCCCACGAATACTCCGACGCCGTGGTGGCAAAGGTCCGGTAACCGACGGCGCCCGCCGGCATGCTCACTCGCCGAACTTCCTGCCCGTTCAGATAGACGATCGCGCCGTCGTCCCGCAGCAAATTCAAGGAGAGGCTGCGGACTCGGGACGCATCCTCGAGCGCGAACGTTTTGCGGAAATAGTAGGTGACGTATTTGTTGTTCGCGCTGGCGCCAAAGCCAAGCACCGTCGCCTCATCGCCATCGCCATAGCCCAGTTGAGCTTTCCCGGTTTTCCAAGAACTGTCGTCGAAGGCCAACTGCCTCCAGGCCGTGCCTTCATCGGAGCCGTTGTCCAGGTATTTCCATTCGCTGCCCGCAGCCACCAGAATGTTTGTCGATGGCCCTTCGCCGGATGTCACGGAGATGCTCACGGGCGCAGACGTTACCATCAACCCGCCCGATTGCGTGGCCAGAGCGCGCAGCGTGTAATTTCCCACACCGACGTTGTTCCAAAGCAGGCTGTAAGGACCGGTCAAATCTTCGCCCAATTTCCTGGTGGCTTCGAAGAATTCCACTCGGGCCACAGTGCCGGTCCCGGAGAACGCCGAAGCCGTGATCGTCAGGTTCGTGGGCGCGGCGAAGATCGCGCCGGCGGCCGGCGAAGTGATGCTGACAAACAAACCGCCTGCTTGTGATCGAGCCGTGTAAAAGCCCAAGTCCGTCCGGCTGCCGTCAGGGTCGAGCGGAGAGTTCGGGTCCCCGGCATCGATGGAGGGTGAACTCGGTTGAGGGCGGTAATCACCGGCCGAGGGGTTGAGGAACAGAGGGTCCGCCGTGAGGTTGCCCGCCCCGGGCCATGTCTCGGAGAGATTGCAGTAAGAAACCGACACGAATTTCTCCGGCCCGAAATCGGAGCGCAAGGCATCAGCGGCCCGCACGATGGAATTGGTCATGTAGATATTGATATTCCCGGCGGCGGCATTGGACTTGGTCGCGGCACTCACGCCGTGATCGATCCCCACGATGGTGCAATGGTCGATGCGAACGACCGCCAGCGGACCGCTGCTTTTGGCGGAAACGCCGGCAAAGCAATTGCCGATGAGACAACGGCGCAAGACGACTTCGCCATGAAAGACGCTGACCCCTTTGGCGTCTTCGTTTGGATTGGGCCAATCGCGAATCAGACAATTTTCCAAGGTGACATTGGAATCGAGAGTATCGACCGCGTCATCGTCCCCCGACGCAAAGACACAGCCCGAGAGCGCCAACGGACGCCCCGCCGACGAATGCAGGTAAATTCCATCCGCGTCGTCCGGCCCCGTCATGTCCATGAAGTAGCTATCCGTGCAAACCAGTCCCGTCCCGCCGATCTCCGGCCCCATCCGAGAGCGTGCCATCACGCAGTCGCGCACGCTCAAGTTCGAACCTGCGGCCTGCATGGTCTTTCCGATAGTGCTCCCGCCAGCGGTCAAATCCGACACCACACAGTTCTCAAGGGTGAGCGTCGAGTTTCTGACCCGGAGCGCCGGACCGGTGCCCGTGTGGCCTTCGCCGGGAGCTCGCCCGGCTTTGGAAATGAACGTGTATTGGTAAGTCGAAGCCTGCGCGTTCTCGTGCCGGATTTGTCCCCAATTCAGATTCGGGCTGGAACACGTGATCGTAATCGGATTCGCCTCGGTCCCGAGCGAACGCACCGCGCCGTTGACGATCAGACTGACTCCGCTTGTGCCCGATGCGACACCACTGATGAGCACCAGCGTGCTCGGCTCGAGCGTGAGCACATGGCCGTTGGGGACGATGACGGTGCCGGCGAGATTGATGACGCCGCTCCAAGTCGTGCTCGCGCCGGTCAGAGTTCCGCTGACGGAGTTGCCCGGCCGGCCATTCAGACTCGCAATCCTGCGAGTGTGGCTCTCTCCATTCACGATGGCGGTTAGCGCAAAATCCGGAGAGCCGTTGATCGTCAGCAGTGCCGTTCCCAGGCCATTGCGAAGGAGGATTCGGCTCGTCGAAAGAGTGACGCCGGGTTGGTCCGTAGTGAGAGAGGCCTCTGCGTTCCAGAGATTCCAGTCCCTTTCCCCAGAACTGTCGCGCACTTCCACTCGGATTGGAAACGGCGCACCGGATAAGTACCCGGTCGGAACGATCAGTTTAACTTCCGCCCACGAGCCGGGGGCTCCGCCCAGCAGGATCCACAAGCAAACCAACCAAAGACACCGGCGATGTCTTGTATTCGTCATAAGGCCTTGAACATGCGCAAAAAGAAAGCAAATCCTGGTCCAAGGCCAGGGCAAGTTTTTTCGACGAGCAGATCTCCGGCAATTCTCATTTTGGCCGTAACGCGGACACTCCTGTCCGCAAAACCTCCGAAAATGTGCGGACAGGAGTGTCCGCCTTACAGTCACGAACCGCGCCCGTTGCCAAAATGAGAATTGCTGGCAGATCTCCGGCAATGCGGGAAGCAGTTGGAATGTCCTTTTAGGAGGCTCTCACTTTGGCAGCGTGTAACGCGGTTGGTATAGCCCGTCCGCCAGTTCCACGGTCTCCCGGAGCAGTTGCGCGACGCCCTCGACGGACGCGACGAGTTCCGCAGGAGAGGCGCCCAGGTGCGCGAGCGTATCCTGCACGCGTCGTCCGAACTCTCGGGGGGCGCGCTCGAACTCCGCAACCTCCGCCAGGATCGTCTTGTCGTTGATCGGATACTTGCGGTTCAAGGCGAACAGGGCCAGCACCAGTTCGTTCACGGCGCGAGTCAGGCAAGCGGCGGTTCCGTAGGTGTCTGAACGAGCCGCGACCTTGGGGGCGAACCCAGTCAGTGTGAATTCGACCATGAAGAGATAGTCCTGGACCACGGCCCGCCGCAGGGCTTCGGGATAGTCCGCGACCCGCCGTTTCAGCAAGTCGAGCCGCGATTCGTGATCAAACAGGGGGACACACACCGCGATCTCGCCAAGGTACGTCCCGCTGAAGAAGCCGAAAGGGGGCTGCTGGAGGTAGTGAAGTTCGTACCGGCCGGCTTCGGCCTCGGCGATGACCCGCTCCAGGCGTTCGAGGCTGCGATAGATGAAATCGACGCGCTGCCCGCCGATGGTCAGCCACGCCCCACCGTTGACCCACGGGCCCCACTCGTAAAAGTTCGTGACAACCGGCCCGGACGTGTCGTTGACGTCCTCCGCCAGTTCGCGAACACTCTGGACCGAGAAAGGAGCCGCTTCCGAGTAGAGAAGGCCGAGATCGATGTCCGAGCCCGGCTGAGCGCGTCCACGGGCATGCGATCCGCCAAGCACGACGGCCTTGATCCCGCGAATCGCTCCGAGCCGCTTCGCGAGCGACGACACCAGTTCGCGTTGTTCCGGCGAGAGTTGTTTCATGGCGAAGCTTCAGTGCGCACGCGCCCGCCCTTCAAACAGCATCGGCCCATCCCGTGAAAGCTCAGCGACCTGTGAGACGCGAAGGATTGCACCCGACGGCGGTGCCCAAGCGACGCGAGGACAGTGGCCGCGTGCAAACGCTACGCTGAGGCGCCTGGTTAGGCCACACGGATATCATCTGATTTTGGGAGATGCGACGGCGGCAGTGGGCCTCGAAAATACGCCGACGCTTGCGGGCGAAAAAGGAAGTAAAGCACGGCGGCGAACAGCACACTGTGCACTACCAACTCAAATGGCGTGTGCAGGACGCTGAGGAAGACGTGGTATCCAAGCCAAATGACAAGGCCCCAGCGCGCCCAGTTGCTGCCGCGGAGCATGAATGCTCCGCAAAGAACCGCGAGAAGCCGGACGAAACATACCCAGAGGAAGTCAAGATCAAGCGGACGCTGGACTTTGAACTCGCCGGCGTGGTATGCGAGTCCGACGACGCCAGCGGCTACAAACATCCAACTGATGACTGAGATGGAACGTGGACGGTTGCTCATACGACCTTACCCGGCTGAACCAAGCGGGCTGGCCAGCACGATGGCGTAGCCTTCAGGATCACGCAACCAGCATTCCCAGTGGGCGTTCTCACTGCGATGGCGCGGTTTGATGACCTCGGCTTTCATCTCTTCGGCGCGTGCAACAGCAGCGTCGAAGTCGTCGAGTCCAAACCACAGGAGCACGCCATTTCCGTAGGGCTTGAGATTACGAAAACCGTGAACTCCCTCACCAAAGTGAAGACCAGCGCTCATCCCCGGAACCTCAGCACAACCTCAGCCGCTCCGCAAGTCGCAACCTGGCCGGTAACCGCAAAGGCTGGGGCGCATCAAGCTCCTAAAATCCTCCCACTCCCCCATCGATTGGAGGAGTGGGTTGGGGAGAGGAGGTGCGTTTCTGTTGGTTCCCCCTCTCCTCTGTCCTCTCCCCACTCGTTCCTCGCGGGGAGAGGATGAAGAGCTTGATGCAGCCCTGCCGCAAAGCCTTCGCCGTGGTGCGCGTCCCCACGCCCGAAGAAGAACAACGCCGCTGCTTCAGTCGCCAGCGCGAACAGTTGCGCCGGGAACGCCAGCGCCCGGAAGCCACGGGCCGCAGTCTGATGCTCTGTCCAGACAACGATTCTTGAAGCGGCGCACTACCGATTCGGTGAGGGGACCTGCGCGACCCGAGACCAAGAAGGGTGGCGCTCCCTCCCGGCAGTCCCGGTTTCCAGCAAGGATTGCCTCCGCAGCGCCGCTGGACATAGAATTCGGTTCAATGACTCCGCACGATGGTTCAAATATGTCGGCTAAGCCGATGGTCGGTGAGAAGCACGAAGTCGTGATCACGGATCTCGCCTTTGGTGGGGAGGGAGTGGCGCGATTGGGGGATTTCGTCCTTTTTGTTCCTTTCGTTCTCCACGGCGAGCGCGTCGCGGTCGAAATCACGGACGTCAAACAGCGCTTCGCTCGAGCGCGGCTGCTGGAGGTCCTCGAATCTTCCCCGGACCGGACGACTCCGCTTTGCCGTTACTTTGGCGAATGCGGAGGTTGCCAGTACCAACACATCGAATACGAGGCGCAGCTTCGCTTGAAACGAAAGCAGATTGCCGACCTGTTCGAACGCGTCGGCGGATTTCCGGAAACCGTGATTGATCCGGTTGTGCCGTGTCCAGCGCCTTATGGCTACCGAAACCGAATCATGATTCGAAGCCAATGGGACAAATTCAAACAAGCCTTGAACATCGGCTTCATCCGCGCCGACAATCGGCTGGTTGTCGATATCGAGGAGTGCAAAATCGCTGAGCCTGAACTGAACCGGCAAATCAGGCGCGTCCGAACGCATCCGCCGCCAAAAGGCGGGTTGAAAGTCGTTCTCAGGCTGGCGCCGGACGACTGGGAAGTGCCGAACGACTCGTTTTTTCAGAATAATTTCCATCTCTTACCGAAGCTGGTTGAGACGGTGAGAGAGTGCGTGAGTTCCAGTCACCCCCGGCATCTGGTGGACGTGTATTGTGGAGTGGGATTATTCAGCGTTGCGCTGGCGGATCTGGTCGAGTCGTTCGTCGGAATTGAGTTCGATCAGCGGGCCGTGCTGGCGGCCCGGCGCAATGCGGCGGCTCGCGGGACGTCCAACGGAGAATTCCTCGTCGGCCCCGCCGAAGAACTTCTTTCATCGGTGTCCGCGCGATTCCAGTTCGAACGCAGCTCCATCGTCCTGGATCCGCCGCGCAAAGGTTGCCGGCCTGAAGTCCTGGAGCTGCTGGAGCGGACCCGGCCCGCACAGATCGTCTATGTTTCCTGCGATCCCGCGACACTCGCGCGGGACGTGCGGCAACTTTGTGTGAACGGCAACTATCGTCTGCGGCGCGTCGTCCCGCTGGACATGTTTCCCCAAACGCAACATGTGGAGTGCGTCGCCGACCTGCGCCTGAGCCGTTCCTGAGCAGTTTATACTTGGATATTCTCTCGCAGCGTGTCATGACGTTCTGAGGTCTCTGCTTCGACTCTGTGAAAAAACTAACCCATCGACTCTTCGCCGCCATGCTGGCCGCCGCGTTATTGCACGCTGCGGATGATTCGCCGCTGCCTAAGGGAGCCAAACCAAAGGAAGAAGGAACGGCCGGCGCCGGTGAAGGGCCGGCATGGCATCCGAGCCGAGGTCTCTACTTCACCGGCGGCAATCGAATCACTCGCCGCGATCCGCAGGGTCAAGTCAGTGTTTTCAGGGAGCCTTCGGGCGGCGCGAACGGCCTGCTCTTCGATCACGAAGGCCGGCTTGTGACTTGCGAGGCTGGAAATCGGCGGGTGACACGGACCGAGCTTGACGGCACGATCACGGTGCTGGCCGAAAACTACGTCGGAAAACGATTCAATTCGCCCAATGATCTGGCCATCGACTCGAAGGGACGGATTTACTTCACTGACCCGCGCTACGGAAATCGCGACGGCATGGAAATCCGAGACGAGCACGGGAGATTGGTCGAGGGAGTTTATCGGATTGATGATCCCGGAAAGGTGGCTCAAGTCATCGCGCACGAGGTGGATCGGCCCAATGGGATCCTGGTCTCGCCGCAGGACAAACATCTTTATGTGGCCGACAACAACAACAATACCGTCGGAGGCGCGCGCAAGCTTTGGCGGTTCGATCTCAAACCCGGCGGCACGATTGATCCCGAGAGTCGGGTCATGATTTTCGACTGGGAAACGGGACGCGGTCCGGACGGCCTGAAGATGGATCGGGAAGGGCGACTATTTGTCGCCGGAGGTTTGAACCAGCCTCACCCGCCCTTCGAAACGGCCGACAAATTCAAGGGAGGAATCTACATCTTGACGGCTCAAGGGAAGCTGCTGGATTTTGTGGCGATCCCCAGAGATGAAGTGACGAATTGTGCGTTCGGAGGCAATGAAATGAAAACGATCTATATCACCGCGGGAGGATCGCTCTGGAGTATTCGAGTGAACTCGCCGGGGTGGAGGCCTTCAAAGTGAGATCATGTCCTCGGTTGTCCTATTAACCATTTACTGCGCGTTGATCCTCTTGGCCTCTCTGGCGGGAGGTTGGATACCGCTGTTTCTGCGGCTGACCCACACCAAAATGCAGGTTGCGACCAGTTTCGTGGCGGGCTTGATGCTGGGGGTTGGCGTCCTCCATCTCTTGCCGCACGCGTGGGATCGGTTGCGGTCCATCGACCGCGCGGCGAGTTGGCTGCTCGCCGGATTCCTCGTGATGTTTTTCATTCAGCGCTTTTTCCATTTCCACCACCATGATGTTTCGGCGGAAAACTCCGAGGGCGATCGACCCGATCCTGAGGAGCACGCTCACTTCCATGGAGAAGAGGAGCACGGACACGACCATGAGGCCACGCTTTCCTTGGCGGACAGATCGGCTTTGAAGCTGACTTGGACGGGAGCGGCGCTTGGGTTGACGCTGCATACGCTGATCGACGGCGTGGCGCTGGCGGCCAGCGTGAAAGCCGATGGGGTGGGCGAACAACCGTCGTGGTTGCTTGGGTTTGGGACGTTTCTGGTCATCATCCTCCACAAGCCTTTTGACGCCATGGCTATTGGAACGCTGATGGCCGCCGGTGGATCCTCCAGGCTCTCTCGCCATCTGGTCAACGGACTCTTTGGGCTCGCGATCCCGACAGGTGTGATTCTTTTTCACCTCGGCGCCACGCAGTTCTCCGGAGACGCGGGACGATTTTTGGGTTCGGCGCTGGCGTTTGCGGCGGGCACCTTCTTGTGCATCGCGAGCAGTGATTTGCTGCCAGAGCTGCAATTTCATTCCCACGATCGCATCAAGCTTTCGATGGCGTTGGTTTCAGGCCTCGCGCTTGCGATGCTGATCGGCACGTTTGAAACCACCGGCCACGAACATCACGCGGCACCAGCGCCGGAGGAGGGTGCCCTTGAAAAGCCGGCGGGCCGCGCGCACGACCATGGGCGTTAGAGCGGGTTTGTTAATCAGTTCAAGGGCGTGCTCTCTTGGCTTCAGGCTGGGCAACGCCGAGCGATGCAGCCCGCAACACCGGATAAAACTGCGTGAAGACATTATCAATCGCGCCTTTCTGCCGGTGGCAATCAAAGCAAGCGGCTTTCGGAGCTGGGGTGGCCTGGGTTCTCGCCGTGCCGGAACGGTCTGTGAACCTGAAATAGGCCCACCCTTCAGGAAACCTGCCCGTGTCTTTGACCGCCGCGGAAATTCCAAGGTACTCCTTCTGAAAAGAGCCTTGCAGGCCAGGTTCATTCTTCGTTTCTGCGGAAGCGGTCTCCAGCACGAACATTGTTCCGTCGGGAAATCGCCCCGTCTCGGAAAACGCCTTGAACGCGGCGGGGTCGATGTAAACGTTCTTGTACTCAAGGTTGCTGGATGTTTGCTTCTCCTCGTTAGGACTGTATTCGAGTCCGAGGGCACTGCCCACGAAGACCCACTGACGGTAGCCTTCGGGCCGGAGCAGGGTGTCTTTGCCTTCAAAAACTGCCGGCGGTTTCTCCGACGCCGCTGTCGAGCCTAGGAAAAGAACCGCCGCCAATGACAGAGGCGTCGGGAACAGTTTGCATGAAATCCTGTGTGTCTTCATGGTTGCGCCGGTTTTCTGGCTTCGATCATTATGCTCGTGATGCTCAGTCCCTGTCAACGCAAGCGCTTCCTGCTTTTGGCCGTGTTGCTCATTATCGTTGGCGGCGTATGGCTATGGGGGAGTGCGCGCCGCAATGCCTCTAGGACCGGCGAAATTCCGGGCGGCGGCGGCGCATCGGTTCAGGAGTTGGCGGCAAGGCTGGGAGCGCTGGAAACCAAAGAGCGTGATGCAGACCAATCGATTTGGGCCAAGGAACGCCTGGCACAACGGTGCGGGCTCATCGTCGAACAGTTGTGGGACTTGCTGAACGTCGCGACCAACAAACTGGATGTCTTTCGGGCCGTTCCTTTCGACGAACTCACGGTGGCTGAGTACCGTGAGAGAGAATCTATCGGCCATGCGATCGAAGTGCTCATGCCAGGGCCGTCCCACACACTTTGGACTCCGGCCATGTGGCAGCGGTATCTGGATGAGCGCCAGCGCGACGGCTGGCGACTGGCCCAAGCGGAATTTCGCCACAATCGATTCGAAGTGGACTCAGCCGGCCAGCCGAAGCGCAGCACTTTCTATTTCTCGGCGCATCTGGCCAGCGCAATTCGCGATCAGCGCGCCAGTTTGGAAGGCGATCTCACGGTGGACTGGACGCCGGGAAAGACGGGAGAGGAACTCCCCGGGATCCGACGTCTTGACGCGACGCGCCTGAGCCTCAGGATCAGGCCGGGTGAAGCGGCATTCCGGCCGGCGCTGTTCGAAGAAATCACGCCGCCGAAGGGCTCCTTTTTCATCGACCCGCTCATCCTCTACGATCTCGACGGAGATGGCCGGTCCGAGATCATTCTGGCCGCCAAGAATCTGGTCTTTCGAAACGAGCCAGGAGATCGTTTCGTATCGGAATCACTCTGCCGATATTCGCCGGGTTTGCTGTTTACGGGAGTAATCGCCGATTTTGACGGAGATGGGGCGGCTGATTTTCTTTGCGCGAAATTCGAAGGGTTAATGCTGTTTCGAGGCTCGTCCAAAGGCCGCTTCGAGGAGCCGGGCCAGCTTGTTTGGGGAGCATCCCCGCATTTGAAATACGGCCAGGCCCTCGCGTGCGGCGACATCGACAAGGATGGCGACCTGGATGTGTGGCTGGGCCAATACAAAGTGCCTTACGAACGCGGCCAGATGCCCACGCCGTATTCCGACGCCAATGACGGCCATCCTTCTTATCTCCTGTCGAATGACGGCCAAGGAAACTTGGCGGACATCACGGCGGCCTCGGGGCTGGCCCAGAAGCGCTGGCGGCGCACTTACAGCGGTTCACTGGCCGATCTGGATAGTGACGGAGACCTGGACTTGATGGTCATGAGCGATTTCGCGGGCATCGATCTTTACGCAAATGATGGAAGCGGCCGCTTCCGCGACGTCACTCATGAATGGATCCAAGAGTCGCGTGGCTTCGGCATGTCCCACGCCGCGGCCGACTTCAACGCCGATGGCCGGCTGGATTTTCTCATGATCGGCATGAATTCTCCGACGGTGGATCGCTTGGAGAGCCTGGGCCTGACGAGAACCACCGCCGCCAACGAGCGCGCGGCACGCCGAGCCATGGTCTTCGGCAACCGGCTTTGCCTGGCGCGGCAAGGCTTGCCCTTGTTTGAACAAACTTCGTTGAACGATTCCATCGCCCGTTCGGGTTGGTCGTGGGGTTGCAGCGCATTTGACTTCGATAACGACGGATTTCCGGACGTTTATATCGCGAACGGACACGAGTCCAAACAGTCGGTGCGCGAGTACGAGCCGGAGTTTTGGCTGCATGACATCTTCGTGGCGGATTCCAAGGAACAAGTGGTGGCGACCGCCTACTTCGGAAGCCAGTTTACGAAGACACGCGGGCGCGGGTTTTCATATGGCGGCCACGAAAGCAACCGGCTGTTTCTGAATCGGCGCGCTGAATCCTTCCTTGAGATCGGGCATCTGATGGGCGTGTCGCTCGGAGCGGATTCACGAAACGTGGTGGCCGACGATCTCGACGGCGATGGCCGGATGGATCTGCTCGTGACGACCTTCGAAGCCTGGCCGAAGACGAGACAGACATTGCGGGTCTTCAAAAACACACTCGCCGACGGAGGGAACTGGATTGGCTTTCGGCTGCGCGAACAGGGCAGGAGAGCATCGCCCGTAGGAGCACGGATCACGCTGCACCACCGCAGCGGCACCGTCATGCGCTCGATCCTGACAGGCGATTCCTACCGGTCCCAGCACGCGAACACAGCGCATTTTGGTTTGGGCAGCCGCGCCGAGGTGGAGCGGGCGGAGATTCGATGGGTGAACGGCCAAAGCCTGGTTCTGCAGCGGCCGGCGATCAATCAATACCACGAAGTGAGGTTGCCATGAGACGCGCGCCCAGATCGGGTCTGTGCGGTCTGTTGACCGTTCTTGGATTGTGCCTCGCGGTGTTTGTCGGGACGGGCTGCGGGCGATCTGAGACGTCGAATAGTGCCCATGGGACCAATCAATCGGAACTCTATCGGCGCGGGCGAATCACCTTTAACCGCGACATCGCGCCGATTGTCTTTCAACACTGCGCTCCGTGCCACCGCGCCGGGCTGCCCGCGCCGTTCAGCCTCTTGACTTATTTGGACGCGCAGAAACATGCGGCGGATATGGTCAAGGTGACGCAAGCCCGTTACATGCCGCCCTGGCTGCCGGAGCCCGGTTTTGGTGAGTTCGTTGGAGAGCGCAAGCTGAGCGTGGATCAGATTGATTTGATCCGGCAATGGGTGGATGAAGGGGCCGTCGAAGGCGCCGCTTCGGATCTTCCCGTGACGCCAAAATGGCCTGAAGGCTGGGAATTGGGACAACCCGACCTGGTGCTGGAACTGTCGCCGCCCTACACGCTGGGCGCGGCGGGGAAGGACATCCATCGCAATTTCGTCATTCCGGTTTCTCTCCCAGAGACCGTTTATGTGCGAGCCGTGGAGGTTCGTCCGGAAAATCGGAGCGTGCATCACGTTCGCATTCTCATCGATCAGTCGGGGGAATCGAGGCTTCGGGATCAAGCAGACGCGGAACCTGGTTTCGATGGGATGCGTCCACCGGCCAAGTTTCCGCTCGGCCACATGCTCACTTGGGCGCCGGGGAAATCGTCTTTCCCAGAACCGGCGGGCCTCTCCTGGACGCTCGAGAAGGATACGGACATTGTCCTTCAGATGCACCTCCAGCGGACAGGCAAGACAGAGTCGTTGCAGCCGAAGATCGGCCTTTATTTCACCAACCAGCCACCGGCCAAATCCGCGTTGATGATTGGCCTCCTATCCCAGCTCATCGACATCGCCCCCGATGAGACGAATTACGTTGCCGAGCGGTCGTTCAAGTTGCCGGTTCCCGTTCAGGTTCTCGGCGTGCTGCCGCACTTGCACTATTTGGGCAACGAAGTCCAAGCCTTCGCTGAACTGCCCGACGGCACCCGAAAGTGGCTCCTCCTCATCAAGCATTGGGATTTCAATTGGCAGGGAGAATATCGCTACACCCATCCCGTGAATTTGCCCGCGGGCGCCCGGATCGCGATGCGCTATACTTATGACAACTCTGATCGAAACATCCGCAATCCGAGCCATCCGCCCAGGCGTGTCCGATTCGGGCCGCAAAGCACCGACGAAATGGGCGAGCTGTGGCTCCAAGTGTTGCCCGGCAGCGCCAGCGATTGGGCCGTTTTGCAGCGCGAGAAGATGCTCCTGGACTTCCGCGAGACGGCGGCGTTTTACGAGAATTTCCTCCGCGAACACCCGGACGACGCCCCCGCACATGTGGGGCTGGGCAAAGTGCTGGGTCCGTTGGGACAGGCGGCTGCCGCGGCGCCGCATTTTCGAGCCGCGCTGAAACTCGATCCGCGCCAGGCCGAGGCCCACTACTACCTCGGGCTCGTGCATTTGGAGGCGCGGGAGTTCGAACAAGCTCGCGCGGCGTTTGAGGAAGAGTTGCGCGTCAATCCCGCATTCTACAAGGCGCACGTAGGATTGAGTATGGTCGCGATCGAAGCGCAGAATCTCGCTCTGGCTGAAGCGCACGCCCGAGCGGCGCTCCGCATCAGTCCCAAGATCTCCGGCTTGCAGGAACTGCTGGATCGCATCGTAAAAGCGAAGGCCAAGGCAAAACCATAAACCTGAGCTTGGCAGTTGAGAATGGGCAATCCACGATTGGACACACGCGGCAATCCGCAGCCAAAGTGATCAGTAATCAGTGATCAGTAATCGGTGATCAGTGATCAGAGAGATTCGCGTAGGAAAACAAAACTCTCATGGGTTGAAGTACAGTGCGGCGCAGCCACAACCGAAATTCGAAATCCGAACCCCGAAACAAGATGCAAAATCCGAAGGCTCGGAAGGTTCAAACCAGAATGACACCGGTTTGGAATTTTGACCCTTTTTGGCTTGGGATTTGTTTCGGATTTCGAGGTTATTGACGAGACCGTTGGATGAACGACAGGTCGGCGTTTGTAGTCCCGGCTTTAGCCGGTTCGGGCCGCCTAAAGGCGGGACTACAAACCTCCCGCGTGTAGTCCATCCC
>JACQWK010000698.1 GCA_016209525.1 Verrucomicrobiota bacterium
GAAGTAGAATTGAGCAGTTGCAAGTAGTCAATCACAAAGAGCTTGATGCCATATTGCTGGTACATCCGCCGCGCCTTGGCCCTCAGTTGGAGGATCGACAAACCCGAACTATCATCGATAAACAGCGGCGCACTCGCCAGTTTGCCGGCCGAACCGGTCAGTTTCGGAAAGTCCCGCTCCGCCAAAAAACCCTCCCGAATGTTCCTCAGATTCACTCTGGATCGCGAGCAGAGCATGCGCAACACCAGGGACTCGGCTGTCATCTCAAGGCTGAACACGCCTACGGCCAGTTTTTGGTCGATCGCGACATGTTCGGCGATATTCATGGCCAAACTCGTTTTGCCCATGCTGGGGCGAGCGGCAATCACGATCATTTCGCCGCCGTGAAGGCCGCTGGTCATCTTGTCGAAGTCTGGGAATCCAGTTCCGATTCCCGTCAGCATCCCCTGCCGCTGATGGAACTCCTCAATGGTGGTGATCGCTTTGTGGACCAGCTCTTTAATCGTGCGTGAACTGGCTTCTACTCGGTCTTCACTGATTCTGAGGATATCCCGTTCAACTTCGTCGAGGAGTGCATCGACCTCCCCTTCGTGTTCATAGACCCGGCCGACGACGCCCGTGCAAGTTTGGATCATTTTCCGGAGCAGAAATTTTTCACGGACGATATCGAGGTAATACTCGAGGTTGGCGGCGGAGGGGACGTGGTCCGCCAGCTCGGACAAGTAGGCGATGCCGCCGACCGCCTCGAGCTGGTGTTTGTCTTTGAGCCGCTGTTGGACAGTGATGAGATCGATCGCTTCCTTTTGGTCGAACATTTCCACGAGCAGTTCGAAAATGCAGCGGTGCCGCAGATCGTAGAAGACTTCGCTCCCGCGTCTGAACTTTTCGATGCAGACCCCCAAGCCTTCGTTTGGCGAGAGCAAGATGCATCCCAGCACGCCCTGCTCCGCCTCGAGCGAGTGCGGCGGCAACCGGTCCAACGAAGTTGGAGCTGAGGGTCTCGGCGGCCTGGACTTGGTCAGATCGACGCCGCCTGAAACGGTTGGCTCTAGGGTTTCAATCATGCGGCCAGGAGAATGGAAATCTCCCGCCTGAGCAATGATGAGTTGTTGGAAGTTAATCCCCTCCGATTCACAGGCTATTCACAGAACGCCTGCGAATTCTCGCGCGAACTAAGAAGCGACTTCCTCACGCTGCGCCCTGAGGTTGAGAGAAGTGCAGAACGAGTGGGTTCCGGATGCAGATCAATAAAACACGCATCAGCGTGTTTTATTAGATGTGACAGACTGGGCGCAGATTCTGCCCACGTTCGCCACGTTGCAACAAATCGAGTGCGACCGAACCGCCCCCTATAAACGGTTCTGCCGGACACCTTGGCGCCGTCCTGATTTAGAGCGTGCTTCAAAAGTAGGGCAGGCATCTTGCCTGCCTCCGATTTCGCTCCGAAATCTCGGAGCGGAGGCAGGCTGGAAGCATGCCCTACTCCCTGAGGTTCATGGACCCAATGCGCGCCGCCCTTGCCATGCAAGAATGAAGGCCTCCGGAAATGAAAAACGGCCAACCTTGTACTTCTCTGGGTTGAACGCAGAACCAGTTCAAGAGTTGCCCGTCGAAGGGTGGCACTACAGTCGGCTAACAGCCGCCCGGCTTGCGAATTAAGAGTTAGGTCTTAACTCTGGTCGCTTTCCAATCACGGGATTGGAGCTGGCCGCCCCGGCCCGTGGATTCGACTTTCCCCACAATTGTATTGCCATCCTCGCTCTGCTTGCCGGCGTACTTGGTTGTAACCGTGTTCCCCCCGCGCTCAACAGACGTTTCGAAGGAGATTTCATTGCCCTTGACCTTGCCCGCTTTGACCTCCATCTCAACGCTTTGGCCTCCGTCTCTGCGTGGGGGGCGCGTCAGCGTTCCGGTCAGCTTATCCCCTTCAGCCTTCAACTTCAGAGTAATCTTGATCGCATCGCCACCCTGTCGGCCGGCCTGCTCAAATGTCCAAGTTCCAGTAAGATCGGCAGCCTGGGTCACAGCCGTCAGGCCAGTTGTGGCGGCGCAGATGATCGCCGCAGTGAGTAGAGAATTGAACCGTTTTTGCATAAGGTTGGGTTTGCTAGGTGTGGTTATTGACTGTGATTGCTAGGAACACTGGCCACGGAAACTCATCCGCGCCAGCTTAAACATCAATTTCTATCGACAGCGACCGGGGGGAAAAGGTTACCGAATTATTCATCCCGGGAGGGTCCGGATGTTGCCGACTCAAATTTTGGGGACGGCGAAATGCCATCCTTCCGAAGAAGGATTCCGTCAGACCAAGATCTCTTTTACGACCTTCCCCGCCACATCCGTGAGACGGAAGTCACGGCCTTGAAACCGATAGGTCAAGCGCTCGTGATCGATGCCGAGGCAATGGAGGATGGTGGCGTGCAAGTCGTTGATGTGGACACCTCCACTCGCAATGTTGTAGGAAAAATCGTCGGTCACGCCGTGAACCACGCCGCCCTTGATGCCGCCGCCGGCGAGCCAAAGACTGTAGCAGCGCGGATGATGGTCACGGCCAAAGCTATCCTTGGATATGTTCCCTTGGCTGTAAGCCGTACGCCCAAATTCGCCGCCCCACACGACAAGCGTTTCGTCGAGCAGCCCGCGAGATTTCAGATCCTTGATGAGCGCCGCAGAAGCCTTGTCGGTTTGTGACGTCTGCTGACGAATACCTTGCGGCAATCCTCCGTGATGGTCCCAATCGCGGTGCAGCAGATTAATGAACCTGACACCGCGCTCCGCGAGCCGCCGCGCCAGCAGGCAGTTGTTGGCAAAGGACGGCTTTCCCGGCTCCGCGCCATAGAGCTCGAGCACTTCTTTCGGTTCATTTGAAATATCCATCAGTTCGGGCACGCTGGTTTGCATGCGGAAAGCCATTTCGTAAGCCTCAATGCGGGTGGCGATCTCTGGATCGTTGAGCTGCCCCAACTGCAGACGATTCAGTGCTTGGACGTGATCCAGCATGCGCCGCCGCGTCTCTTGGCTGAGTCCGGGCGGATCTGAAAGGAAGAGAACTGGATCACCCTGGCCGCGGAATTGCACGCCCTGATGGTTACTGGGCAGGAATCCGTTGCCCCAGTACCGCGTTTGCAGCGACTGGCCGCCGCGCCCGGAAATCATGACGATGAACGCCGGCAGGCTGCTGTTCTCACTCCCCAGCCCGTAGGATACCCACGCGCCGAGCGTCGGCCGGCCGGGTTGCTGATTGCCCGTAAACAGATAAGTGACGGCTGGGTCGTGATTGATCGGATCGGTATGGACCGCGCGCAAGAGGGCGATCTCGTCGGCGACGCTTCCGATGTGGGGCAGCAGCTCGCTCATCTCCGTTCCGCAATGGCCGTATCGCTTGAATTCGAAGGGTGAACCGACGCAGAGGAGATATTTCTGACCGCTGGTCATGCCGGTGATGCGCTGGCCCATACGCACGGATTCCGGCAGCAATTGGCCGGTTAATTCCCGCAGCTTGGGCTTTGGATCGTAAAGATCAATCTGTGACGGCGCTCCGGACATGAAGAGGTAAATGACGCGTTTGGCCCGAGGCGCGAAGTGCAGCGGACCGACCGTGCCTGAAGACTGGGGCGCGCTGGGACTGGCGCCGAAAAGTTTCTGGTTGAGCAACGAGGCGAGGGCAACGGAGCCCAGGTTCAGCCCGGTCATTTTGAGAAATGCCCGGCGGGCCATCGTCTTTCGAATATCGTGTTCGAGAAACTGGTTCATAAGGTCAGTAAGTTTTCTCTACCAATCCAGATTGCCTTTGAGTTGACACAAGCCGCTCGCTCCACTCTGCAATTCAGAACGCCCCTCACCCGTCCTGCGGACACCCTCTCCCCATCGGATGGGGAGAGGGATGGGGTGAGGGGCACTGTTTCTTCACGAAAGTCACCTTGCTTCAACCCTTCGTAATTGTTTCATCGAGGTTCAGCAGCACCTGGCTGATGACCGTCCAAGCCGCCAGTTCCACCACATCCACGTTCGCTGGCGGCGGAGTGGCGCCAACGTTGACGAGTTGGTTGGCGTCCGCGCGATGTTTGAGAAAGTGTTCCAGCTCTGTTTCATAACCCTCGCGGATGCGGTCAAGTTCCTCCGAGGTTGGAGTGCGTCCCAGGCAAGCGCGGAAAGCATATATGACTCGCTCCGCAAGGCTGCCACCGCCTTTCTGCATAATCCGTTGGCCAA
>JACQWK010000699.1 GCA_016209525.1 Verrucomicrobiota bacterium
GCCATGATCCGCTTGCTCAAAGCGGCCGATGCGGCGGGCGTGCGCCCCGGTGAATGCGCCGCGCTCATGCCCGAACAATTCACTCTCCAACAGCGTCTCCGGGATGGCCGCGCAATTGACGGCGATGAACGGTTGCGCCGCGCGGCTGCTGTGCTGGTAGATGGCCCGGGCCACGAGTTCTTTGCCGGTGCCGGTTTCGCCGCGAATGAGCGCGGTGACCGCCGTGGCAGCCACGCGCCCGATTTCCTTGTACACCGCCTGCATGGCGCGGCTGTTGCCGATGATCGCAGATTGATGGGACTGAGCTTCGCCCATTTCCACCGGTTCGGACATGAGACGGTTGCAGGCCACCGATTTGGCCACCAGATCGAGCAGTTCGGGCATATCGAACGGCTTGAGTAAATAGTCGTAAGCGCCCAGTTTCGTCGCCTCAATGGCGGTTTCGGTGGTGCCGAAGGCGGTCATCAAGAGGATGGGCAGCTTCGGCTTGGAAGCGTGGAGTTGCTCGACCAATTCGAGTCCGGACAAGCCCGGCATCTTCAGGTCGGTGATGACCACGTCGTAAGGCTGGGCCTTGGCTTGGGCCAGTCCGGTGTCACCCCGGTTGGCTACTGCGACCTCATAGCCCTCGGCCTGCAGTTCTTTTTTCAAGCCGCCGACAATGCCGGCGTCATCTTCGATCAACAGAATTTTGGGCTTCGGCTTCACGTTCATGACTTTCGACACGGGGCAGCACAACGCCAAAGGTCGTCCCGCGATCGACTTCGGTCTGATATTGAAGGGCGCCGCCATGTTTTTCTACGATGCGCGCCGCGATGGACAGGCCCAGCCCGGTGCCGGCCTCTTTGGTAGTAAAGAATGGGTCGAAGAGGCGGTCCTGGATTTTCGGAGGTATTCCCTTGCCGGTGTCGATCACCTCCAAAATAACTGCGGGAGTCGCGTGCCCCGCCAAGGCCATCGGCGCGCTTCGAGCGCGCAGTGTAATCGTGCCGTTCCGGCCGATGCTTTCAGCCGCATTCTGGATGAGGTTAATCAGCACTTGGTCGATCTGTTGCGGGTCCGCCCGAATCCACAAGGTTGGTGATGGGGCCAGACGCAATTGGATTAAAGCCTTTTCTAACTGAGACCCTAAGAGATGCTGCACGCGGTTGAACAGGCTTTCAGTGCTAACCCTGACCAATCGCGGCTCGGCAGGCCGGGCGAATTGCAGCACGTCCCTGACGATCCGGTCCAGGCGCTGGATTTCCAGGCCGATGACCGCGGCGTCTTCGTGTTCGGAGGAGCCAGGGATGAGGCTCTTTTTCAAACCGTGCAAGCGAACGTTAATGGCGGTGAGCGGATTGCGGATTTCATGGGCCACCCCGGCGGCCAATGTGCCGAGCGAAGCGAGCTTCTCCTGCCGCCCGATCATGGCCCGGCTTTCCACGAGCTGCGCGCGGAGCGGAGCGATCTTGGCGCGATAGATCAGGCTCGTCGCGGTCAACCCCAAAATCAGCACCAGCACCACCAAGGCCATCAGAAGCCGTTGCAGACCTCCCAGGGCCTCGTGCGAATCCTCGACAAATTGGTTAAGCACTGACCGTTCCACGGTTTTGAGTTTCTTGCACAAGCCGAGGATTTGTCCGGTATTCTCAACCTTTTCCAAAACCTCTTTGGGCGAAGGCACGGAGCCGGCCAGGGCCCGTTCCTCCAGAAGTTTAGCCGCCCGGATCAGATAAACCTCGAAAGCGGCTTCAATCTGAGTGAGCAGGTCATGTTCCAGCGGCGTGGTGACGAAGGCTCTTTGCGTCTTCATCCATCGCTTGAGTTGCTCACTTCCTGCATGGAAATGAGCCCTGTCTGCCGGATCTTTGCCCAGGTCGTAGCGCAGCATCGTCTCGTTCAGATTCAGGAGGCTGGCTTCCACCCGTTCGGCGAGGTGAAAGCTCTCGGTTTGGACTGCGCCGAAACTCTTCCGCAGTTGGTGGAGTTTTTGCCAGGCCGTTTGCCCCGCCCATCCCGCCAAAGCGGCCAGCAGAAGAATGCCCGCGGCGAAGCTGTATAATCGCAGTTTGACGTTCATGGGGTGGCTAGCTGGAAGCCACAGGTGGATTCCCGCTCGCCACGCGCCAGCAGGAGCGGGTGGAGGACGGAAATCATAAGCAGTTGCCGTTAAACAAGGGGAGCATCGAACGCCGGCTGGCACAAGGCCAGCTAAATAAGATTTTGAATCGATCAATCACATAGCTGCAACGAATCAAGCAACGGCCAAGAAAGGGAAATTATGAATGCGACATCCACGGAAAGTTCGGGTTGGCGATGGGATTGCGAGCATTTCGCCAAACAAAAAGAGGTTTTCAAATTGGAAAAGGTTTCTTCGCCCGACCACGAAACTTTCTGCAAGGTCCTGAGCGCAACTCACAAGTTGGAAACCCAAAAAGAGGGGAATTCGGTGATTTTCACGCCATCCTCCTGAAACCAACAGCCCGCCTTGAGTTGGATTCCAGAGCCTATGACGAAACGAATTCTGCTGGTCGAGGATGAGCGCTCCATCCGTGAGTCCTTGAGCAAAATTCTGCGGGGAGGAGATTATGAGGTCCTTGTGGCTGAGAACGGCCTCCAAGCCATCGAGAAGCACGGCGCGGATCGCATCGACCTCCTGCTCTTGGACATCAACCTGCCGATCAAGGACGGGTGGGATGTTCTGCAATGGCTGGCTGAGGTCAATCCTCTGTTGCCCATCGTCATTATTACCGCGCGCTCGGATCAACGCGCTGTGGCCGAAGCTGCCGGTGCCGATATCCTGATGGAAAAGCCGCTCGATGTGCCGGTGTTGCTGCAATCAATTCGCGATCTGTTGAACGAGCCGATCGAGAGCCGCGCTCAACACGCGAGCAGCCACGCAGCCAGCTTTCGCTACGTCCCGTGCGACCATCCAATCTTTCACGAAATGCGGTTCAAACGTTTCACGATTCCGATCCCTGGCCCGGGAGCCAAGACCCTCTGATCCTCAGGGGCACGAGTCGGAACAGATGAGTATGAATTTTGTTTTAGTGTCTCCGCACCCGCCAGCCACCTTCTGGAGATTTCCACACGTTCTCCGATTCGTTTCAAAACGCGCCGCCTTCCCGCCGTTGGGATTCCTCACGATCGCCGAGATGTTCCCCAACGACTGGATTCTCAAGTTGGAGGACACAAACGTGAACGTGAGACGCAGAGAGTTTTAGTTAGAGACACGACGTCGTTTTGGTGAGAAACTCGGTATTCGATTATATTGGAAAAACCGAGATATGAAGCTTCACCGCAAATTAGGAGCTCGGGGGGAGTACCGCCGGCAGGAAGACCTGCGCGTTCGGGACTCGATCAACCTGTCGGACAGATACCAGCAGTTGAAGTCCTTGACCGTGGACCTCGCGTTTTTCAGCCCTGAAGGCGTCACCAGGAACAGCCACATCAAGTACAAGGTTAACCTCGCCCACGCCAAGTCCGTTTTCCGCATCGATTGCATCAACGCTGAGTGCATCCAGGGTGATTTTGATCTCAGTGCGGCACTCGCTCAGGCCGTGGCGGCGCACCGCACCACCGCGACCGGCGAAATGCGCTGCCAAGGCTGGCGCTGTAAGAAAGCCGTTGGCAGGATCCAGTGCCACAATATTCTGCGCTACACTCTCAGCCTGGCGTATTGATCTGGCCCGCCATCGTTTGGCGATCCCGCAAAAACTGACTTATGACACCCGATTTAGTTTCGAACGAGCACGAACACCGGGCCGACCCTCCGGCTTGGAAGGAAATTGTCGCCCGCTACCAGAAGCCCGCGATCTCGCGCAGCGTGTGGCAAATCGTGAACACGCTCATTCCTTACGCGGTTCTTTGGTATCTGATGTACCGCAGTCTGGCGGTGTCGTATTGGCTCACGGCACCGCTGGCGATCTTGGCTGGAGGGTTTTTGGTGCGGATCTTCATCATCTTCCACGACTGCGGCCACGGCTCGTTTTTCAAGTCCCGGCAAGCGAATAATACGCTCGGCTTCCTCACCGGTGTGTTGACCTTCACGCCGTACTTTCACTGGCGCTGGGACCACACGCTCCACCATGCGAGTGCGGGCGATCTGGATCGGCGCGGATCGGGCGACGTCTGGACATTGACGGTGCACGAATATCTGGAGGCGTCGCGCTGGAAGCGCTTCGCTTATCGGCTGGCGCGCCATCCGGCCGTCTTGTTCGTGGCCGCGCCGCTTTTCTTGTTCCTGATCAAGCACCGGTTTCCCTACGTGAAAGCGACACGGCGGGAGCGTGATTCGGTGTATTGGACGAACCTGGCCATTCTGGGGATGGCGACCGGGCTGAGCTGGATTCTCGGCCTCAAAGCATACCTGCTGATTCAATTGACGGTGATGGCGGTCGCCGGCTCGGCCGGGGTGTGGTTGTTCTACGTGCAACACCAATTCGAAGGAGTCTATTGGGAACGGGGAGATCAGTGGGACTACGCGACCGCCGCGCTCAAAGGAAGTTCGTTCTACAAATTGCCCAAGGTCCTGCAATGGTTCTCGGGGAACATCGGGTTTCACCACATCCATCATTTGAGCCCGCGGATTCCCAATTATCACCTCGAGAAATGCCACAAAGCCGAACCGTTGTTCCAGAAGGTGAAGCCCGTCACACTTTTCTCCAGCTTCAAAGCGGTCACCTTCCGCCTCTGGGATGAACAACGTCGCAAGCTGGTCGGCTACGGTCACCTCAGAGCTCTTCGACGGCAAAAGCGAAGCACTTCTGCATCCCGGGTCTGAAATGGAATAGCCGCCCCACAGGAAGGCTGTTCATTCCACAAATCAATGGTCCGCGGACATGCTGGCTTGCCACTGCCCGCAGGTGAGTTCCCACTGGCCACTTAGCACGGCTGAATCCCGAAGCCCGAAGTCCCAACTCGTTGCCGCGGAGCATCTGGGAATTGGACCGAGACTGGCACAGCGCCAGCTTGGGAAAAGACATGATGGTCACCAAAACTACAACATTTGGAGGCGCACTCCTTATCGTGGCCGGGCTGCTTGGTTTTATCGTCCCCGGCTTGATGGGCCTGCACCTCAGCGCGGCCCATAACCTCCTGTTTCTGGCGTCCGGCGCCGCGGCGATCTACTCTGGTCTGCTCACCACGGAAGCGGCGGGGCGCATCTTTTGCACAGTGTTTGGAGCCTTCTACGGCTTGCTTGGTCTGGTGGGCTTGGCGGCGGGGGGGCTGAGCAACACCATTACGATCATTCCGGGAACATTGGTTTTGGGAATCATCGACCATCTAGTTCACTTGATCTTGGGAGCCGTTTTCCTGGCAGTCGGGCGAATTGGAAGGCCATCCGCAGTCCTCCCGGCGATGCATTAGCCAAAAGAAAGTGCGCGTCATGAAATCAAACCACAGAAAACCACTGACGTTCGGTGATCTTATCGCGGCCGCGTACAGCGCCTGTAGCCCCCGCAAAGCCAAAGCCATCGTGCGTTTTGCCGTCAATGCGCACGTGGTTGTCTTTCGCGGACAGAAGCACTACGTGATTTCTTGATGAAGCTCAGAATTCTGAAAAACAACCGCGCCAAGCACCCCAGGGTCGGCGTGCTCCCAATGAACCCAATCCGCTTCAAATCCGCTCAGCCGGCGGTTCCTCTTGCGGCGACGGCTGGAAGAATCCGTATCCATCGGGTCCGGTTCGAGTTCGTTCATTCGACCGCCGACCGCGTGTGCGTTGCCGGATCTTTCAACGACTGGCGGCCCGAAGCCACGCCCATGATTCCCTGCGGCAACGGTCACTGGCGGAAGGAACTGGGTTTGCCTTCCGGCACGTTCGAGTATTGCCTGGTTGTGGACGGCGAATGGATGGCCGATTCGGCGGCGAAGAAAACCGTACCTAACCCGTATGGCGGGATTAACTCGGTTCTGATGGTGGGCCAGTGTGCATGAAGATATCTTCGCCAATCGCGGGCGAGCGCGCATTCGAGAAGGAGAGGAACGGTCGCCGGAAGAGACAAAGTTCACGAACGGTCACACTCAAACTTACACACCGCGGTTTTTTATGATCCGGAAAGAGCAGACCACGGACCTCGACCCCCGTTCAGTTCCGCTGAAGAACACCTATAATTCGACTTTTATCGTCCTGGTCATTGTGATTGCCGCCGTCCTGGCGGCCATTTTGGTGTTCTGGCCGTCCGCGGGCATTTAACGTCGGCAAGAAAGAAAACCACTTTTTCATACCTCAGTCTCAACTCCCAAACCACCTAGCACCGCCACGTGGAGCGGCAGCTCATCCATTGCGTGCGATGGCAATAAACCAAGGAACCGCGTGAGAATATTCTCTTTGGCATTTGTCCCTCTCTTCCCTCTTCAGGGACACGAGTCCGGAGAGACGGGCACCGCTTTTGTTGGCTTTCCTCTCACGTCAAGTCTAACTCCGACGCTCTCGACGTTCGTGGCTCAGGAGACTAAGCAAGAAGATGGTGTTCCGAGCGCCGACGCGCTTCACCCAATGGAAGAGGGAATGCGCGAGACCTCGGTGGAGGTCGATGCTCCAGTCAACCCGCGTCTTCAACAATCGCAATAGCACCGGGTTGTCCGAATGCAAAAGTTGAAGGTGATCTTTCAAGTCATTGTTAATCTTGGCAATCAGGTTCGGCACTTTCCACGATCGGTCGGGATCACGATTAAGCAAAGACGTCAACAGATCGCCGCGGACGCGGCCGAAGCCGAGCGGCTCGACCGGATACGGAATCCGTCGAAGTATCTCGGTAAATGAAGAACGAGATCCCACCAATTGCTTCGAAGCTGGCTTGCCACTGCTCAGAGGTGAGTTTCGACTGGCCACTTGGAAGTATCACCGCGTCGAACGGTCCTACGGCAGTTTCGTGCGCAACTTCTCGCTTCCGGATGATGCCAGCCCGGCAAAGGTCAGCGCCGAGTTCGAAGACGGCGTGCTCACGGTGCACTTGGCCAAGACGGAGAAGGCCAAGCCGCAGCAAATCGAGGTCAAGGTCGCTTGATCGGGCTCAGCGTGGGAGGGGTGGGCGATTTCGCCCGCCCGTTATCCCGGCGCGAGAGACTACGGTCGCGACCCAGGACTCCGTAATCCCGGTTGCTCCGTTACCGCCAAAATTAAACCGGCCCGCAAACAACAATGAAAACCACTCTCCGTTACCTCAGGCTCAACGCCCAAGCTTCCTGGCACCGCTTGTTGGAGCAACAGCTCAATCACCTGCATGGCCTGACGCCGATAACCGCCACCGAAGTGATCTTGGAACATCAAAGAGAGACCAAACCGGCTTTCCGCGTGCGCGTGCGGTTGGACGTTCCCGGCCCAGGCTTGCACGCTGAGGCGACCCGACACACGCGACGGGCCGCACTGCGGATTCCGGGGCCGGCCCTGCACACCGAGGCCAGAGACAACACGCTCGGACGAAAGGCGATCTGGAATTTATGCCGATTGAATCAAGACAAGAGTTCACAGCACGGGTGGCGGAGGATTTGAGGAAGGATGCATTGAAGCTTGCCAGACCGGACAGGACCGACCAAGGGGGCAGCGACTGCCGCAGGCGGATTATCGAACTCCTGGCCCTTCGCCGTCCCAGGAGTATGGTCCATCCCGCACGCTTGCACCCGCGCAGTTGACGATCGTTTTCAACTCACGTTTCTTCGTAGCACGGAGTTGCACTCTGCGCTACGTGGTAAAGAATTGAGCCGCGCGCTCCAGCACATCTACCCGGAATCGAAACGATACGGCTTAGCCGATTTGGGGCAGGGGACGTGATCGCCTTGGTCAACCGATTTCCTCCACCACCGCGTCCAGACCGGTGTGACCGATGATTCTTACCGGTCGTCCATTCTCCACCATTTCACCATGAGTCACGACATCGAGGAGATGTTCGCCGAACTTCGCCTTGCCGCCCGGATACAACTGGGAGATGGCCACGCCGATCTGTCCGATCCGCGCTTCCTGCTGTTCCTCTTGCGCGGCGACCGAAGTGACGCCGCTGGCTGATTGCGAGACGAGTTTGAGGTAAAAGGACGTTTTCGGGAGAACGCGCGCCAGGATCAGGGCGAGGACAAACGAACCGGCGATGGCAAACGTTATTTCCCGCAGAGGAGCCCGCAGGCTAGGCAATGCGGGCAAAGCGGGCTCGCCGGGATACATGTCCACCATCCCCATCACGATCGCCACCAGCATCAAGACCGCGCCGCTGATTCCGGCGATAAATGTGCCGGGGAAGGCAAAAAATTCCAGAGCCACCAAAACCAATCCCGCGACGAAGACGACCGTCCATCCGGCTCCGGATAGGCCCGCCACGTACCCGCCGAAAAAATAGAGAGCGAACGCGAGAAGTCCCAGGATGCCTGGCAATCCGAAGCCTGGGGTTTTAAACTCGAGGTACAAGCCGAGCATCCCGATGATCAGCAACAACGGACCGATCGCGTTGATCCGCGTGCCCAAACGCTCTGCTCCTGTCGGCTTGATATCGATGCGTTGAGCCTCCGCGTAGCCAAGCCTGGCCAGCAAGGCCTGCATCGAAGCTACCGTGCCCGATGAAAGCAACGGTTTGGCGGGTTGGCCGTATTCTTTGGCCGCTTGCTGGTCCGTCAGCGTCAGAATGTTTCCGGCCTGGTTGAGGACTTCGCCCTCGATCTTCAATTCCTTGGTCTTGTCGATCATCGCTTCGACAACCTCAACGTTGTGTCCATTCTTCTCGGCCTGGACGCGGACCAGGGCGCGAATGGCCGAGGTCATTTTGGTCTCCATGGTATCGGGCATTTTCTCGGCACCCGTTCCGATGGGCGAAATCATAATTGGCGCGGCGGC
>JACQWK010000081.1 GCA_016209525.1 Verrucomicrobiota bacterium
CAGAAATTCTCATTTTGGCCGTAACGCGGACACTCTTGTCCGCAAGACTTCCGAAAATGTGCGGACAGGAATGTCCGCCTTACGGTCACGAACCGCGGCCGTTGCCAAAATGAGAATTGCTGTTGGAGAACTCTTTTTCTGAAAGATTTTCCGCGGTCCGCCATTGATACCTCTATCGCCGATGTTCGGCGATAGCGCCGCCAATCCTGCCCAAAAACAATGTCTAACAGGGCAAGGGAGTTGCGCCCGCAAGCAGTCTTGAGAACCTACAAATCAACCCAAGAGAGTATGAATCCAATCGCAACCAACCAGACATTCCATTCACCGTCACCATGACCACTCGCGGTCTGACCGGGCTGGCACGACATGCCGGTCCGCTGGCGACAGCGCTCTGCCTGTTCGCTCTAGAGTCGTCGTCCTTGGTTCAAAGCGCGTTCAGCGCGGCGCCGGCAAGATCCGACGTCAGCGTCACCCCAGGCCAAAAGAGGAACCAGAGCTTTCAGCTTGAGCCCTCTGCCAAATTCCATGGCTCCGAGGCTGAATTTCAGCCAGTCGTGGCGCTCGACCCGGCCAAAGGCGAATGGCCCGCGGGTCTGGCCGTCGATGCCCAGGGAAATCTTTACGTCGCGTTGATCGGTCTCGATCAGATTCGCCAAGTGACGCTCGACGGAGCCGTGAAAATTTTTGCGCAGCTTCCCGCGCCGGCACGCCGCAAGACTGCTACCACGCTAGGACTGGCCTTCGCTCCCTCGGGCCATCTTTATGTTACTCGGTCCAGTGCCGATCCGGCAACTCATGGCATTTGGCGCGTAAGTCCTGACGGGAAAATCAGCGACCGCTTTGCCGCTCTCCCTCCCGGCTTTCCGAATGCGCTGGCCTTCGACAAGTCGGGCAATTTGTACGTCTCGGACAGCGCTGAGGGCCAACTCCGGATCTGGAAAATCGAGACCCGAGGAAAGGCGAGCGCTTGGAAGACGGAACCGCGCCGGCCCGGAAACGACGCGGGTTCTGCGGTGAACGCCACGTTTGGGGCGAACGGCATCGCATTCGATCGATCGGGAAAGAGCCTTTATGTGGCCAGCACAGACTCAGGCCGAATTCAACGAATTCCGTTGAACGGCGATGGAACGGCTGGGGACTCCGTCGTCTTCGCTCAGAGCGAGCAATTGATCGGGGCCGACGGAATTGCCTTCGACCTCAACGGCAATCTCTTCGTGACCGTGAACCGGGCGGATCGGCTCGTGGTCATCTCTCCTCAAGGCTGTCTGGCCACGATCGCGGAGGGTGAACCGTTGCAGCATCCGGCCAGTCTTGTGATTGGAGTGAGTGGAAATCCAGAAACCCTCTGGATCGCCAATCTGGCGGTGATGGAGAGCCCAGGCCTCACGAAGGGCACTCCTTTGGCTGGATTGATGAGACTTCGCAAGGGCGAGCGGGATTTGCTGCGACCGGCAGCAGAGGTTTCGAGTACGCGCGAAGTGAGGTAGGAACGCCTCGCCGAGGCGTCTCCGCGCCGTGCAGGCGCGGAACTCTTTTGAAGACATGCGCTGACGTTC
This sequence comes from Verrucomicrobiota bacterium, assembly GCA_016209525.1. Lineage (GTDB taxonomy): Bacteria > Verrucomicrobiota > Verrucomicrobiia > Limisphaerales > SIBE01 > VHCZ01. The sequence goes on from JACQWK010000081.1 coordinate 1,557, forward strand.
TCACAGCGACCACACACTGTTCCGCCGCTGCAGGCGGCGGGGACGGCGCAGGCGCGCCATCCCTACCATTCAAAATGGGTGAGTGAAAACGAACGTGCGAATTAATCCGGCTGCGGGGTTCATGGAAAGTTTGCGGCGACCTGCCGTCTCGGTTACCCTCAGCGAAAACATCCAGAACCCAACTTTATGGATTGCTTGTCGCTGTCCGTCGCTGCCACGCGGTGTGTTGACAAACGACCGCCTCGGTTGCAGGAGGAACTGCAATGACCGGCGACACTGTTCCTCGGTCTGCGGCTCCTCCAGTTCCTAGCTCTTTCACGGAATACCTCCGCTCCTTCGGGCCCGGCATTGTCATTGTCCTGACGTGGCTCGGGGCGGGGGACGTCGTGGACATGGGCGTCGCGGGAAGCAATTACGGTTACTCGCTGATGTGGGTGCTGGTGGTCGCGGTCTTCATGCGTTTCCTCTTCGTGTCGCTGATCGCCCGCTACCAACTCTGCAATCAGCACGGCGAGGGCGTGCTCGACGGGTTGGCCCGGCTGCATCCTTGGTATGCGCCCGCGCTGTTCTTCGGCGCGATTATCATGGGCCATGTCTATGAATCCTACATGACGGTGGGCGTGGGTGAAACCTGCCGCAACCTGTTCCGCGCGGGCGAGACTTGGCAATGGGCCATTGGGTGCAATGCCATCGCGCTCCTCCTGGTCTTCCGGCCGGCCTACGAGCGGTTGGAATGGGCCTTCAAAGTGTTTCTGGCGCTGCTCTCGATCTCGTTTGTCGGCTGCGCGGTTTGGGTCGGCTTCAATCCACTCGGCGTGTTGCAGGGGCTGTATCGCATGGAAATGCCGGGCCAAGTGGGGAAGTTTAATCCGTTGCTCATCTCCGTGGCCATGATCGGCGCCATTGGCGGCTCTCTGATGAACCTGGTCTATCCCTACTTTCTGGAAGCCAAGGGATGGCGTGGACCGCAATATCGGCGCGTACAGTTTTATGATTTCTTGTTGGCGGTTGCCGCGATGATGCTTCTCAACCTAGCCATCTGGACGCTTGGAGCGGAACTCCTCTATCCGGATAAACAGATCAAGGATCTGGACGACCTGCCGCGGCTGCTCAGTTCGGTTCTGGGCGAAGGTGGCCGGTGGCTCTTTTACGTGGGCATCTTTTCCGCCATTTACACGTCAATCCTTGGCCATGCGGTCGGCTTAGCGTTTCTCGGCAGCCACGCGTGGCTCCGATGGCAAGCAGGGGCCGGACCCATCGCCTCCGATTACCGGCAGCACCCGCTTTATCGATGGATCGTGGTGTGGTGCCTGGTCTCGCCGCTGGTGTGGACCATTCCTGGCATGCCGGACTTCGTCACATTGACGTTGGTGGCGAACAGCGGCCAAGTCGTTTTGCTCCCTCTGCTGGCTGGAGGTTTGTGGTGGATCACGGCCAGCGCGCGCCACATCGGGCTCGAACATCGGAATCGCTGGTGGGAGAACGCGGTGATGGCGGTCCTGTTCGCGCTGGCGATCTACGGTGCCGTGAACTCCGTTCGGTCGATCCTCAAGTTTATCAATGGCGGCTAACATGGAAATCTCACAAACCCGTAGCGCAGATTTTCAATCTGCCGCCTGCCTGCCGAAGCTTCGGCGCAGGCAGGTATCGCAGGCTTGCAGGCTGCGCCGGCTCGACATCTACGAACATGCGGGAGCGATTGACGCCATGCCGGCTGCAAGTCGGCGATACAGCAGACTCCAAGTCCGCGCTACGGGGACTCGAAGCCGTGTTGGCCCGAAAAACATCTGGGAAATATCCGGGCCAACCTGTGACGAATCAGTTACGATGAGGACCGCATGGCCCAAGCTCGATTGATCCTCGATGAACTGAAAAAAGCAAAGGTGACGCACGTGCTCACCGTGCCGGACAATTCGTCGAGGACGCTGCTGGAGCTTCTGGCGGCGGACAGGACGATTCCAATCGTTCCCGTCACGCGCGAAGGCGAGGCGTTCGCCATTGCCACCGGGTTGTGGGTGGGAGGGAAAAAGCCTGTCGTGCTCATCCAGAACACAGGCCTATTGGAAACCGGGGATGCACTGCGCGGAACTGCCATTCGCATGCGCGTGCCGCTGGTGTGCCTGATCACCTACCGCGGGTACGCAAAACTGCAGGCCAGCGGCATCTCCACGAAGGCTGAGGCGTTGAATGCTAGCCTTCTGAGCCGCTTGGATCTTGACTCCGTGGCCTTGCTGACCGAGCCAACCTTGAAGGCGTGGAGCATCCCGCATTATTTCCTGCACGAAGATGGGGACATAGCGCAAATCTCGGCGGCATTTCGCAAAGCGCAGGAACTCGAACAACCCGTCGCGGTCTTGATTACGCGCGACACCACCTGAGTCGCGTATGGAGTCCCGGCTTTGGCCGGGGGGGTGCTCGACGCATCCGCCGCGCCGGAAATCCTCTAGCCTCGCCGCCTGCTGGCGGGACTCCAAACGAGTCGGTTCATGGAAAGCCTCGAAGCCCAAAGGGCGCGCATTGGGACCATGAACCGGAGCTCGGTAGGGCGCGTCTGTCCCAGCGCGCCGTTCTTCAGGCACCGTTCTTTCGGCGCGCTGAGACAGCCGCGCCCTACCTTGCGGTTCATGGAGGGCATGGCTGAACCAGACGGCTTTCAGTTTGACTGAACCGCCCGGGGTTGACACGCTTTCGCGCTAAGATGAAATGGTCCGACGTCTGCGCTGATCCTCCGCTCCAAGATTTGGCCTACAAGATTGAGTTGAACGCCCCAGGGCAGATTATCATGAGTCCCAACAAACCGATCCACAGCGGGCTGCAAGGCGCAATTCAAAGACTGCTCTATGAACTTAAGCCTGATGGAGGCCTCGAGACTCTGCCCTGGATTCCCTGCGAGGGTCAGCGACCGCATTAAAAGCTGACGCCCAACGAAGGAGTTTCCGCTTTCAACGGCTTGGCTTGCCCCCCTGATGTTCACCAAGCACCAATTCCTCGAGCCCCTGGCACGGTTGCGCACGGACCAAATCGTCATCACCACGATGGGCGTGGTGCGTCCCTGGGCGCGTTACTCGGAACATGCGCTGGACTTTGCGTCGGCGGACAGCGCCATGGGGCACGCCGCGGACTTCGCCTTGGGGATCGCGCTGGCTCAACCGAGCCGCCAGGTCATTTGTCTGAACGGCGACGGCTCGATGCTGATGACGCTGGGAACGCTGGTGACCATCGCCAGTTCCGGCGTTAAAAACCTGATCCTGTTCGTGGTCCAGAACGGCACCTACGAAGTCACCGGCAACCAACTCACCCCGGGCTCAGACCGGGTGGACTTTTCGGGACTGGCAAAATCAGCCGGGTTCCCTCGCGCTTACACCTTCGACGACGCGCAGGCATACGAATGCAGTCTGGAGGAGATTCTCAGCGGCGACGGTCCAGTGTGCGTGACCGTCAAAACTGAGCCTGGCTCGGAAGGCCCTCTGGGCCGCCGGCCGGATGAACCTGCACATTACCTCCGCTGTTCCCTGGCGGATTCAGCCCGCCAATTGCGCGGCGCTCTCCTCGATCGTGGCGCAGATTAGCACTCCATCCGTATCTGCCGAAATCGTCACGGGCCGCGCGAATTCTTCGTCCTCCTTCTCGATCCAGCGAACAATCTGAGCTCCAAGCCCCATGCCCACTGAAGAGGAACCTCAGACTTGCGCCGGCCGACCGCAACATGACTCACCGCCGCCGATTCCCAGCGCAGCCCTGGAAGAAATAACGGCGCTGTACGACCGAGGTTTGCTGTTGAATGCCTGGGAGCGCGCCAAGGCATTTGGCCCCCTCGCGGATTGGGAAGGACCCGATGCCGCGGTCCTCGCAGGCCGCCTCGCCATGAATCTGGGCAGCCCGAAGCTCGGTTCCGTCATTCACTGGCGCAACTGGAGACAGCACCCCCGGCATCTCGGCTCGGTTGCGTACTACCTGCACGGTTTGCTGGAACGCCGCGGTCCTCTGCGCGCCCTGGAATTCCTCGATCAGCTCCCCGCTCCCGACCCCGGCACCAACGTCGAAGCACAAATCTACGTGCTCACACTCAAGTCTGAAGTGGCGTGGGCTTTTCGCGATTTCGGGGCCGCGGAAAAATATCTGGCGGAAGCCTGTGTTCTCAATCCAAACCATCCTTGGCTCGCTTTTGCGGAGGCTGAGTTGCTCTCCCGACAGGATCGCTACGAGGAAGCCCTGGAGGCGGCAAAGCGTTCCGTCTCCTCGAACGCCTCCTACCGCCCCGGCGTTCAGATGGTGGCCCATTTGCTCAGCGTTCTCGATCGGACGGAGGACGCAGTCTCATTCCTGCGCGAGGCGGACGCTCGAATGGAGAGCGGCGCGGTCGCTTCGCAATTGGCCCTGCTGGAAGTGGAGCTGGAGCGATTTGACGACGCGCTCCGGCACTTCGATCGCTTCCTGGCCCTCTCGCCGCTGGCGGATAAATCGGTGCTCCAGTGGCTGAATGCCAATCGCATCGCCGTGGCTTGCCGCACAAACGATCTGCCGCGGGCAAGAGAATTGTGCGCGGCGATGCGCGATCCGTACTACCGCGACCTGGCGGGCCGGATCGGCCAAGGAGTGCCGGAACCACGCCGCGCGCGCCTGCCGGTGCGGTTCGTTCGGCAGCATCATTTGACGTGCGCTCCGGCCACGCTTTCGGCCCTGAGCCGGTTCTGGAATCGTCCCGCCGAACACCTGGAGGTCGCCGAAGAAATCTGTTACGACGGCACTCCCAACCATAGCGAGCGTCGCTGGGCTGAATCCAGCGGTTACGCGGTGCGCGAGTTCACGGTCACTTGGGAAGCCGCCATTCAACTGCTCGACCGCGGCATCCCGTTTACGCTGACGACGATCGAGATTACGAGCAGTCATCTCCAGGCGGTCATCGGCTATGACGACTTACGGCGCTCGCTCTTGCTGCGCGATCCATTTCTGTACACCACGTCGGAAGCCCTCTGTCCGGGCTTTCTCGAGCGGTACGCAGCCACGGGGCCGCGCGGACTGGCGCTCGTGCCTCGGGAAGAAGAACGGCGCTATGACGGCTTGAATCTGCCGGACGCCGCGCTCTACGACGTCCTGCACCAACTGAATTGCGCGCTCGATCGGCACCGTCGTGACGAGGCCGCCGGCTTGCTGGCGCGCCTCGAATCGACGGCCCCGGCGCACCGGCTCACGCTGACCGCAGGACGTGTCCTGGGCAGCTACGACGGCAACACCGCCGCGATCCGGCGTCATCTGGACGGCTTACTGGAGCAGTTCCCCAAAGACGCGAATCTAAATCTTGTGAAATGGTCCTGTCTGCTGGAGCAGGCAAGCTGGCAGGAACGCGTCGCCTTTCTGGAGTCCGTTTGCGCGCTGCCCCAGGCCGACCCGCTTTTCTTCATCCGGCTCGGGAGCGAGCTGCGCCTGGACGGACGAGAGCAAACTCGGGCGCTCTCGCTCATCCGGTGGGCGCTCCGCTATCGGCCTTGCGACCCGGATTTCCTCGTTGCCTACGCCGACCTCCTCTGGGACCGGCGGGAACTGGAACCGGCCACGCATCTCTATCGTTTGGCCTCGTGCCTGGCGGACAAGAAAGAGCATTTCGCGCGGGTCTATTTCGTGGCCGCCCGCTCGGTTCGCCAGACCGAGGCGGCCTGGGCGATGTTGCAGCGCCGATTCGAGGCCTTTGGCCGGCAATCGGCGCAACCCGCCATGACTTTGTTCGACATGCTCGTCCTGCTGGACCGGGTCACGGAGGCGTTCGCTGTCTTGCGGCAAGCGCTGAGTCTCCGAGCCGACGACGGAGAGCTGCTGTTGTTCGCAGCCGACGCTCACGCGCGCTTCGGACAGTTCGCCGAGGCGGATCGCAGTCTCAGCCTTGCGGAAGGCAACACGCGGCGAAGCCGTTGGCTGCGTTCCGCGGCCATCATTGCGGCGTATCGCGCCCAACGACGCGAAGCCTTGAGCCTGTGGCGGGAAGTCCTGGCGCTTGAACCTCTGGCCATGGATGCCAACCGGGCTGTGGCCTGGCTGCTGGCCGAGGCCGAAGGCGCTCCGGAGGCTTGTGGATTCCTGGAGGAGGTCTGCGCGCGGTTCCCAAAGCACTGCGGTCTGCTGACTTTGCACGCGGAGTTCTTGCGCCAGGAGGGAGGCGCGGCGCTCGAAGCCGCGTTACGGCGCCTCATCGAAGTCAATCCAACCGACGCTTGGGCGCACCGCGAATTGGCCCTCCAACTCGGCCAAAGCAACCGGACCGACGAAGCGCTGGCTGCGGCCGAGGCGGCGATCCGGATCGATCCGAACAATCCGTGCTGATTCAACAATTGGCCGATATGGACCGGCTCGACGCCGCTCTCGCCACGGCCGAGGCAGCGACCTCGCAGTTTCCGTTTGTGCCGCGGCTTTGGCTCGACCGCGCATGGGTCCACGAGCTGCGCCGGGAACTCGAGCCGGCGATTGCCGCGTTGGAACGGGCCCTGGTGGTCAATCCATCGTTTGGCGAGGCGTCGCGCCAATTGGCTTCCGCGTATCATAAGCGAGGCGACCTGGAAAAAGCCTGCCAAGTTCTCGAACTGGCCTGCGTCCATTCGCCGCTCGAAGCCGCCAATCATGGTTGTCTGGCGGACATCCTCTGGCACCTGGGACGCAAGCCCGAGGCGCTCGAACGCCTCCAACACGCGCTTCGGCTGGATCCAGGCTGCTCGTGGGCTTGGCCGACGCTCGCGCGCTGGGCCTCCGAACTGAATGATCCGGACCTCGCCATTCGCCTGGCGCGAGACCTGGCCGATCGCCGCCCGGGCGAAGCGCGCTCTTGGATCCTCTTGGCGGAGTGCTTGGGAGAGCGTCGCGATCCGGAAGCCCTCGCGGCGGTGGATCGCGCTTTGAAATGCAATCCGCATGCCCCCGAGGTTTACGACCTCAAAGCCCGCTTGCTGGCCCTTGAAGACCGGTTCGATGAAGCGCTGGCTTGTTGTCATCCGAGCGCATTTCCCAATCCTCCGCCGGCGTTGCTCGTGCGCGAGGCTTGGCTGGAAGCGCAGCGCGGCCGGCTCAACTGGGCCATCGCTCGCCTGGAAAGCGTCTTGACCCAACATCCGGCGCATTACGGCGGGTGGCAATTGCTCGCCGAATGGCAGCAGCAGGCGGGGGATTTGGCTAAGGCAACGCGGGCGGCCGACGAAATGGCTCGGCTAGCCCCGCAAGACCCGATGCCGCTGGGTTACGCCGCCAGCCTGTCGATCAAACAAGGAGACCGGACGGGGGCCATGGCCCGCCTGCAACGGGCCATCGCGTTGAATCCTTCCTACGAATACGCCGGGCTCGCCTTGTTTGACCTCACGATGGAAGATGGCGACCTTGAAGCGGCGGGCGAGATTCTGGAGAAACTGAAACGCCACGCGGAGAGCGAGTGGGTGTCCGGGCGTGCCATCGAATGGGAAGCCAGACGCGGGAAAAAGAGAGAAGCCCTCGCGTTGTTCGCCAACCTTTGCCGCCAGCAGACGGAGCAAGGCTCGTGTCTCGGGGAGGCAGCAAAGCGGCTCGATTCGGCTGGATGGCGGCGGGCCGCGGATAAACTCGCGAGCCAAATCTTGCGCGAGAGCGCGCCGAACCGCCACTTGGGCGCTTTCTGGGTTGCGCGGCGCTCCGAACGCCGCCGATTTCGGCTCACGCGATTCTTCCAGGACCTGTTCAATCGCGAAGGCGAGCTGGGAAGCCTCGCCCTGGCTCAATATTTGGATGTGCTGGGAGAGAACCATGAGCGGTACGAGAATCAGGGAGATTCATTCGCGCCCTGGCGGTTGCGGCGATATATTTGCAAGGTGTTCCGCAAGCACCGTGAGCGGCTTTGGCGAGAGGACTCGCTTTGGGGCCGAACCGGTTGCATGCTCGTCACGGCCAATCGATTCCAAGAAGCAGCAGAATGGCTCGCCGATTGGCAAAATCGGAAAGGGGTGGAAGCGTGGATGCTCCACAACCTGGCGCTCGCCCAAGCGGTCACGAATCAACCGGAACAGGCTCTGACGGTGATTCGCCACGCTCTCAAACTGCGGCAAGATCCGAACTTATTCGCCCGCTTCTCGGTGTTTGGCGCGGTCGAAGAGGCGGTTGCGGGCCATGTCACGGAGGCAGCGAAATTGATTGGGAGTGTGCCGGCCGATCAATTGGACGCCACCGGCAAAATCCTGCGCGGCCTTGCTCAAGCTGTTTTGACAGCGGAGGACCAAACGCAGACCGATTCGCCCAGCCTCGCCAAGCGGCTTCGTGCAGACTTGAGGAACTGCTTCCAGCCGTTTCAACCCTTCCGCTACCACGCGTTGATCCGGAAATGTTACTGGCGCTGCATGCGCCGGCTTTCGGCCAGGCCAGGCCTGGAGTGGTTTCGGTGGTGGGGTTGGTGGCATTACCGCCGTTGGGGGTGGGTGGCCCTGGCGCTGGCGGTGCCGATGGCTCCGATCTTGGCTGTATTGCCGCCGGTGGGCTGGATCTTGTTGGTAGTTATCTGGCGCCGGTATCTGAGCCGGTGAGGGCGGATAATCGGTCGGTCTTGCTCGGACACAAAGCCGCGCTTTCGTGGCGCAGATTTGCAATCTGCCGCATCGCAGAATTGCATTCTGCGGACGCCACGAATTGCCGGGCGCTCCCTGAGTATCGGGCGTCCAGCCGAGTGTCACTCTGCGATACCGCGCAGCGTTGCGGAGCCGCCACCAAAACATCGAGCATCCAACATCCAACTTCGAACGCCGAAGGGACGAAGTTGCTGTTACTTCGAAGTTCTATGTTGGATCACAGACAGTTTTGCGTAGCGCTTCGTGTGCCAACCGAGCATTCAGGCGTTGTTCGCATGGAGGCGCATCTTGGCACTGCCACCAAAGGTAGGGACGCCGGGCTTCCGGCGTCCCCGCCCGCGTCCAGCGGGCGGACCTCGATTCCTTAGGCCAGCGTGGGGTTTCCGGTTGCGCCGCTGAACGCGGCGCTGACAGCGCAACGCGCTATCCCTACCCAACATGGTGGAAGTGTCGAGACGCACCAGGGTGCCGGCGTGGCTGCCAGCAATTCTAATTTTGGCAACGAGCGCGGCTCGTGACCGTAAGGCGGACACTCCTGTCCGCACCTTTTCGGAGGTTTTGCGGACAGGAGTGTCCGCGTTACGGCCAAAATGACAATTGCTGCGTCGCTGCATTGCCTGCTTCCTGTTCTCAGTCTGGGGTGCTATGGTTCGCGACCGATGCGCGCTCCAGTCATCCAGCATGTTTTGGCTGCGGCCTCTGTGTTGTTCGCCGCCAGAGTTCATTCCCAGCCAAGTCAAAAAGTCGATTTCGTCCGCGACATACAGCCCGTTTTTGTCAAGCGGTGCTCCGAATGCCACGGACCCGACAAACAGAAAGGAGGTCTCCGTTTGGACCTCAAAGCTCAGGCGCTCCGTGGCGGCGAGTCGGGCACGCCTCTCGTGGTTCCCGGGAAGAGCTCGGAAAGCGAGTTGATCCGCCGAGTCACTTCCGATGATTCCGATGACGTCATGCCGGCGAAGGGCGCTCGGCTGGATGCGGAACAAATCCAACGGCTCCGCGCTTGGATCGATCAGGGTGCGCTTTGGCCGGACACGGATGCGAAGAAGCACTGGGCCTATGTCAAAGCGGCGCGACCGGCATCGCCTCGGGTGAAAAACTCCCGTTGGCCGCGGAACGAGATCGACTTCTTCGTCCTGGCGCGCTTGGAGAAAGAGGGTCTAAGCCCGTCCCAGGAGGCGGACCGTTACAGCTTGATCCGTCGCTTGAGTCTCGATTTGACCGGGTTGCCGCCGACACTGGAAGAAGTGAATGCGTTCGTGAAGGATCGCAGCGGCAAAGCCGATGAGCGGTTGGTGGATCGCCTGCTCGCTTCGCCGCATTACGGAGAGCACATGGCCCACGGGTGGCTGGACCTGGCGCGGTATGCGGATTCCAACGGCTACCAAGTCGATCTCGCCCGGTCCATCTGGCCGTATCGCGAGTGGGTGATCAACGCTTTCAACCGGGACATGCCGTTCGACCAGTTCACCGTGGAACAACTCGCCGGTGATCTCCTCCCCAACGCAACCCTGGAGCAGAAGATCGCCACGGGCTTCAACCGCTGCTCCAAGATCAACGACGAAGGGGGCGGCGACGCCGAGGAATATCGCGCCAAAGCGGTGAAGGATCGTGTAGCGACAACCGCCACGACATGGCTCGGCTTGACCGTGATGTGCGCGGAATGCCACTCGCACAAATATGATCCCGTGACCCAGGAGGAGTACTACCGGTTTTACGCCTTCTTCAACAATTCGACCGACGGCGGCAACCACAGCGTCGAACCAACCATCCCGGTCCTCGCGCCAGACATTCAGCCGAAAGTGACCTCCCTGCGGTCCCGCATCGCGCAGCTTCAGCATGAGCTCAGACTTGCGGAAGCACGACTGCCGCTGGAACAGGCCGATTGGGAACGCCGTGTGAGCGGCAAATCGAATGTCTGGATCACGCTTGAGTTGACCAACGCGAGCTCCGTGGGTGGCGCCACGCTCACAAATCTGCCGGATGGGTCGATTCTCTCCACGGGCGTCAATCCGATTTATGACACGATCACCGTCGAAGCGGAAACCGGTCTGAGGCAGATCACGGCGATTCTCCTGGAGACGCTCCCCGATCCAAGCCTCCCGCAGAAAGGGCCGGGGCGCTGGGGCAAGACTGGTAACTTCATCCTCGACGAGTTCTCCGCGGCGGCCTGGTCCAAAAAGGGATCTGCCGCAAGCTCCACCAACTTGATCTTCCACCAGGCGACGGCCGATTGGGAGCAACAGTACTATCGAGCGGAGCACGCGGTGGACCGGAATCCGAAGACCGGTTGGGCGATCGGTCCGCGGTTTGGCCAGCGGCATTTCCTCATCGCCGAACTGAAGGACGCGGTTGGCGATGAGAACGGAACCAAACTCGCTTTTCGATTCGAACACTACCACGGCAACAGCCACACCATTGGCCGCATACGCCTGTCAGCCACGACCGAAGCCGATCCGGTGGCGCGGTGGCCATTGGAGCCGGAGGTTCTGGAATTGCTCGGCGTCCCCGCGGCGGACCGAACGGAAGAACAACGCAGCAAGCTCTCCGCGCGCTATCGTTCAATTTCGCCGACGATCCGGAAGATCGAGCGGGAATTGTTCCGCTTGAACGAACGCGAAGCTGAGCTGGCCGGAGCCAAGTACTCGACACTGGTTATGCAGGAACGCGCCGAGCCGCGGGCAACCTACATCCACGTGCGTGGGAATTTTTTGGACAAAGGCCCGGTTGTCACGCCCGGCGTGCCCGCGTTCTTGCCGCCGCTCGCTGCGAATCAGCCGCCTAATCGTCTGGCGCTCGCCCGGTGGCTCGTGGCTCCAGAAAACCCGTTGACCGCGCGGGTCACGGTGAACCGGCTTTGGGAGCGCTTCTTCGGCACGGGGCTGGTGAAGACCAGCGAAGACTTCGGCGTGCAGGGCGAGGCGCCGTCGCACCCTGAGCTGCTCGATTGGCTGGCCACCGAACTCATCCGATTGAATTGGGACTTGAAGGCGATCCAAAAGCTCATCGTTCTTTCGAAGACGTACCGCCAAGCCACGGCCGCCGACGAGACGCTGCTGAACAAGGATCTTTTTAATCGCCTCCTCGCGCGAGGGCCGCGTTTCCGGCTCGATCCGGAGGGGATCCGCGATCAGGCGCTGGCCGTCAGCGGCCTGCTGAACCGCGAACGTGGCGGACCGAGCGTCTATCCGGTCCAGCCGGCCAACCTGTGGAAGGAGATCGGATTCCTGCGCCCCGAGATCGGCATGGACGAATGGCCTCTGAGCGAAGGTCCGGACTTGTATCGCCGCGGGGTGTACACATTCTGGCGCCGCGTCTGCACCTATCCGCTGTTTGCCACCTTTGATGCGCCGAGCCGCGAGGTCTGCACGGCGCGGCGGCCGCGCACGAACACGCCCCTGCAAGCGCTGGCGGCGCTCAACGAATCGACTCTGCTCGAAGCGGCGCGGGCTTTCGCGCAACGCATCATGCTTCAGGGTGGATCGCGGCCTGCGAAGCAGATCGAATTCGCTTGGCGCCTTTGCACGGCGCGTTGGCCGGCGAAGTTCGAACGGGACCGGCTGCTGAAGTTTTATGAGCAGCAGTTGCGGAGCTTCGAGCGCGATGCCGGCGCCGCGGAGGCGCTGGTGAGTGTTGGCCTCGCGGAACGGCCCGCCGACCTGGATGTCCGCCAGCTCGCCGCCTGGATGATGGTGGCGAATGTGCTGCTGAATCTGGATGAAGTGATGACGAAAGGCTGATCTCTGAATGACGAAGGTCGAATTCCGAACGACGAAAGAATGACTAAGTCCAAAAGACCAATGGGTTTGAACTGCACGATGGAAATGGGCCGCCGAAGTTTGACCTGGAAGAACGGACCGCCAAATTTGGTGAATCCATCATCGCATTTGCTCAGACGATTCCCCAGAATCCAGTGACAACGCCTTTGATCAACCAGCTTGTTCGAGCCGGAACGAGCGTCGGCGCGAACTATTGCGAAGCCGACGACGCCGTTTCCAGAAAGGAATTTAAGAACAAGATTGGCACCTGTAAGAAGGAAGCGCGTGAAAGCAAGCACTGGCTGCGCATGATCGTGAAGGCCAATCCCAGTTCAATTGAAGAGGCCAGAAAGCTGTGGCTTGAGGCCAAGGAGCTTCATCTAATCTTTGCCGCCATTTATCGCAAATGATCCCCTTGTCCCGTCAGTTCATTCTGTCATTAGGCATTCGTTATTCTTTCGACATTCGGATTTCGTCATTCGTCATTATCCGCCTATGAGACCTCAACTCGCGCAATCTTTTTCCGTTGAACAGCTCCGCAGCGTCACCCGCCGCAAATTCTTCCACCAATGCGGCACCGGCATGGGGGCGATCGCGCTGGCCTCATTGCTCAATGAGCGGTTGTTCGCGGCCGACGCCGGTCGGACGCGGCCTGCCGAGAGTCATCCCGGCCCGCATTTCGCCCCCAAGGCGCGGAATATCATTTACCTGTTCCAATCCGGCGGGCCATCCCATTTGGATCTGTTCGATTACAAGCCGGAGCTGATCCAGCGGAACGGCCAAGAGATGCCGGCCGAGATGCTCAAAAGCATCCGTCTGGCTCAGATTGGCAAAGAAGCAGCCGTGCTCGGCACCCGCTACCAATTCCAACAGTTCGGGAAGTCCGGCGTCTGGATCTCAGAATTGCTCCCCCAGCTTCAGACCATTGTCGATGACGTTTGCTTTCTCCAGGGTTTCTATTCCGAGGCCTTCAACCACGATCCAGCCACTCTGTTTATGAACACCGGAGCGCAGCTCGCCGGTCGGCCGAGCATGGGATCGTGGTTCAGTTACGGCCTCGGCAGCGAAAATCGAGACTTGCCTGCGTTCGTGGTCTTGATGACCGGCGTCGGCCAGCCGCTGACGGTGAGCGCCTGGGGCAGCGGCTTCCTTCCGACCGTCCATCAAGGCGTGCAACTGCGTTCCCAAGGCGATCCGGTCCTCTACGTTTCCAATCCGCCGGGCATCGGCCCCGAGCGAAGACGGCAATCCCTCGATGTCCTGCGCGATCTCAACCAGAAGCGCTACGATGCGCTGCGCGATCCGGAGATTCAGACCCGCATTGCCGCCTACGAAATGGCCTACCGCATGCAAACCAGCGTGCCGGATGTGATGGACATTTCGAAGGAGCCCGCGGCGATCCACGAGATGTACGCCACGACGCCGGGCCGCGCATCGTTTGCCAACAATTGCCTGCTGGCGCGGCGGCTCGTCGAGCGCGGCGTGCGCTTCGTGCAACTCTATCACCGCGGTTGGGACCATCACGGCGGGCCCGACGGAAATCTGGTCTATGACTTGAAAAAGCGCTGCGTCGAAACGGACCAGCCGGCGGTGGCGCTCATCAAGGATCTCAAACAGCGCGGTCTCCTGGATTCAACCCTCGTGGTCTGGGGCGGCGAATTTGGGCGCACACCGATGATGCAGGGAAACCCCAAGCCCGACCAAGTTGGCCGGGATCATCATCCTCACGGCTACACGGTTTGGCTGGCCGGCGGCGGCATCAAGCCTGGAGTCGTCCATGGCGCCACCGACGAATTCGGATTTTACGCCGTGGAAAACAAGGTCCATGTGCACGATCTTCACGCGACGATTCTGCACTTGTTTGGGCTGGACCACACGAAGTTGACATACCGTTTCCAAGGACGCGATTACCGGCTCACGGACGTCCATGGCAGCGTCGTGAAAGAAATTCTAGTTTAAACTACAGTGTCCGCCTCGTCACCTCGGCGGCTACGGACCCTCGGTTCATGGAAAACTTCCAGGGACTTCTCAGTCGGCTGCCGAGCGGCTCTAGCTCACCGTGCGCGAACCGTGGTCCGTTCCCGAATCCAAGCCAAGTCAGAGTTGTTGGGGGAAGCTTCTTTGTGAACGAGGATGGAGCGCCCATCGGAAGTGCGCAGAGTTCTCGGGTCCTGCCAGCGGTGACTCTCGGCATGGCCATCGGCAAACGCGAGCACTCCGGACCGGTTGTGGTTTGCCGCCGGATAATGGAAGAAACCGTCGATGGGATTTCCCGGCATGCGCACGATGAAGGCGGGGAAGCAGATGCTTGCGGGATTGACGTCCTGAAAAACAAAGAGCTGCGACGGGCTTGGCGCAACGATATCCGAAGTTTTCTGAAACGTGTGGTAATTGGGCGTGATGTATTCCGAAGTCGTCAACATCTCGGGTGTCGGCCCCAGGTAACCATTCAGCGAATAGCTGCGATTGCGCGGAACGACAGAGCCGCCGAGAAGCGCGTTGCCTCCCAGGACGAAGAGCTTGCCTGAGTCCGCCGGGCAGCGGTAGATGGAAGGGGTCGTGAGATATGGGGCAAAGGCCGCGTATCGAGCGTCGAACAGGTAGGCGCTGTTGGTGAACGCGGGGATATTCGGATGGCTCTCGCCATAGACCCAAAGAGTGATCCGATCAGGGTCGGGAGGATGATTCTCGCCGTTGGGGACCAAGCGCTCGTTGTGATCTCCGGCGTAGAGAAGCCACGTCAGCGTGAGTTGGCGCTGATTGCCGACGCACTGAGCCCGTTGTGCCTGGATTTTGGCTTTGGCAAGGGCCGGCAATAGCAGCGAAGCCAGAATCGCAATGATCCCGACGACGACGAGCAGTTCAATCAATGTGAAGCCTGCTCCTTGGGAGCGGCATGAAACCCTGGCATCCATTGTTCGGACAAGTTACGTCTTCCGGCTTTCGGCGAGTGATCGATAACTTTCTGCTCGATTCTCGGAAAGCTATACTGAGGGTTGTCGCGCTTCAAATGTGCGTCTGACCGCACACGGACGCGCCTGGGAACTTGGCCCCAGTCAGAGTGAACTTCACACCCACGGTGATTCTTGCGCCAATTTGGAAGGCGGCCCCCGCGCGGAGGTCCGAGTCGAACTGCGTTCAAATAAACCCAGCCGCGCCATGATATTACGAACTGGAATGGCTGTGTCGCCGCTTGGAAGCCGCTGGATTGGCAATTAATCTGCTTGGCAATGACGCGTGCAGCTCAATCGTTCAACCGAAGTGAAGCGCCAAGACCCGAGACCGTCGGATCAAGGTTCACCGAAGGCCGAACCGGCACTGCAAAAGGTCATCGCGGCTTTGAGGAAGGAGCTCTCGGAGTGCGGTGACATGCTCGTTCTTCTGGACCGGCAACAGAAGTTGATCCTCACGCGCCGACCTGAAGCGCTCATTGAAAATGCGGAATCCATGAACACGCGCATCGAAACGCTCGCCGCGGCCCGGTCCATGCGCCAGCGCGCGAGCCGCGAACTGGCCGAGGCGTTAGGTCAGCCGGCTTTCTCGTCGTTTGGCCACTTGCTTTGTCTGGCGCCCAGTGAGGATCAACCCCTGCTTAAGGCGCTGGTCGGGGCCATCAACAGCATCCTCTACCACTGTCAGCAACGTTTGCTGGAGAACAAGCTGCTTTTGGGTCCGCCTCCTTTGGAACTCATCACCAGCCGCACTCAAGGACGATCCGTGCTCTTTGGCTGCAACTAGACTGAAGCCATCGCTTCAACGCAACGGGGTGAAGCTGTCCGGCAGAAAATTGTGAGCCAGCAGGGCGACGGCGCTTTGGGCATCCTCAAAGACGGACTGCAATTCTGCTTGCAGCGGTTGATCCAACTTTTGACTCCATTCCCGAAGCTTTTCCTGAGCCGGCAGCCGCGCGATTTCGACCACAATTCCAGCAGGATTGGAACGTTCTCCAACTGGCGCCGAGACTGCCGGTGGGGGGCTTTGGCGATGATGCTGGTAGCGAATAACCAGCCCGCCGACCAAAAGCAGCGCGAGAGCGCCGGCCGCCATTGACCAGGCCGGGCGAACGATCTCCCGAACCGCGGCGGGCGGCGGGCGATTCAATGAGGCCAGGATCCTGCCGCGGAGAAACGGCGAAGGCGGAATCATCTCGCCACCCGCTTCGGCGCGCAGCCGCTGCGAAACTCGAACCGCGGCGTCGGAAAACGTTCGGCAGTTGGGACACGACCGAAGATGCGCGCCCAGCTTTGGAGGAAAATCCCGGCCGGCATCAAGGCAGCCGGAAATCCAGCGTTTGTAGATCCAACAAGTGATCATAGGATTTACACATTTCTGGAGCCGGAGCGGGCCAAGGTTTTGGCTAGAGCGGAGCGGGCTCGGTGCAGCAATACCTTCACGTGGATTTGATTGGTGTTCATGACCTGCGCCGTTTCCGCGATGGAGAATCCTTCGCCGTAGCGCAGCCAAAGCGCCTCGTATTGTTTGGGCTTCAAGGTTCGCGCCAGCCGCCAAAGCGAATTTCGCTCATCTTTTTGTTCGAGCAAGACACCGGGATCCTCCGCATCGATTTCCACCTCCGCACCTAGCTCAACGGTCGGCCTGGAGGCGCGCAGATGGCTGAAGGCCGTCCGTTTGGCAATCGTGAACAACCACGTGGCAAAGGCATAGGCTGGCTCGTAGCGATGAATATTCCGATAGGCCTTCACGAACGTTTCCTGGGCCAGGTCTTCGGCGTCTTGGCGGTTCCGCGTCAGTTGATACAAGAAGTTGAAGATCCGGCCTTCAAATTGATCCACGAGGCATTCAAAAGAGCTCGAGCACCCTGCCTTGCACCGCTCGGCAAGCTGCTCGGGACTCGGCTCGTTTTGATCCACCAAGGTCACGAACAGATCCATCCCTGCGGAGCTCATGACTCCTCACTCCGCCTTCTTCCGCGGGTTTTCCGCGCCATCGGCCTTCGGTTCTGACCCCGGCTTGGAGGTTGATTCTCCGTCGCGGCCTTTGAATTTGTCATCGATCTTCTCGCCGACCTTTTTCATCAGCGGACCGACGGGATATTCGACGTTGATGGTCACGATTTTCCCTTTGGTCGATACTTTGATCGATCGGACCAGCTCCTGCAATTCTTGGTTTTTGTCTTGGCTGAGCGATACCATCGCCTTGATGCCCTCGAAGACTTGTTGAATTTGATCGCTGACCTCGGAAGATTTGGCGCGCAGCGCGAGGTCGAGAAAGAGCCGCTCCGCTTTCTCGCCGAGGACCAGCCGCCCTCCATCGGCCATCTTCAGCACTTGCGCTTGAGGCGGGATGGCGCTGTCCTCGTTGAAACCTTCCGCCACGGCCAGGAAAAAGAATGCCTCCGGCACGGCTGGAAAATCCGAAAAAGCCCGGCTCTCGTTCAAGTTGGCGGCCGTGCCGGCGATGACATCCTGAGCCTTCTCGATTTGTCTTTGGGATTTTCCGAGCATCACCAGATGATCGGGCTGGACGGCGAGAAACAACTCATTTTTGAGGGAATACAACACCGACGACTCCTTCTGCTCTTTCTTCAGCGCGCCTTTTGCATCCGCCAACAACTGGGCGGCCAGGAACCCCTCCAGGATTTTCTGCGCTTCCGCGTCCATCTGAATCATCATGACACCGTTGGCTTCGGGGTGCTTGGCGAAATCGGTTCCGTAGGCGGTAACGTGGCTGATTTTTGAAACGAGCGCGCCGAGATCAATGCCGGCCTTGGCCTTCAGCTCTCCGGTGGCTTTTTCCACAACGTGTTTTGTCAAAAACTCCCCCACCTGCGTGCGCCGCAAATTCTGGAGGTCCAGATGCAGCAACCATTTGGCGTCTGAAGCCACTTGATTTTTCGCGAGCGCCGCGTCGCTCGCGGGAGCCGTTGCAAGGACCAGGACGGTCGCTAAAGAGTAAAGGTGGTATTTCATTGAGTTACTGTGGTTTCATTGCGTTTTCGTGTTATCGTCGAGGAACGCCGTTTGCATCGAATTGCGTTCTTGCCCTATAATTCGCGGCCAATCGTGGAATGGTTACAGAATACTCGCTTCTTCCTGCTGTTAGGCGAAGGTCCTGCTGATCGTCCACAGCGGGGTCCGTAAAGGGGTCGGTTCTTACAATCGACAATCGTGGCCCATAACCACAACCCCCGCCAGCGCGCTGCTACCCTTCGCCTCGGCGCGCTTTGGCCAGCAGGTGGGAGACGTAACTGGCGCTCCCGATATGCAGACGCCGCGCAATCCAGTGCCGCGTCATCGGTGTTTCGCGTCGAAGTCTCCCTGCCAAGATTGCCTTGTGCGGATGCCCTTTGGCCTCCCGGCCCAAGTCCTTCTCGGTCCAACTGAGCTCCTTCAGCCCCTCCCCAACGATGGCTTCCGCACGCTCGGTGTCGGTTTCTCGACGTTCTCCGGCCCGTTCGTGGGAGTGGCCTCGACGCCCCAGCTTCTCGCTCAACCGTTGCAGAAAATCCGCCGCCCCCAACCGCCACCCCCGCCGCAGCAACGCCAGCGTTTCCGGCGCTTCGCCTTCGCTCCGGCGCTGTTCCATCC